>NZ_JAHLPK010000001.1:0-447335 GCF_018917875.1 Acetanaerobacterium sp. MSJ-12 | reverse complement strand
CATCCCGTCGGCCCCGTGGATCTGGTCGGCCGTCTCCAGCTCGCAGAGGAGGGGGCCGGGGGCCCCCACATGGACCGGCGGCCGATAGCTGCCCGCCCGCTCCACCGAGAGGAGGGCGTTTTTGACCGCCAGGGGCAGCTCCACATTCCCCGCCACGGTGGTGATGGCCAGCACCTGCAAGGTGGGGTCCCGCAGGGCCGCCACCAGGGCGACCGCGTCGTCGGACGCGGTGTCGGTGTCGATGATGATCTTTTTGCGCGCTGTCTGCTGTGCGATCTCTCCTCTCTCGATTGACAAATGGATGCCGCCCCCCTATCATAAAAGAAAAAGGGGGTGGGCCTGTGGACAACATCTTAGAATACCTGGTGCAGCGGGGCCTGCTGGGGCACTTTGCCCCCTTTGCCTGCAAGAATGGGGAGGCCATTTTGCTGCAGGGGGAGGTGCCCGAGTGGGCCTGCCTTCTCACCGAGGGGGAGGCGGTGGTCCGCACCCTGGACCCCGACGGCTTCTCCGCCATCCTCTACCGCTACCGGCCGGGGGAGATTTTCGGCGACCTGGAGATCGTCTGCCACCAGCGGGTCATCACCACCGTCTTTGCCTCGGGGGATTGCCGGGGCTACCGCATCGGCGGAGAGGAGCTGCTTGCCCTTTTGCAGCGGGATGCGGGGCTCGCCCTGCGCCTCTACGAAAAGACCGCCCGCCAGCAGCTGAATCAGTCGCTGGAGCGCACCGGCGCCAAGGGAAAGACGGTGGTCGTCCGCCTGGCGGCCCTCCTGCTGGCCAGCGCCGACGAAAACGGGGTGGTCACCCTGCCCAAACAGGAGATGGCCGACGCCCTCTTCACCACCCTGCGCAGCGTCCACCGGGCCCTGCAAAAGCTGGAACAGGCGGGGTTGGTGCGGGCGGACCGCCGGGCGGTGACCCTCCTTGCGCGGGGGGAACTGGCCGCACTTACAGTATAAGATCCCCCTTCTAAAAAGAAAAAGACCGCCGTCTATTTTTTTGCAAAACAGACGGCGGCTTTTTTGTGCACCTTTGCAGAGGGGCCGGGCGCGCGGCAGCGCCCCCTTCGCCGGCAAGAGGGCGGGAGGGGGCGCTGTCACAAAAAGAGGAGATTATATGCCAAGCCGCTGGACGCCCCTCCCCCGCTGACCAGGCGGAAAAGGGTGCGTCCCCCGGCGGGGGAAACGCCTATTGGGCCGAGACCCGAAAGCAGATGGCGGTGATGTCGTCTCGCTGGCCGGCGGCGTGCTTGGCCAGCTGACAGATGGCCTGGGCGATCTCTTCGGGCTCTCCGTCCTTTAAAAGGGCCAGCTGCTGGGCGATGAGGGCCTCGTCCTCCCCCACTGCGCCGTCGCTGACCATCAGCACCAGGTCGCCGGCCTTGAGGCGGGCGGCGCTCTTGTCCAGCGCCACGCTCTGGAGGATGCCGATGGGCAGGGAGGGCTTGCCCAGCCGGGCGGCTCGGCCGCCCCGCAGCAGGTAGGTGCAGGGGCTGCCCCCCTTGACAAAGAGGGCCTCGCCGGTGAAGCAGTCAAAGCGCATCAGGTCGATGGTGGAGACCGCCTCGTCCCCGGTCTTGACCGCCAGGGCGCTGTTGATGAGCTCCACCGAGCCGTCGATGTCAAAGCCCGAGCGCAGCACAGTGGAGACCACCGAGCAGGTCATGGTGGAGTCGATGGCGGCGAAGTCGCCGGTGCCCATCCCGTCGGAGAGGACGCAGTAGCAGTAGCCGTCCTCCCCCGAAAAGACGTCGAAGCTGTCGCCGCAGCGGCCGTCCGCCGCCAGCTGGCAGACCCCGTGTTCCAGTACCAGGGGCGGGCGCTCGTTGAGGGTGAGGTAGCTGCCGTCCAAGGTCTTTTTGAGCACCCCCTCGTCAAAGTTGCGCTCGCAGTAGTCCGAGAGCTCCTCTGAGATGTAGCGCTGCTGCTTTTCGCTCAGGTCGTTGTCCAGCTTGAGCTCGATTTTGGCCCCCTTCTGGCGGGAGGTGGTGCAGAGGACGTCCTTGGGCGCAAAGCCCAGGTCGGTGAGGAGATTGGCGATCTGGCGGCTGGACTGCATGTCCACGTCGTCCATGCTCTCCACCTGTTCGCCCATCCCCGCCAGCAGTTTGGCGAGGCTGTCCATCTGGCCGATGACCCCGCTCTTGACATAGGACATCTTCCGCCCCACCGCCCGGTTTTGCAGGTAGCGCTCATAGCCCTCCTCCACCGCCTGCAGCAAAGGGGCCAGCTTGACACAGCGCTTGACGAAATAGGGGGGCAGGTCCTCCCCGGAGAGCTGGCCCTGCTGCCCCAGCGCCTCCATCCCCTTGTTGAGACAGTCGCAGGTCTCGGTGTACTGCTGCTCCCAGCAGAAACTGCACAGCCCGCAGTTTTTGCAGACCTTGTCGGCGGCGCAGTGGTAGACCTGGGAGATGTCCTCCCCGCCCAGGGTGTCCAGCCGCTTGTAGAGGGTTTGGATCTTGTGGGAGATGGTGGAGAGGGAGGCGGCGGTGGACTGCAGCTTGTAGCTCACCATCCGCTTGACCCGCTCGCTCTTGACCAGGCTGTCCGCCCCCTCTCCCAGGGGCAGGGCCCCCAGCAGCCTCCCCGGCAGGAGGAGGAAGAGGGCGCAGCCCACGAACCACTCCACCACCAGCCCGCCCGAGAGCTCCTGCGCCGGCAGGAAGGTGGCGACAATGGTGCAGCAGACCCCAAAGGAGAGGGCGCAGAGCACCTTGTTCTGCCGCGCGAAGAGGCCCGCCACCAGCCCGCCCAGGGGGAAGGCCCCCATGAACAGCAGCATCTGCGGCCCCGAGAGGGAGATGGCCAGCGCCATCAGCACCCCCGCCACCGCGCCGGTGGACTCCTTGCCCAGGTAGGCGGCCACCAGGGTGAAGACCACCGCCGCCATCCGCCCCACCGAGAGGCCCAGCACCGCGATCCCGTCGAGGGCCATCAGCCCGCAGGCCAGGCAGATGAAGAGGCTGGCCAGCTGTAAGTTGGAAAAGCCCTTGAGGCTCTTCCCCTGGGAGAAGGCCGCGGCGGTGACGGTGAAGAAGTAGCAGACCCCCATGGTCAGCAGCGCCTCGCTGGCGGACAGGGCCAGCCGGTCGGGCGCCAACCCGACCGCCGAGGCCAGCCCCACCCGGGCGATGAGCACCCCCAAGCCACAGGCGGTGATTTTGGGCCAGGCCGCCCGCCGGTCCTCCGCCCGGAAGGCCAGGGTCCAGCGCAGCACCACCGTCAGCAGCGCCGCTGCCAGGTAGGTGAGCCCCGTCTCCAGCGGGGTGAGCAACAGGTAGCCGCAGAAGGCGCCGGTGGCGCTCCAGAGCAGATAGTCGCCGGGGACCGCCGCCAGAAAGGCGATGGCCAGGGGGGACATCTCCCCCAGCAGCGAGGCCCCCGCCAGCACAAAGCCCACGGCGAACACCCCCGCCTGCCGCAGCAAAAAGGCATGGCGGTGGGCCATCTGGGCCAGCCAGCTGCGCTGGCCCTCCCCCTTCTTCCCCGCCCTGCCCCGGGCCAGCCGCCCGGCGGCTGTAAACAGCATCCCTCTCATGGCCAATTCCTCCCTGGTTTGCGCATCTTCCCTCCCCCCGGCGCATACACATAGGGGGGAGGGGTGTCGGTCCTCTTTGGTACATTCAGTATAGAGGGCCGGCGGGTGGAAATTCTGTCGCAGCGGGCATGGGGAAAAATAGTCCTTTGCGGCGAGGGAGGCGGGAGAAGGGCCCCTTTTGGGAAAAGGGGGCGCTTTTTTGCGGGAAAGGGCGCAAAAAAGGCGGCCCTCTCCGGGCCGCCTCTCTCTGTTTGATAGGGATCGCCGTTCAACGGAGCCGCCCAAGCAGGTGCCGGGCGCTCGCGGGGAACGCCCCCCGTTCACCGCGCAGAGGAATGGGCGGGGGACCTGTCCCCTACTCCTCCCCCTCGGGCAACTCGGCCACCACCCGACAGGGCAGGCCGCTCATCTGGGCGAAGTTCACCGGGAAGGTGTAGAGGGTGCAGGCCGCCCAGGGCGCCCCCCGCAGCACCCCCTGCAGGTTGCAGAGGTTCTCCACCACAAAGGCCCCCCGGTCGGCGCAGCGCTGGTCGGCGGGGGTGTGTTCCCTGCCCCGGCGGATGCCGGCGCAGTCGATGCCCAGGAGGGAGACCTCCCGCTCCAGCAGGGCGTCGATGAGCCGCTGGGAGAGCTGGGGGTGCCCCTTGAAGTAGGCGGGGGTGGCGTAGCCCTCCCGCTCGAGCCAGCCGGTGGAAAAGAGGACGGCGTCGCCGGGGAGGACCCGCTCCAGGGGCAGGTCCTCCGGCTCAATGTCCCGCCCTGTCACCGCCGACACGTCGAGCACCAGCGCCGGGCGGCGGAGAAACGCCAGGGGGAAGACCTTGTCCATGACGTCAAAGTGGGTGCCCAGGTGGCCGGTGAGGGCCTTTTTTTCATTTCCCTGGGCGTCCTTGGTGCGTTCTGGAGTGACTTTGAGGGTGAGGTCGACAAACACGTTCACTCGCTCCTTTCGCGGCGGGGCCGCACACAAAAAAAGGGGGCCGCAGGATCCTGCCGACCCCGCGGCCCCCGGCCGTCTCTTCTCTTTGAAAAGGGGATCCGCCCGTCAGCCCTGCAGCTGGGCGATGCCCTTGCGGATGCGGGCGAGGGACTCCTCCCTGCCCAGGATGACCGCCATCTCCACCCCGCCGCCGGGGGTGAAGGACTTGCCGGTGAGGGCCACCCGCAGCGGCCAGAGGACGGCGCCGTTTTTGACCCCCAACTCGGCGATGAGGGCGAAGAGGGCGTCGTGGACCGGCGCGAGGGTGAAGTCCTCGATCCCCTCCAGCACCGGCAGCACCTTCTGCAGGGCGTCCAGGGAGGTCTCGGCGTTGGTCTTCATCTTCTTGTGGGTGTAGAGGTCGTTGCTGTAATCGGGCAGGGCGTCGATGAAGTCCAGCTGGGGGGGCACCTCTTCCAGCACCTCGGTGCGGGCGTGCAGCACCTGGGCCAACAGGTGAAAGTCGATGTCCTCCCGGGCGACGCCCTTCTTCATCCAGGGGAGAACGGTCTCGTAGAAGGTCTCCTCGTCCATCCGCCGCAGGTACTCGGCGTTGATGTAGCGCAGCTTCTGGGGGTCGAAGATGGCGGGGGACTTGGAGATGTCCTCGGGGGAGAACTCCCGCACCAGCTCGTCGAGGGTGAAGATCTCCTCCTCGCCCTTGGGGTTCCACCCCAGCAGGGCGATGTAGTTGAGGACCGCGTCCTTCAAATAGCCCTTGGCCACCAGGTCCTCAAAAGAGGCGTCGCCGTTTCGCTTGGAGAGCTTTTCGGTGGCGTTTTTCATCACCGGCGGGCAGTGGATGTAGACCGGGATCTCCCACCCGAAGGCCTGGTAGAGGAGATTGTACTTGGGGGTGGAGGAGAGGTACTCGTTGCCGCGGATGACGTGGGTGATCCCCATCAGGTGGTCGTCCACCACGTTGGCGAAGTTGTAGGTGGGCATCCCGTCGCGCTTGATGAGCACCTGGTCGTCGAGGGTGCTGTTCTCGACGGTGATGTCGCCGAAGATCTCGTCGTGGAAGGTGGTCGTCCCCTCCAGCGGCATCTTCTGGCGGATGACATAGGGCTCCCCGGCGGCGAGGCGGGCCTCCACTTCCTCCTTGGAGAGGTTCCGGCAGTGGCCGTCGTAGCGGGTGGGCTGGCCGGAGGCCTTTTGGATGGTCTTCATCTGCTCCAGCCGGTCCTTGTCGCAGAAGCAGTAGTAGGCGTGGCCCGACTCCACCAGCTGCTTGGCGTAGTCGATGAACATCCCCATCCGCTCGCTCTGCACATAGGGGCCCACCGGGCCGCCGATGTCCGGGCCCTCATCCCACCGCAGGCCGCACTGGCGCAGGGTGTTGTAGATGATGTCCTCGGCCCCCTCGACCTTGCGCTGCTGATCGGTGTCCTCGATGCGCAGGATGAAGGTGCCGCCGTCTTTCTTGGCCACCAGATAGGCGTACAGGGCGGTGCGCAGGTTGCCCACGTGCATGTAGCCGGTGGGGCTGGGCGCAAACCGGGTGCGAACTTTGCCTTCCATTCTCTTTACCACCTTTTCTTCTCTTCAAATCAAAACTGCCCGGCCACCGGGGCGGGCGCTGCTGCGGTGTGCAGTCGGCCGGCGCCGCACAAAAAAGGCGGCGGCAGCCACCTGCCCTTATAGTACAGTCTGGGCCGTCATTTGTCAATTTATCGGCTGCCGGCCGGGGGATTTTCGGCGCTTTGCAGGGGCGGGGGGTTTTTCTCCCCCCGCTCTTTGTGGTATAATAGCCGCAACGCGGCTATTATACCAGCGGCGGCCGGGCAGATGTGCAAACGCCCTCTGCCCCGCCCCATGGCCCGTATCGCCTCGCGCTGCGCGCCCCTGGCATTTCCAGCCGCACCCATCCCCCGGCCCGCCCCATCGGGGCCCGGCTGGGACCGTGAAAAGGAGGAACCGTCATGTCCTACCCCATCTCGCACAAGATGTCGACCCTCAAGCCCTCGGTGATCCGGGAGATCCTCAAGTACTCGTCCGACCCGAATGTCATCTCCTTCGCCGCCGGCAACCCCGCGTCCGAGACCTTCCCGGTGGAGAAGATCGCCGCCATCACCGCCGACATCCTGCAAAAAGACCCCACCGCCGCCCTGCAGTACTCCCTCAGCGAGGGCTACCCCGCCCTGCGCACCACCTTGGAGCGATGGCTGGCCCAGGACTACGGCATCGACTTTTCCGAGAACACCCTGCTCATCACCTCTGGCGCCCAGCAGGGCATCGACTTAGTGACCAAATGCCTGTGCGACGAGGGGGACACGGTGCTGGTGGAAAAGCCCACCTTCATCGGCGCGCTCAACACCTTCCGCTCCTACGGGGTGCAGTTGGCCCCGGTGGAGCTGGAGGACGACGGCCTCTCACTGCAGAGCCTGCGATCCGCCTGGGAGGGGGCCCACAACCCCCGCTTCCTCTACATCATCCCCACCTTCCAAAACCCCAGCGGGGTGGTCACCTCGCTGCAAAAACGCCAGGCCATCCTCGACTTTGCCCGTGCCCACGACCTGCTGATTTTGGAGGACAATCCCTACGGCGACCTGCGCATCGACGGGGAGCCGGTGCCCACCATCAAGTCCCTCGACCGGGGGGGCGACCGGGTCATCTACCTGGGCAGCTTCTCCAAGATCTTGGCCCCCGCCCTGCGGGTGGGCTTTGTGGTGGCCCGAAACGAGCTGGCCTCCAAGTTGGCGGTGGCCAAGCAGACCACCGACGTCCACTCCAACTCCCTGGCGCAGATCATCTGCAACGAGTTCCTCACCCGCTGGGACGTAAACGAGCACATCGCCGGGCTGCAGGCCACCTACCGCAAAAAGGCCCAGACCATGTGCGAGGCCATCGACCGCTACCTGGCGGGCAAGGTCACCTACCGCAAGCCCCAGGGCGGCCTGTTTTTGTGGTGCACCCTCCCCGATGAAATCGACATGCCGGATTTCTGCGAGCGGTGCGTCAAGGCCGGGTTGGCCCTGGTGCCGGGCAACGCCTTCTACACTGACGAGAGCCAGCCCTGCCACTCCTTCCGGGTCAACTACTCCACCCCCAGCGACGAGGAGATCGTCAAAGGGGTGCAGATCATGGCGAAAATTGTAAAAACTTTTGCATAAATTACGTTTAGTATAGAAAAGAGGAGCATTTATGGAACAGAACATGACCCCGCGCAAAAAGGTCATCTTCAGCGGCATCCAGCCCACCGGGGTATTCACCCTGGGCAACTATCTGGGGGCGGTGAAGAATTGGGGTCCCATGCAAGACGAGTACGACTGCACCTACTCGGTGGTGGACCTGCACGCCATCACCGTCAAGCAGGACCCGGCCAAGCTGCGCCGCCAGACGCTGGACTGCTACGCCCTGCTCATCGCCTGCGGCATCGACCCCCAGAAGAGCCTGCTCTTCATCCAGAGCCACAACCCCGCCCACAGCCAGCTGGCCTGGGTCCTCTCCTGCTTCACCCAGTTCGGCGACCTGGGGCGGATGACCCAGTTCAAGGAGAAGAGCCAGAAGCACCCCGACGACATCAACGCCGGGCTCTTCACCTACCCGGTGCTGATGGCCGCCGACATCCTCGCCTACGGCACCGACCTGGTGCCGGTGGGGCAGGACCAGAAACAGCATCTGGAGCTGGCCCGGGGGATCGCCAACCGCTTCAACGGCCGCTTCGGCGAGACCTTTGTGGTGCCCGAACCCTATATCCCAGAGACGGCGGCCAAGATCACGTCCCTCACCGAGCCGGAGAAGAAGATGAGCAAGTCCGACCCCAACCCCAACGGCTTCATCTCCATCCTCGACGAGCCGGACGTCATCCTCCGCAAATTCAAAAAGGCGGTCACCGACTCCGAGGGGGTTGTCTGCCGCCGGGAGGGGAAGGCCGGCATCAACAACCTGATGTCCATCTACTCCGCCATCACCGGCAAGGACTTCGACGAGATCGAGCGGGAGTTTGCCGGCAAGGGCTACGGCGAGTTCAAGCTGGCGGTGGGCGAGACCGTCAGCGACGAGCTGGCCCCCATCCGCGAGGCCTTCGCCCGGCTGTCAAAGGACAGGGAATACCTGGAAAAATGCTACACCGAGGGCGCGGAAAAGGCCTGCCGCGCCACCGCCAAGATGCTGCGAAAGGTCTACAAAAAAGTGGGCTTCATCGGCCTGTAAAACACCTGTCTACACAACCGTGCATTCCATGCGCCCGAGAGGGCGGGAGAAGCAGTGGCTTCCCCCGCCCTCTCTTTTTTATCCCCTCTTCCCACGGCCGCGCGACCCTGACATTAGGCGAATGTCACCCTCTCTCCCGGGCAAACCTATAATAAAACTGGCTTGAAAAAACGCCTGCGCAAGGCGAGCGAGAAGGTGATACGACCATGTACAAGAACAAAGCTCCCGACGGCCGCAACAACCTTTGCGGCAAGCAAATTGCCCATCTGCGCAAACAGATGCGGCCCCGGGTGTCCCAGCGGCTGTTGGCCGAACGGCTGCAGGTGCTCGGCCTGGATTTGGACAAGAACGCCATCCAGCGAATTGAAAATGGAAGCCGTTTTGTGACCGACGTGGAGTTGGCACAGATCGCCCAACTGCTGCAGGTCTCGATGGAGGAGCTGACAGAGGGGCAGTCCAGTTGAGGGCCTCCTCCACTCACCCGGAAGAGACCCGGCCGGCCAAAAGGCCGCCTCCCCCTAATCCGAAGGGGAAGGCGGCCCAAAAAGGGGCGCAGACGCCGCGCGCGGCGGACCTGCGCCCCTCTTTTTTTGCCCCTCACCCCGCCGCGCCGAAGAAGAGGCGCACCAGCAGGGCGCTACAGACAAAGCCCGCCAGGTCGGCCGAGAGGGCCGAGGGCAGGGTGTGGCGGGTCTTTTTGACGTGGGTCACCCCGTAGTAGACCGCCAGGGTGTAAAAGGTGGTCTCGGTGGAGCCCATGAGCACACTGGCCACCCGGCCGATGTAGCTGTCCGGCCCGAAGGACTGGAGCACGTCCTGAAAGATGACCATCGCCCCGCTGCCCGAGATGGGGCGCAGGAGGGCCAGGGGGATGATCTCCCGCGGGATCTGCAGCAGCGACGCCACCGGCGCCAGCCCCACCTGCAGGAGGTCCAGCGCCCCGGAGGCCTTGAACATCCCCACGGCGGTCATCAGCCCCACCAGGGAGGGGAGCACCCGCAAAATCACCTTGGCGTTCTCCCCCGCCCCCTCCATAAAGGCGTCAAAGACCGGCACCTTCTGCGAGATGCCGTAGAGGGCAAAGGCGCAGAGGAGCAGGGGCACCACATAGGCGGTCACGGCCGGCTCCCCCCCTTGGCGATCCGGCGGGCGGCCGGCCCGGGCTCGCGGGTGCGGGTGGCGCCCCGCAGGGCGCGGTTGACCAGCAGCCCCGCCGCCAGGGCGAGGACGGAGCAGAGCCAGACACAGGTGATGATCTCCATGGGGTTTTGGCTGCCCGCCTTGAGCCGCAGGGTGGCGGCGGTGGTGGGGATGAGCTGCAGCGAGGCGGTGTTGAGCACCACAAAGGTGATCATGTCGTCGGAGGCGCTCTCCCCGCCGCCGTTCTGCCGGTCCAGCTCCCGCATGGCGGCAAGGCCCAGGGGGGTGGCGGCGTTCCCCAGCCCCAGGAGGTTGGCCATCAGGTTCATGGAGATGGCGGCAAAGGCGGGGGAGTCCCGCCGCACCCCCTTAAAGAGCCTGCCCACCAGGGGGTAAAACCAGCCGGAGATCTTTTCGGTCAGCCCAGACTTCTCGGCGATGTTCATCACCCCGCCCCAGAGACAGAGGGAGCCCAGCAGGGTGATGGACAGCTCCACCGCCTTGAGGCACTCCCCCATGGCGGCGGCCGAGACCCCCTCCATCCGCCCGGTGAGCGCCCCGCAGATCACCGACAGAACGAGCATCCCCACCCATATATACGTCATCACGAAAATCCGCCCCTCTCTCGAGGATAAATATGTCAAGAGTGTAAATTGTATTCCTTTCTCCCATTTATTTACTTGAAAAAATTGACAAATCGACCCCATTTGACTATAATAATCTCAGTTCCCACATTTTTTGCAGTTTTATATCGACAAGAAGGAGAGAAATAGCAATGAAATCTACTGGCATTATTCGTGAGATGGACGAACTCGGCCGCATCGTGATCCCCATTGAGCTGCGCCGCAGCCTGGACATGACCAAGGGGACCAACATTGAAATTTTCGTGGAGGACGACGTCATCAGCCTGCGCAAGGTCAAAGACAGCTGCGTCTTCTGCGGCTCTGACAAGGATCTGGTCAACTACATGGACCGCCTGGTCTGCAGCGACTGCATTGAGAAGCTGAAAAAATAGGCTTCTTCTCCCCACGCTTGCCCTCTATATTTTCATACAAGTTTGCACTTCGCGTTTCCTCACGCGGCAAAAAAGGCGGCGCTTCGGCGCTGCCTTTTTTGCACCCTAAAAACGCCGCTCTCTGCGGCAAGGGCAACCCGATAAAAAGAGAGCCGCACCGGGCCTGGCAGTCCGGTGCGGCTCTCTTCTCTCCCCGCCCTGTCAGAGGGCGGGCGGAGCTGTTTTAAGGGCGGCTGGCCCCCTCTGTCGCCCGCTGCGCCGGGCAGCCGTAGGCGGTGAAGTCCACCTCCCGCAGCCAACAGTGGGCGTAGAGGGCGGTGCTGGTGGAGAGGTGGGGAAAAAAGTAGAGGATGGGGATCACCAGCAGGGAGAGGAGCGCCCAGGGCAGAAAGGACAGATAGAGGAAGAACAGCTCCCCCCGGCGGCTGGCCATCTCCTTCACCGAGATGTGAAAGGCCTTTCGCACCGGGATGTCGGAGCGGGAGATGACGATGTACTTGGCCAGAAAGTACCGGGTCAAAAAGTAGACCAGCAGCGGCACCGTCAAGGCCATCAGCAGCAGGGAGAGGATGATGACCACCGCCCCCAGGGCGGTGAAGAGGGTGCTGTCGGTGGAGATGTAGAAGTAGTACCCGGCCCAGAGCAGCCCCGCCGGGGGGGCCAGCATGCAGATGCTGTAAAAGGCGCTGCGGGCAATCAGGTTGAGGGCGTACCAGATGCTCCGCCCCATTCGCCGCAGGCCGCCGAAGTAGTGAAAGACATCCCACACCGGGGCGTCGGGATCCAGGGCCACATTCCAGTACCAGCGGTGCTGCCCCAGATAGAGGGGGGCCAGGACCAGCCCCCGCAGCAGCCAGATGGCGAGGATGACCGAGGCGCTGAGGATCACCACCGGCGCGTCAAAGGGGACCTCCCCCAGGGCAAAGAGGTCGGAGAGGCCCCAGATGTTGAGGGTCTGCACGCAGATGCGCTCCACCAGGGTGAAAAACATCAGCACCGACACCACCATGAAGAGGACGGCCATAGCCTTGCCGATCTGGTGGCGAAGGATCTTTTTCGAGTCCCGCTTGATGCTCTGTCTCAACTCGCTCACTCCCTCCCTTCCCGCCAGCGTCAAAACTCGATCCCCTTGCGGGCGGGGACGCCCCTCTCGAAGGGGTGCTTGCGGCAGCACATCTCGGTGCAGTAATCGCTCTGTTCTACCAGGGCGGGCGGCGCGTCCCGCCCGGTGAGCACCACCTCGGTCCCCGGGGACCGGTCCGCGAGGAGGGCGAGCACCTGCCCCTCCTCCACCAGGCCCAGGGAGAGGGCGGCCATGATCTCGTCGCAGACCACCAGCCGGTAGGCCCCGCCGGCGGCGGCAGTGGCGGCCTGGGCGAGCAGCTCCTGCTGCTGGGCCCGGCAGGCCGCCTTCTCCCCCTCGTCCATGGCAAAGTAGAACTTGCCGCTGGTGAGGGGCGAACACACCTGGGCCCCCAGGCGGCGCAGGCTCTCCAGCTCGGCCGAGTCGCCGCCCTTTAAAAATTGGGTGAAGTAGACTCGCTCCTCCGCGCCCAGCGCCCGCACACACAGCCCCACCGAGGCGGTGGTCTTCCCCTTGCCGTCCCCCGTGTAGATGTGCACCAGGCCCAACTGCTCTCTTCTCTCTTCCGCCATCACGCGACCGCCTTTCTCTCCATGGGGCCACAGGCCCCGCCGAATCTCTCTCTTTACCGCCCGCTGAGGGGGGTCGGCGTCTGCGCCCCGTGGGGCATGATGCCGATGACCTCAAAGGCCTGGGCGGCCTGCCACAGCTGGGGGGTCACCAGCAGGGTGTAGCCGCAGCCGTCATCGCAGTGCCACTCCAACTGGCGCTTGCGGGGGTAGCCAAAGGCGGCCAGCAGCCCCATGATCACCCCGCCGGGCACCACCACTGCCGCCGACTCCAGGCCGCCCTTCATCATGTCCTCGATGACGGTGCGGATGCCCAGGGTGCAGCGGGCGGCAAACTCCTCGATCTCCTCCCCGTCGGGGATGAAGGCGTCCGGCGACCCGGCGGCAAACTTCTCAAAGTCGGGGTCGCCCTTGAGCTCTTCCAGGGTCTTGCCCTCAAAGCGGCCGAAGTCCAGTTCCCCCAGCTCCTCCATGACCTCCTGCTCGGCCACCCCGGGGTAGAGCAGGTGGGCGGTCTGCCGGCAGCGCAGGTGGGGCGCCACATAGAGCTTGTCCGCCGCCGGGTAGTCGTAATCCCCCTGCAGTCGGCGCAGGCGGGCCACCCCCTCGGGACAGAGGGGCAGGTCGGTGCGCGCCCCCACGTACCTGCCGTCCAAATTGCCCTGGGTGAGGCCGTGGCGGATGAGGTGAACCTTGTAAGTTTTCATAAAAACACCATTCCTTATTATTGCAATGCGGAGAAAGAAAAATCCCTCCGCCCAAATCGCTCAAATTTGCCTTTACAAAAGGTTTTGCTTGCTTTATAATTTACACTATGTAAAAATGCGGGGAGTTTTGACGATGAATGCCGATTTTCATAGGATCCTGACTCTTTTGAGGAAGGAGAAGGGGGTCAGCCAAAAACAGGTGGCTGCCAGCCTGGGGATTTCCCAGGCCCTCCTCTCCCACTACGAAAAGGGCATACGGGAGTGCGGGCTGGAGTTCGTGGTGAAGGTGGCCGATTACTACGGCGTCTCCTGCGACTACCTGCTGGGCCGCTCGCCCGACCGGGCCGGGCTCACCCTCTCGGTGGACGACCTGCCCGACGGGGACGGCGGCCGCCAGAACGCCTTTGCCGGCAGCATCATGCCGGTGCTCAACAAAAAGCTCATCACCAATTCCCTGCACATCGTCTTCGACATGCTCTCCAAGGGGCGCAACGACTCGCTGACGCGTGAGGTGTCGAGCTACCTGATGACCGCCGTCTACAAGTCCTTTCGCAAACTCTGCGGCATCAACCCCAAAAATCAGGACACCATGTTCAGCATCTCCAAGGTGCGGGTGTCCCACCTCTGCCGCAGCGCCATGAGCCAGAACGAGGCCAACATCGACTGCCTGTCGGCTGGGCAGGACCTGGAGGGGCTCACCCCCATCGAAAACCGGGACGCCTTTGCCCTGACCACCCAATCCATGACCGAGAACTACCCGCTCTACTACTCCTCCCTGCAAAACCTCATCAGCAATGTGGAGGCGGAGCTGGGCAAAAACGGCGGTGGCAGGGGCAAAAAGTAGGCGGCACCCCAGGGTCGGGCCGTCGCCCCTGTCCATTAGTATACTACCATTTTTACCCGCAATTGAAAACGCTTTTCAAATTTTTTCTCCCTTTTCCAAGTCGACTGCGGACTGCCCCTTCTGGGCGGCCCGCCTTTTTTCTGCCCGCCGGGCAGCGGCGGGCGGCTAAAGGGCGGAGCAATCGACCATACTCAACACAAAGCCCTCTTTTTGCTGTGCGCAAAAGGGGAAAAGGAGGCAACTGCGTGGAACTCAAACCAAAATACGGCCTGTTCACCGCCTTTACCATGATCGTAGGGATCGTCATCGGCTCGGGGATCTTCTTCAAGGCCGACGACATCCTCACCCTCACCGGGGGCAACATCGCCCTGGGGGCCCTGGCCTTTGCGGTGGCGGCCATCGCCATCGTCTTCGGCGGGCTGGCCTTTGCCCAGCTGGCCTCCCTCACCGACTCCCCCGGCGGGCTGGTGGCCTATGCCCAGGAGTTCGGCAGCCGACGGCTGGCCTGTGCGGCCGGGTGGTTTCAGACCTTTTTCTACTACCCCTCCCTCATCTCGGTGGTCTCCTCGGTGGTGGGGGTCTATCTGGCCCTCCTCTTTGGGCAGGACTGGTCCCTGGGCACACAGGTGCTGGTGGGGGGCGGGTTCCTGCTGCTGTGCTACCTCTACAACACCCTCTCCCCCAAATTCGGGGGCGCCTTTCAGCGCCTCTCCTCGGTGGTCAAGCTGATCCCCCTCCTCCTCTTCGCCGCCGTGGGGATGCTCTTCGGCGACCCCTCCTCCATCGTCCCCCCGCAGACCGGCAGCGCCTTTGCCGCCCTGGGGTGGACGGCGGCCCTGGCCCCCATCGCCTTCTCCTTTGACGGGTGGATCGTGGCCACCTCCATCGCCCACGAGGTGCGCGACGCCAAGCGAAACCTCCGCATCGCCCTCATCGCCGCTCCCCTCTTGGTGTTGGCGATCTACCTGCTCTACTTTGTGGGGGTCTCCTGCTACCTGGGCCCGGAGCGGGTGATGGCCCTGGGGGACGCCCACATCGACGTGATGGCCGGCGACCTGCTGGGGCCCTGGGGGGCCAAGGCGGTGCTGGTCTTTGTCCTCATCTCGGTGATGGGGACGGTCAACGGCCTGGTGATGGGGAGCATCCGCATGCCCCACGCCCTGGCCCTGCGGGGGATGGTACCCGGCGCCGCCACCCTCGAACGGGTCAACGCCCAGCTGGACATCCCCGTCCCCTCGGCCATCCTCTCCTTTGCCGCCTCGGCGCTCTGGCTGGGGCTGCACTACTGGAGCCAGCGCGGCGGCTGGCTGCCCAACGCCGACCTGTCCGAGTGCACGGTGGCCTTTAGCTACCTGTTCTACATGGCGGTCTACTTCCTCCTCATCCGGCTGTTTTTCCGGGGGAAGGCGGGCGGCTGGGTCAGCGGGGTGCTCATCCCCTTGCTGGCCACCCTGGGCGGGCTTTTGATCCTGGCTGGCGGCACCCACAACCCCCTCTTCTGGCCCGCGGCAGCTGTGGTGACCGCCGTCCTGGCCGCCGCCGTCTGGCGGTATGGCGGCCCGGTCTCCCGAGCGGGCGGCATCCGGCCCTAAGCAAATCCTCTGTGGCAATGGCCTTCCCGGCCGCCGCTGGCTGCCAGGGCGGGTGTCGGGCCGCAATGGGGGACAGGCCGTCAAAGGGCCCTCCGCTGCCCATGGCGAATTAGGCCGCGGCGCCCGAAGAAAAAGCGCGCTTGATCGCCCAAAAGGGCCGTTCACCGGCCCGGTCTTTGGGGCTGGGGGTAGGCGCCGAAGGAGCGCCGGCAAAGCGGACACCCCCCCAGCGCTCAAAGCGCACCAAGTTTTGTGCGGGGAAAAGCTCTGCCATCCCTCCCGAACAAAACGCTGCAGCGGCGGGAAAAGACACGGGTCCCTCCCTCCCACAAGCGCTGCGGTCAACCGCCGTTTCCTTTGCCCTTTTTCCGCATATTGCCGTTCATTCTTCGCACAATAAAAGGGCCGCTGCCTCTCGGCAGCGGCCCTTTTGAATGCTTGCGGCAAAGTTACTTCGCGTCGACCTCGGCCATGTGGGAGATCAGCTGCAGAACTTTGTTGGAGTAGCCCCACTCGTTGTCGTACCAGGAAACCAGCTTCACGAAGGTGTCGTTGAGCATGATGCCGGCCTTGGCGTCGAAGATGGAGGTTCTGGGATCGCCGTAGAAGTCGGAAGAGACAACGGCGTCCTCGGTGTAGCCCAGCACGCCCTTCAGAGAGGTCTCGGAAGCCTCTTTCATCTTGGCGCAGATGTCCTCGTAGGTGGTGGCTTTGGCCAGTTTGACGGTCAGGTCGACCACGGAGACATCCAGGGTGGGAACGCGCATGGACATACCGGTCAGCTTGCCCTTCAGAGAGGGGATGACCAGAGCGGTGGCCTTGGCGGCGCCGGTGGAAGAGGGGATGATGTTGCCGGCAGCGGCGCGACCGCCTCTCCAATCCTTCTTGGAGGGGCCGTCAACGGTCTTCTGGGTGCCGGTGGTGGAGTGAACGGTGGTCATCAGGCCCTCGACGATGCCGTAGTTGTCGTTGATGACTTTGGCGATGGGAGCCAGGCAGTTGGTGGTGCAGGAAGCGTTGGAGACGACCATCATGTCTTTGGTGTAGGTCTCCAGGTTGACGCCGCACACGAAAGTCGGGGTCTCTTTGTCCTTGGCGGGAGCGGAGATGACGACCTTCTTGGCGCCGGCTTTGATGTGGGCAGAAGCCTTCTCGGTGGTGCAGAAGACGCCGGTGGACTCAACCACGTAGTCGGCGCCGCACTCGCCCCAGGGAATGTTGGCGGGGTCCATCTCAGCATAGAACTTGATCTCTTTGCCGTTGACGACAATGGCGTCATCGGTGTAGCTGATTTCGCCCTTGTACTGGCCGTGCACGGTGTCGTAGCGCAGCATGTAAGCGCAGTAGTCAGGGGTCATGAAGGGATCGTTGATGCCCACGAACTCGTAGTCGGGGTTGTCCAGACCAGCGCGGAACACCAGTCTGCCGATGCGGCCAAAGCCGTTGATACCGATTTTGATAGCCATTGGAAACAGCCTCCTATATTTTAAGTTGCTTTCATTTTATATCAAAACAGGGGAAACCGCAAGGGTTTGTCACAAAATTAACTGTTCCTTCCCAGTATTTTCACGTTTTCCCCGCCGGGGCGTGCAGGCGTTTGCAAAAAGGGGGCCCTCCGCCCAGCTAAAACCCCAATATTTGGCGAAATGTCTTTACAAACCGATTTCAGTGATAGTATACTGACACTATCCTATTTTGTCGAATTATGGAGAAAATTGTCGATGAATGGTTTGGACCCGATCCCTCACCCTCCCATTGTGGAGATGGTCAAGCGGTGTTTTCGAGATATGCAGGCGCCGGTATCCCTCTGCGACCCCGCGCTTGACACCCTTTGGCAAAACCCATATTTAGAGCGACAGTGCCCCCAGTTTTCCCTGCGCAGCCTGCGGGAGCTCTCGCAGGAGTGCGACTGGCCGCAGGTCGAGGCGCAGCTGCGCCGGGGGCAGGAGGTGCTGCTGCAGCTGCCCTCCCTCTTTTCCGGGGAGGGGACCGCCTCGGTGCGGTTGCTGCCCTGTCTGGACGACGGCGCCCTAGAGGCGGTCTTCGCCCTCTTCCCCGCGCCGGCAACCGCCGCCTCCCCCCTGGAACTGGAGGGGGCGCAGCGGGTGGCAGCCGCCTTCTCCCAGTCCTACCGCACCAAGCTGACCGCCATCTTCTCCGCCCTGCCCCCCCTGGCCCGCCGGCTGGAGGAGAGCGGCGACTACGCCGGCCAGCAGCTGGTGGAGCGGATCAATCAGAGCGCCTACCGCCTGCTGCGCATCAGCCGCAACGTGGAGGAGATCGCCAAATACCAGTCGGGCAACAACCCCTTTTTGCCCCAGCCCCTCGACATGGGCCGGTTTTTGGAAAACCTCTGCGAGGGGGTGCGGCTGGTGATGGGGCGCAGCGGCATCCCCTTCACCAGCCAAATCCAGCTGGACGGGGTGCAGATGCAGGCCGACCAGGGCAAATTGGAGCAGGCCCTGACCAACCTCCTCTCCAACGCCTTCCTCTACACCCGGGACCAAAACGCCGTCCACCTGGACGCGCGCCTGATTGGCGGCGAAGTGGTGATCACCGTGCGGGACCGGGGGCGGGGCATCGAACCGGCCCTGCAGGCCAAGGTGTTTGAACCCTACTTCTCCCACGGGCCGGATGGGGGCTTCCCCTCCACCGGGCTGGGGCTGACCCTCTGCAGGTATGCAGTCGCCCTCCACGGCGGGCGGGTCCTCTTGCAGAGCACCCCTGGCGAGGGGACCACTGTCAAGTGCATCCTCCCCGTGCGGGAGAGCGCCGAGGACCCGGTCCTTCGGAGCGAAAGCCCCTTTGAGCTGCTCCAAAACCGGTATTCGGCCCTTTACGTGGAGTTGGCTGATGTCTGTCAGCTGCCTTACGCGTAGTTTTTTCAAGCCAAGGAAAGCGGCCTTGCGCGTCGGATCGCGCAGGGCCGCTTTCCTCTTTTCATCGGCACACGAAAAGGCCGCCGCCCGCTTTGAGCCGGGCGACGGCCTTTTTTCCTCGATTTGAGTGCTATCGCCCCCGGCGGGGGCCGCCCTCTCTCTTGCTGCGGGGCCGGTACACATAGGCGCCGTCCCCCCTGCCCGCCGCCCTGCGAGGGCCGGACGAGCGCCGGGGGGCGCTGGGCGCAGGCCGCTCTGCCGGCCGCGGGGCGGGAGGGGTGGCCCTGGCAGAGGGCTCCTCCGGCCGCTCCCCGTCTGCGGCGGGGACGGCCTTCCCCCTCCCCTCCCCAGAGGGGGGTGCAGCCCTCTTCTCCGCCGCGGGGGGGTCTTGCGGCCCCTCTTCCCTGTCGGCGGTGTAGAAGAGCTGCGCCCGGTCCGCCAGGGGGATGCCGGGAGCGGGGGCCAGGTGCTCCCCCGCCCGGCGGGCAGGGTCCAGCTCTCCCGCCAGGTAGAGACAGAGCACCAGCCCGGCCGCGAAGTAGAGCAGGTCAAAGACAAGGCCCAGCAGGTCGCCCAGGGCGAAGGCGGCCCCGCCCCCCAGCGAGAGGACCGCCGGTGGGAAGGTGGCGAGGGCGAAGCAGAACAGGTGCAAAAGCCCCCAAAAGGTCCCCTTGCGCACCCGGTCGCCGCCCCACTGGGCGCCCATGGCCCCGGCGGCGTGGACAAAGAAGAAGCAGGCGGTGCAGCAGGAGAGCAGCTCCAAAATCCCCTGGGAGACCAGGGCCGAGACCGCCCGCCCCGCAATCAGCAGCACCAGGGTGTAGCCGGGGTAGAGGGCGCAGAGCACCGGCAGCCGGCTGGCCGCCCCGGCGAGGTAGCGGCCGCAGCCGAAGAGCCCCACCCCAAAGAGGACGGCAAAGGCGTAGAGGCCCAGCCGGGCCAGGGGGACCCGCCCCCCTAAAAAGAGGGAGACCAGTTGGGCGGCCCCCACCCCGGCGACCAGGATGCCCAGGGCGCAGAGCGCTCCGCCCCAGCCGGGCCGGGCGGAGCCGTCCCGGCGGCCCCGCGGCTCCCCCCTGGCGCAGAAGAGGGCCAGCAGGATGCAGAGCAGCAGCGCCCCGGCAATGGCCCCGTACTGGAGCGGGGACTGGCTGGTAAAGAGCCCCCCCGCCACATATCGGTCCAGCTGGAAAACGCGCAAGGCCGCCGAGGCAGCCGTAAAGACGGCCCAGGCGGCCAGAAAAGCGATCTTCATAAAAACCCCACCTAACGTTGGTTAATGGGGACGTACGACTGTTTTGCCGTCAGGTTCTTGTAGGCCGGGCGGATGATCCGGCCGCCAAACATCAGCTCTTCCATGCGGTGGGCGCACCAACCGGGCATCCGGGCAACGGCAAACAGCGGGGTGAACAGCTCCTCGGGGATGCCGAGGGTGCGGTACACCAGTCCCGAATACAAGTCTACATTGGCGCACAAATTCTTGTCAACACCTTTTTCCTCGGCAAACACCTGGGGGGCCAGCTTCTCCACCATCTGCAGCAGGTGCAGGTCCTCGCCAAAGCCCTTTTCCACCGCCAGGTGCTCGGCGTAGCGCTTGAGGATCTGGGCGCGGGGGTCGCTGACGGTGTAGACCGCGTGGCCGATGCCGTAAATCAGCCCCGAGCGATCCCCCGCCTCCCGCCGCAGCAGGCGGCGCAGGTAGTCCTCGACGTCCTGCTCGCTGGCGGGGTGGGGGATGGCCTCCTTCATCCCCTCCAGCATCTGGGTCACCTTGAGATTGGCGCCGCCGTGGCGGGGGCCCTTGAGGGAGCCCACGGCGCTGGCCAGGGCCGAATAGGTGTCGGTGAGGGAGGAGGAGAGCACCCGGCAGGCAAAGGCCGAGTTGTTGCCGCCGCCGTGCTCGGCGTGGAGGATGAGGCAGAGGTCCAGCAGGTGGGCCTCCTCCTCGGTGAAGCGCTTGTCGGGGCGGACGGTGCGCAGAATGGTCTGGGCGGTGGAGTGCTCCCGCTTGGGCAGGTGGAAGTACATGCTCTTGTGGTCGTAGTTGCGCCGCTTGACCTGGTAGGCGTTGGTGATGATGGTGGGGGTGCCGGCGATGATCTCGATGCACTGGCGCATCACGTTGCCCATGGAGAGGTCCTCCGCCTCGTCGTCATAGCTGTACATGGCCAGGATCGAGCGGGCCAACTTGTTCATCACGTCGGGGGAGGGGGCCTTCATGATCATGTCCTCGGCAAAGCCGGGGGGCAGGGCGCGAAAGTCCGCCAGCACGTCGTTGAAGAAGTCCAGCTGCTGCTGGGTGGGCAGCTTGCCAAAGAGCAGCAGCCAGCTCAACTCCTCAAACCCGTAGCGGCCCGAATCGATGACCCCGGCCACGAACTCGTCCAGGTCGATGCCCCGGTAGAGCAGCTTGCCGGGGGTGGCGGTCTTGACCCCGTCGACCATCTCGTAGCCCACTACGTCGCAGATCAGGGTCAGCCCCGCCAGGACGCCGGTGTTGTCGGCGTTGCGCAGCCCCCGCTTGACCCCCAGCTTCTCGCAGTCCTCCGGGTCGATGAAGTTATATTTCCGAAACTCATCACATAGGATGTTAATGGCCTTTTGCTTGGAACCGGACACGTTGTATCCCACAGGTACCACCCCTTCATCTGGCTAAAACCGGCATGGCCGGTTTTGCGAATTGTTCTTATTGTACTGTTCTGTCTAGGGCTTGTCAACACCGTTTTGCACTTTTTTCTCTTTTGTATTTCATTTTCTTCAGTTCAGCAGAACTCTTTTGGCCTATTTTTAAAAAAATTGAAATATCATTTTTAAAATCCTGCAAAATAAAAAATGTCGCTCCCCGTCTGATGCAGGGGAAACGGCACAGCGGAGAAGGATGTGTTCACATGCGTTTGAAAGTGTCGGTGGCGGCGGTCTTTGCCGCAGTGACCTTTGCCTCCCCCCTGGCGGTCTTTCTGGCCGGCACGCCAGAGGGGGGCGGCAGCTCCTCGGCCGGTCCGCAGCCCGGCGGTGCGGAGAGCAGCTCCCCTGCCCCGGATGGCGGCCAGGCCACCATCAAGGTCTACGACAGCGCCCAGGACAAGGTGATGGAGCTGGCCTTTTCCGACTATCTGCGGGGCGCTCTGGCCGCCGAAATGCCTCCCACCTTCGCCCCGGAGGCGCTGAAGGCCCAGGCCACCGCCTGCGCCACCTACGCCCTGCGGCTCAAACAGCAGGCGGCCGAAAGCCCCAACGAGTCCCTCAAGGGGGCCGACATCTCGGTGGACTCCCGCCTCCACCAGGGGTATATCAGCGATGCCGACCTGCAGGCCCGCTGGGGCCAGAATTACGACTACTACCGCTCCCTCATCCAGGAGGCGGTGGACCAGTCGGGCAATCAGATCCTCACCTATGAAGGGGCCCCCATCATCTCGGCCTACCACTCCATCTCCCCCGGCAAGACCGAGGCGGCCGAGGACATCTGGGGCCAGGCCGTCCCCTACCTGGTGAGCGTCGACAGCCCCGGCGACCTGTTGGCCCCCGACTACGAGACCAAGGAGACCTTCACCAAGGACGTGGTCAAGGAAAACCTCTCGCAGAAGTGGTCGGACATCGCCCTGGGCGACGACCCCGCCACCTGGTTTGCCGACCTGGCCACCACCCCCTCGGGCACCGTCAAAACCCTCACAGTCGGCGGCAAGGCGCTCAGCGGCGGGGACATCCGCTCCGCCCTCAACCTGCGGTGTGCGGCCTTCTCCGTCTCCTATAAAGACGGCACCTTCACCTTTGACGTCAAGGGCTACGGCCACGGGGTGGGGATGAGCCAGTACGGCGCCGACTACATGGCCCGGCAGGGCTCCTCCGCCCAGGACATCCTGGCCCACTACTACCCCGGCACCGCGCTGGAACCCCTGGCAAACTTCCTCTCCTAAACTGTCTTTATCTCCTGACAGCCCGCCTCTCCCCCGACCGGGGGAGGCGGGCTGTTTTGCCGCCCTTCTCCTCTCTCCGCCCATGGGGGGAGCCGAAGCGTCCGTCAAAAAAATGCAAAAAACACCCCTCCTCCCCCTTGACAAATGAAAGGGAAGGGCATATCCTATGAACAGATGAACAGTTATTCATATGTTCGCTTGTTTCACCCATTCACCCACTTTGGCGATAGAGGAGGCCCCCATGAAACCTGACGAGCGCTGCCAGGAGCAGCACAAGCACACCTGTCTCATCCAGAGCGCCCGGGCGCACATCCTGGACGACGACAAGCTCGACCCGCTCTGCGACATCTTCAAGGTCCTCTCCGACCCCACCCGGATGCGGATCATCCTCACCCTGGTGGACAGCGAGATGTGCGTCTGCGACATCGCCGGCGCGGTGGAGTGCAGCCAGTCAAACGTCTCCCACCAGCTGCGACTGATGCGCCAGAGCGGCATTGTCAAGTTCCGCAAGGACGGCAAGTCGGTCTACTACTCCCTGGACGACGACCACGTCAAGACCATCATCGTCCAGGCGGTCAACCACATCTCCCACATGGGGTAAATCGAATACGCGATGGAGGAGGGAAACTTTTTATGAAACAGCGGGTCTACTTTGAACATCTCAGCTGTTCCCACTGCGCCATGAAAATTGAGGAAAAGCTGGAGAAGAGGAAACTCTTTCCCGAGGTGGCGGTGAGTTTTGCCACCGGCGTCATCCTGGTGGAGAGCGATCACCCGGTCAGCGAAGGGGAGCTGGCCGCCATGCAAAAAATCTGCGACGACATCGAGCCGGGGGTCACCCTCTCCCTGCAAAAGCCGGGGACTGCCCCGACCTCAGGCGCGGTTCCCGACAGCGGGCACGGCCACAGCTATGAGGAACACGACGCTTGTGGCTGTGGAGACGACCACAGCCATGGGGAACACGACACCTGCGGCTGCGGGCACGACCACGGCCACGGCGAGCACGGCCACTGCGATTGCGGGCACGACCACGGCCATGACAAACACGGCGCCCATGACTGCGACCACGGCGAAGAGGCCGCCGTCGGGGCCAGCGAGCAGGCCGCCCGCAAACTGGCCGCCCGCCCCGGCACCCAGACCCTTCGCTTCACCGGCCTTAGTTGTTCCCACTGCGCCATGAAGATCGAGGAGCGGTTGGAGAAGTCGGGCCGCTTTGAGGCGGTGTCGGTGAGCTTTGCCACCGGGGCCATCCTCATCCGCTCCCCGCGCGCCCTCGATTTCGAGGACCTCACCTTCGTCCAGCAGGTGTGCGACGACATCGAGCCCGGCGTCCAGGTCTCCCTGGCCGAGATAGGCCCCTCCAAAAAGGCCGCCCCCAGCGAGGAGGGGGAGGAGAAACGCCCCCTCTGGCCCCTGCTGCTGGCGGTGGTGCTGGCGGTGGCCGGGATGGTGGGCGAACACCTGGCGACGGCCACCGCCGTCCTCTGGATCGCCGACGGCCTGCTGGTGGCGGCCTGTGCCCTGGCCTGTTACGACGTCTGGTACAAGGGCGTCACCGGCATCTTTAAAAAGAGGGTCGACGAAAACCTGCTGGTGACGGTGGCAGTCATCGCCTCCTTCTTCCTGGGCGAGTTCGGCGAGGCCGCCATGGTGGCCCTCCTCTTTAAAATCAGCCTCTACTTAGAAGACCGAGCCGTGGGCGCCACCCGCAAGAGCCTGAACGCCATCACCAATATCCAGCCCGAAACCGCCGCCGTGGCCGGGCCGGACGGCCAGGTCACCGAGACCCCAGCCGAGCAGGTGCAGGTGGGCGACGAGATCGTCATCCGCCCCTCCGACCGGGTGCCGCTGGACTGCGTCATCCTCTCGGGCAGCACCGCGGTGGACAAATCGGCCATCACCGGCGAAAGCCTGCCCGTCAACGCCGCCGAGGGAGACGCCCTCCCCTCCGGGGCCATCAACCTCTCCGGCCTGGTGCGGGCCAAGGTCACCTCCCCGCTGGAGGAGTCCACCGCCGCCCGCATCATCAAGCTGGTGGAGGAGTCGGCCGCCCAAAAGTCCAAATCCCAGAAGTTCATCACCCGCTTTGCCGCCATCTACACCCCGGTCATCCTCCTGTGCGCCCTGCTGGTGGCGATCCTGCCCCCCCTGACCGGGCTGGGCAGCTGGAATCACTGGGTCTACACCGCCCTGGTGTTCGTCGTCTCCGCCTGCCCCTGCGCCCTGGTCATCTCCATCCCCCTGGGTTTCTACGCGGGCATCGGCGCCGCCTCCAAGCGGGGGGTGCTCATCAAGGGGGGCAAGCACATTGAAAACCTGGCCAAACTCACCGACGCTGTCTTTGACAAGACCGGCACCCTCACCGACGGCAAGCTGCAGGTGACCGAGGTGAAGGCCCTGGCCGACTTGGGCGAGGGGGAGGTACTGGCCTACAGCGCCCTGGCCGAACAGTACTCCAACCACCCCATCTCCCGCTCCATCGTCGCCCAGTGCCCCCAGCTCCCCGGCGAAAAACTCCTCTCGGTGGAGGAGATCGCCGGCAAAGGGGTGCGCGCCCAGCTGGAGGGCAGAGAGCTGCTCTGCGGCTCGGCCCGGCTGCTGCGGGATGCCGGGGTGGCCGTCCCCGAGGGGATCGAGGCCAATGTCCTGCTGGCCATCGGCGGGCAATGCAAGGGCTATGTGGCCGTGGGCGACCAGGTCCGCCCCGACAGCCGGGAGACCATGTCCCAGCTGAAAACCCTCGGGGTGCGCACCGCCATGCTCACCGGCGACAGCGCCAAGGCGGCCGCCAAGGTCGCCGGCCAGCTGGGGCTGGACGACTACCGGGCCGACCTGCTGCCTCAGGACAAGGTGGACGGCCTCCTCTCCCTCAAGGGGGAGGGGAAGACGGTGGCCTTTGTGGGCGACGGCATCAACGACGCCCCGGTCCTGGCCGCCTCTGACGTGGGGGTTGCCATGGGCTTTGGCACCGACGCGGCCATCGAGGCCGCCGACGTGGTGCTGGTCTCGGGCAAGCCCAGCTCCCTCCCCGGCGCGGTCAAACTCAGCCGCCGGGTGATGAACCTCATCAAGTTCAACATCGCCTTTGCCCTCATCGTCAAGTTCCTGGTCATCGGCCTCTCCCTCTTCGGCCTCTCCACCATCTGGATGGCGGTCTTTGCCGACGTGGGGGTCACCGTCCTCTCGGTCCTCAACGTCACCCGGCTGCTGCTGGGCGGCAAAAAACAGTAACCGCGCAGACGGGCGGGGCGAAAAATCGCCCCGTCCGTTTTTTGCCGCCTGCGGGGACGTGAACTGTACTTTGCCTGCAGCGCCGCTGCCACGGCCGCCGCATCCCCGGCAGGCGCACGGGCGAAAAGGAAGACCGGTAAAATGGTCGCCTCCCCATCCGCACCGTCCCCCGCACACAAGCGGGGCATCCGCAATCGACCCGATGTCGGCGGCGGCCGGCTTGCCGTCCTTCCCGCAGGCGATGGCGGGCTTGGGGAAGGGCAGCGGTGCAGGCGAAGCCCAAGGGGGAGCAAAAGGGGACCGCGGTCGCCGCCGATCAACCCCGCCACACCCCATTTCAACCCGCGCGGATACATCGATTGAAATGCTTTCCTCGCCTCCCAAAACTGCCGCCATCTGGCCGCATCCCATGCAGATGCGCGGATTGAAATGCCCTCTCCAGAATTGGCAAACACCTTCTTCCGAGTGGCACCCCACGCGGGTGTGGAGCGCAACAACACTCTTTTGGGGACGGGCAGCCCCAAGCACACCGTCCCCATACAGATGTAGGGAGCGAAATGGGTATGTCGTCAATGTGTCAAGCCGCTGGATCTATCCCCCCCCCACATGGTGCGTAGATTGAAATGACCCGGCGACCAAGGCCTTCACCCCTGACGCGGGTCGCACCCCGCGCGGGTGCGCAGATCGAAATATCGCCGCAGAGAATGGCGCGACCTGTCATGAAACGTCGCCCCCTGCGTGGGGGGCGTGGATCGAAAGAATATCTTCTTCGAGTCATTCTCGACCAACCCCGGCTCTCTGCGCGGGCGTGCGGAATAAAAATTGCCAGAGGGAACGCGGCAAACGGTTTTCACTCGTCCGCACCCCGTGCAGGTGCGTGGGCGGCCATTCGCCCAAGTCACCTCCCGCCGCGCCCTTTGCGGCGAACCAACGGCACAGAGCTGTCCACCTGCACCCTTCCCCTCGACGCCTTCCCCCTGCGGGAAGCGCCAATTAAAAAGGGCCGCCTGACAATGCCTTTGCGGGGGACCAGCCCTCTCCCCGCGAAGGGCGCGGGTGGAGGTGAAAGCGCGGCGAAGCTGCCACCTCCCGGTGGTGAAAGCGGTGCAAAAGGTCCTCTCTTTTTTATGGAACACGCCGATTTTTGCCGTCCCTCCCCTCCTTCGCTTCAAAAGTGTCCGCCCCTGTGCTACACTGACAGTAGAGCGGAAAGGAGGCTCGCCCCCTTCCCCCGAAACTGCCGGGCACACCCGATGGGTGCGCGCTTTTTTAAAAAAGGAGGCAATGAACCCATGGATGCAAAACAGCAAGTGCAGGCCGCCGTCCGCGAGAAGGAGGCCGCCATCTGGGAACTGCAGAAGGCCGTCTGGTCGGCCGCCGAACTGGGATACGAAGAGGTCAAGTCCGCCGCCAGCTTCTGCCAAGCGCTGCGGGAGCAGGGCTTTGAGGTGGAGTCCGGGGTCGCCGGCATCCCCACCGCCTTCATCGGCACCTACGGCAGCGGGAAGCCTGTCATCGGCATTCTGGCCGAGTTCGACGCCCTCTCCCAACTGGGGCAGGCCGCCGCCAACCCCGTCAAGACCCCGGTGCCCGAGAATGAAAACGGTCACGGCTGCGGCCACAGCGCCCTGGGCGCCGGCGCCTTTGGCGCCGTTCTGGCCGTCAAAGACTACCTGGAGAAGACCGGGAAGAGCGGCACCGTCAAACTCTACGGCTGCCCGGCCGAGGAGACTGGCTACGGCAAGACCTTTATGACCCGCGCCGGCTGCTTTGAGGGGGTCGACGCGGTCCTCACCTGGCACCCCTTTGACAACAACGCCGCCTGGGGGGTCAGCTGCCTGGCCAACATCAACATCGTCTTCAACTTCCACGGCCGCACCGCCCATGCCGCCGCTGCCCCCCACGCAGGGAGAAGCGCCCTGGACAGCTGCGAGATCATGAACGTGGGGGTCAACTACCTGCGCGAGCACGTCATCCCCGAGGCGCGGATGCACTACGCCTATCTGGACGTGGGCGGCACCTCCCCCAACGTGGTGCAGGACCACGCCACCCTCAGCTACTTTATCCGCGCCCCCAAAATCTCTCAGGTACACGAGATTTTGGAGCGGGTGAAGGACATCGCCAAGGGCGCCGCCCTCATCTGCGGCACCACCATGGACTGGTACATCCGCACCGGCGTCAGCGACTACATCCCCAACCCCACCCTCACCGGCATCCTCTACGACGCCCTGGTGGACGTGGGCGCCCCCGACTTTGACGAGGCCGACTTCGCCCTGGCCCGCCAGTTCCGCGACTCCCTGGGCGAGGACCTGCGCCAGGCCAGCGATGCGGCCATCCTCAAATCCCGCGGGGAGGAGCACGGCAAGAAACTGCTGGCCCAGGGACTGGACACCGACATCGCCCCCCTGGTCCTCTCCAAGGTCGCCATGCCCGGCTCCACCGACGTGGGCGACGTGAGCTATGTGGTCCCCACCGCCCAGATGGGCACCGCCGGAATGGCCATCGGCACCCCCGGCCACACCTGGCAGATCACCGGACAGACCTGCTCCTCCATCGGCAAAAAGGCCCTGCTCAAGGCCAGCGAAGCGCTGGCACTGGCCGCCGCACGGGTACTGGATGACCCCTCGGTGCTGGAAAAGGCCAAAGCCGAGCTCAAAGAGGAGACCGGCGGACAGTACGTCTGCCCCATCCCCGCCGAGGTCGAGCCCCCAGTCCCTGACTGGGTCTTTGACGAGGCCAAAAAGGCCGGCTTGCTGTAAGCCATCCGCCTACATCAAAAAACAGGGGGCGAAGCGCAGTGCTTCGCCCCCTGTTTTTTGCTTTTCTCCCTGCAAAGGCCGCGCGCCATCGGCGTCAACTTCCCCGCTGTCAACGGGAAACCTGAAAAACGGGCAGCAAAATTCCCCCTTTTACAGGCGCCTTTCAGACATCGGGCTGCGCCGGTGCAGGCCGACGGCACTTGCCGGACAGGTGGCTCACCTCCAGGCAGAAAACCGCCACCGCCTGACAGGCCTTTTCCTCAAAGGTCCAGTCCCTGCGTCCGGTCTGGTGGGCCATCAAGATTTCCAGCCCCTGGCGCTTTTCCTCCCCGTGCAAAAAACGGACTGCCCCCTCGCCGATCAAGCTCCGGTAGGCCCAACCGTGCTGGCAGGCAGTTTCCCCTGCCGTCAGCTCGCCCCCGTCGTCCACTTCAAAACAGGCGCGGGGGGAGCGGCGCAGCAGGTCCAGCTTGCGCCCCTCTCTCGCCGAGTGGAAGTAGAGTCGCAGTCCGCTCCCATCCCAGCTGTAGCCGTAATTCAGGGGCACCAGGTAGGGGCGGTCGCCGTCGCAGAGGGCCAGCCGGCAGACTTTGCAAAGGCGCAGCAGCTCCTCCTGCTGTGCCCGCTGGTCCATGGCGCGCTCCCCCCTCCGCAGCGGCTGGGGTGGGGGCTCGCGCAGCTCCATCCGCCAGAAGTCCGCCGGGCCGGTGGGGGTGTTCTGGCGGTAGACCTCCACCCCTTCAAAGCCCGCGCGCTCATAACAGCGGATGGCCCGGGCGTTGTCGGCGCGCACCTCCAGCAGCACCGGCCGCCGGGGGAAGCGGGCCGCCGCCCGGCTGCAGACCAGGCGCACCACCTCCTGCCCCAGGCCGCGGCCGCAAAATTGCGGCGCCAGCCCCAGGCCGATGGTGACGCCCTCCGGGCGCCCCTTCAGCCGGAAAAAGCCCGCCAACTCCCCCTCTTCCGTCAGCAGGGCCCGCCAGTTCTCTCGCCGGCGCTGGGGGTCCGCCAAGCTCCAGCCACTGGCGCAAATCTCCTCCCAGTCCGGCAGGTTGTACATCTGCCAGGGCGGCGGGTAGACCCAACTGCAGACCTCCCTGGCCCGCTCCTCGCTCAACTCGGCAATGGCAAACACCGCAGCGCCTCCTCCCTTTTTGTACAGTCTACCATCCCCCCACCCGCCCGGCAACCCAATTTTCCCCGTCGTCTTTCACAAGAGAATGGCGATAGAATCAGCAATTTGCCAGTTGCACCGAACCGCCTGCCGGTCTACAATGGAATTGGCCCCGTAAAAGGGGAGTTTTTTGCCCCAGATGTAAAAACGTTTTTATATACTGCTTCGGCAGTGTGCGGGCGCTTGCCCGAAAAAAGGAGGGTGTTTTTTCCGTGCAAAAGAGAAAGCTCTATGTTCTCTCCATCGACGCCATGATCTATGAGGACACCGCGTTCATGGAGACCCTGCCCAACCTGGGCCCCTTTGTCAAACGGGCCTCCCGGGTCAAGCGGGTCAAAACCGTCTACCCGTCGCTGACCTACACCTGCCACGCGTCCATGATCACCGGCTGCTACCCCGACCGGCACGGCATTGTCCACAACGAGCAGTTCACCCCCGGCGACCCGCTGCCCATCTGGTACCACTACCGCACCCCCTACCAGGCGCTGGACACCCTGCCCGAGCTGGCCCACCGCAGCGGCTACAAGGTGGGCAGCGTCTTCTGGCCCACCACCGGCGGTCTGGACATCGACTGGAACGTGGCAGAAATTTGGGACTGGTCCTTCCGGCCTGAGGACATGCGCCGCCAGCTGATGGAGAGCAGCACCCCCGCCTTTATCGAGGAGATCTGGCCCGCCTATGGGCAGATCCTCCAGGGCCTCAGCGACCCCTACTTCGACTGGTTTTGCAACCACGCCCTGGCCTACATGATCAAGGAGAAAAAGCCCGACGTCTTCTTCCAGCACCTGTCGGCGGTCGACCACGCCCGGCACAATCTGGGGGTCTTTGCCGAGGGCCTCAAGCGGGACGCCTGGATCCAGCAGGACAAGGAGTTTGGGATGATCGTCCGCGCCCTGGAGGAGAGCGGCGAGCTGGAAAACACCACCTTCTGCATCACCAGCGACCACGGCCAGACCCCGGTGGACCACCTGGTCTGCCCCAACATCAAGCTGGTGGAGGAAGGGCTCATTCGCCTGAACGAGGACGGTAGCCTGAAGGACTGGGATGTCTTTGTCAACTCCGCCGCCCACTCGGCCCACGTCTATCTAAAAGATCCCGGCGACAGCGATCTGCGCGCCCGGGTGGCCGCCCTGCTGCGCCGCTGGCAGGACGAGGGCGAACTGGGCATCGAGACCATCTTCACCAATGAAGAGGTAAAGGCGCACCGCCTCACCGGCGACTTCGCCTTTGTGTTGGAGGGGGCCGACGGTTACGCCTACAGCAACAATCTGACCGGGCCGCTGGTCTTCTCGGCGGACAATTCCGACTACAAATACAGCGTCGCCACCCACGGCCACCTGCCCGAAAAGGGCCCTCAGCCCACCTTTATGCTGGTGGGCCCCGGCGTCAAACCGGGAGTTGAACTGGAGTGCTGCGACATCGTCGACGAAGCCCCCACCCTCGCCGCCCTTCTGGGACTGGAGATGAAGGGGGTCGACGGCAAAGTCCTCCACCAGCTGCTGGCCGACTGATCCCATCACCTCGCCAAACTACCCTGTTTTCTGCAGGAAGCCCGCCCCTCCCGCAAGCCGGAGGGGCGGGCTCTTTTGCGCCCTGAAAAATTGGAAATTCCCGTTGACAGCAGGGGGGCATTATGCTAATATAATGGATGTTACTTGCCATGGAGAGGTGTCCGAGCGGTTTAAGGAGCTGGTCTTGAAAACCAGTGACTCGCAAGAGCCGTGGGTTCGAATCCCACCCTCTCCGCCAGCTCTCAACTTTATTCTATAGATGATTCCTTTGACTTTGGAGAAGTACTCAAGAGGTCGAAGAGGCTCCCCTGCTAAGGGAGTAGGGCGGGAAACCGTCGCGAGGGTTCAAATCCCTCCTTCTCCGCCAAAGCCAGCGGCACACAATATGTGCCGCTGGCTTTTTCTCTGGAAAGCATGCCGCTCTTACGATATGAGGGAAATCCATGAACACAAAGAGCCCCCGCCTTAAAAGGCGGGGGCTCTTAAATTTCTATGAATGCTATTTAAATTCTTCTCCCAGATCCCTCTCCAATTGACTAAATGCTCCTAGCTCTTTTTTCTCTTCTACTAAAGCTTCTTCTCCCCAAATACCGGGAATTAGCCAGTCTTGCACAGTTTGCGGATACACTGACAAGCGTTGTCTTCCCTCTGGTGAATTGAGTATCGCCTCATTGTGCGGTTCAGGAATCATGTAAATTTCCCCATCTCCTATATCTACCCTGAGTTGCGCCTGAATTGTACAGGATTTGGGAGACACTTCTAAAAGGCGAAATTCCAATCGATCATCCAACAACTCTATCATTCGTCCAGCAATACATATTTGCTCCATTCTCTTTCCTCCTAAGCTATGCGATAAGTAATACCACCAGTAATGACATCTCCACTGTAAAACACTTCATTTCCCCCTAAAGTCCATGGTCGACCGTCTACCCATCCCATCAATTTGAGCGTTGACGATCCCGAATAACATCCAACAAATACAGATGTCATCGGTGTACCGGTATTGCCATTGGCGTAGAAAAGCACATTTGAGTAGAAAATTCCGCCTGCCCCAATACTGTTACTGGTATATGGCAATCCGGTGATAGAAATTTCTCCTGCTCCGACTTTGCGGCTTGAAATATGTAGTTCAAATGCCGCGTAGACCATTTTCCCAATTCGAGTATACGATCCTACTTTTGACGATAGGTTAAGTTGCGCACAGTTTGGTGTCCAACTTCCCGTACTATATTCACCCGCCGCAATTTCTGTCAGTGTAGGCCTACTCTTGTCCGTATAGTATTTTGTCCATGAAGACCATGTATTGCTCCAATCATAATAGGATCGGGCATACGAGGTGTCGTTCGAATATACCCAAAAAACCTGTTGTATAATTCCCCCATTATTTATTACAGACATAACAAACGCTGATTTTACTGGCATATTGGTATTGTTGGTAACTGAGGCATTAGATTGACACTGGTACCAACCGGGAGTTTTTATATTATCAAAGTTTGTTCCATTAGAAATATATCTTGGACTTGCAATACTTCCCAATAAGTCAGCTGCTCCGATAGCGGAAGGCGTCGGCTTGCTGGCATCATTATAGACCGTTCTCCACGGATTCCACTTACTCGTCGTCACATCTTTTGTGCGAAATCTCAGAATATGCCCACTCTGGGTATTCGATGCCAATTGTAATGTGGCAGTTCCGTTGAGAGCGCCCGCTGAAATATACGGGCCGTAAAGGCCTGACTCTGAAGTCGAGTAGTTGTATCCATATTCACTGGCGGCATCATCCAGCGTATCACTACTATCTCTCTGGCGGCGATACAGCATGGCTTCATTTACACGCACCAATCTCTTATCTGCGGAATATACGTCCCCCTCCACATCCAGCGCCCCGTTCTCCCGGATCTTCCCGATCCCCACACCGCCCTTGTCCATGTGCATGGTGGGGATGCCGCGATCCACCGTCCCGGTCTCTGCCGCAGCATTGAGGGCATCCTCGACCGTCACCTCAACCGAAAAGGACTTCTGAAAATCAAAGCCTTCCGCTCCCATGTCCCCCGGGAGATACCCCTCATACGACCACTCGCCTTTCTGGAAAGTCAGGGGGATGGTGTCGCCCTCGACAAACTCTTCCGCCGAGGTGACCTTGTACCGGTAATGGGCCTTCAGCGCGTTGTCCGCCACGCCAAAATTTCCCGGCCACCACACCCCTTTGATCGTCAGCTTGGTCTTGTTGTCCACATTGTTGTCCCGGCGCAGCTGCATCTGGGTGACTCGCGGCGGAATGTAGTCGACCAAAGCAGCCAACCGCTCCACCACTGTTTGGTTCCCCCGGCTGTCCACCGCTGCCAGCCGCACACTCCCCGCTTTGGCCCTCTCCATCTGGATGGTGACATCCCCCACAGCCGCATAGCCCCCTGTGGCTGTGGAACCTCCGCAGTAGAGGATGTACTGCTTGATGCTGGCGCCAGTAGTGCTTTTGGCCGCCTGTGCAGCGGGCACGGTGACTTTGAGGGTGCTCTCCCCTGCCACCAGCACCTGGTCGTCCCCGGTGAGGGCCGCTGTCGCAGGGCGGGTGTCGGCAAAAGAAAAGCCAGAAAAAATCGGCGCAGCCGCAGCTGGGTCAACGGTGGCCGTCCCGCCCGCCGTGGCGGTGCCGATGAGTTTGCCGTAGTGGTAGCACCAGACGGTGGCCTGGGCCGCCGCCGTGTTGCTGTTGGGGGTGGCCGCATACTCTGCCGCCACCTCTGCCGCTGTGGGCGTCCAGGTATGGGCAGTCGCCACCCCGCCGATTTCCTTGATCATCTGCCCCGCCGCATAGAGCCGCAGGGTGTGGCTCACCGCGTTCCGGCTGCGGGAGATGGAGGTGGTGTACCCGCTGCCGATGGTGTGGTCCGGCTTGCTGGTGATGCTGCTGACCGGCGGCGCCGAAGCGGTCCCCGTCAGCTGGGATGTGCCGATGTTTCGACCACAGTGGTAGGCCGTGCAGACCATTTTGGTGGCCACCGATGTCCCCAGGGCGTAGATTTTGGCAATTTCCGCCTCGGTGAGTGTCAGGGAGTACGATGTCCCCACCCCCGTCGCCGTGCGGATGAGGGTCGACCCGGCGAACAGCTGCAGGGTGTGGCTCACCGAACCGCGCAGGCGGTTGACGGTGTAGGTCCGGCTGTCGCCGACCACAAAGGTCGGCGCCGTCTGCAGGGCGCTGTTACCCACCTGGTAACAGGTGGCGTTGGTGTGGGCGTCCCCCACCAGAGTGCTCCCCGAATAGGTGTTGCACCAAACTGTGGCGCTGGCCGAACCCGCCGAGCCCATGGCCGCGTAAATCTTCTTGATATCCGCCTCTGTAAAGCTCCAGGTGTGGCTGGTCCCCACCCCACTGGCCGTCTTGATGGCCACCCCGCCCACGTCCAGTTGAATCGAGTGGGTGAAGTTCCCGCTGGCTCGGCTGATGCTCACCGTCACGTTGTCCCCAGCCGTAAAATTGGCAAGGGAAACCGAGCTGGCCCGCGGGATGTCGTCCAGGGAGTTGGAGGAGTTGACATTCACCGTCCCAATATGTCCAACTCCCGAAATCGTCACATCCACCCCCAGCGAGGCGGTGATATTCAGGTATTTGCTGCCGTCGGCGTTGTGGTAGACCCGCTTACTGGCACTGGTCAGCTGTTTGGGGGTGTTCCCCGCGCTGACAGAGCCGATGACCGTCGTAAAGTCGATCTGGTCCCCGTCAATGGTGATGTTTCCGTACTTTGTGGCGTTGGCGCTGATGGACCACCCGCCAAAACAGGTGATGTACAGCTTCGCCGAAATGTCGCTGTAGTTTCCCGAAACGCTCTGCGAGGCGCTCCAGGACAGGGTGAGCTGATAGTGCCCGCCACCGAAATTCGTGTACCAGCTTCCGCTGCTCGCCATCCTCTATTTCCTCCTCTTGTCGGTCTGCGCAAAACTTCGCTTCCGCCCTCAGTCGTTGACGATCCAAAATACCCCGCCCTCGACAGGCATCAAACGCAGAGCGCCGCTCTGATTCCCCCGGCGGCGGACGGTCAGCCCGTCCTCTGCCGTCAATTTGGAGATTCGCCCCTCGTCCTTGTTGAAATAGGCCACATCCTCCCCCGTGTCGGTGTTGTGAATCAAAAACTACCGGTTGTCGATCATAGCGGAGAAGGGGTCCCCCGCCTGGGCGACCTCCATTCCCCTTTCGCTCACCGACACACTGCCGGCAATCAGTTCATTTTTCGCCTGCTGCCAAGCCGTGCAGACCAGCCCCTCCACCAGGGTGATGTCCGCCACCCAGAGCCGCCCCTCCTCAACCGAAAAGGCGATCTCTCCGCTCTGGTCCTGGGCGACAAAGGCCCCGGTGTGCTCCGTCCACTCCTCTATCTCGCCCGACAGGTCGATGGTCACCCCACCAAAGGAGGCGCTTGCCCCGGTCGCAATCCCCTTCTCCAACTTGCAGCGAAAATACCAGGCGTACTGTCCCCCCGGCACCAGCTTCACCGTCTGGGCCAATCTCCCGCTGCTGTTTTCAAGGCCCTCCCCCAACAGGAATGCGGCCCCGGCCGAGGTGTTGCGCCGGCAGTCCGCCCCGTCATCGCAACAAACCGTCCCCGCCACCGTCCAATCCTCCAGCCCCAGGCGGGCGCCGGACGCCCGCACCAGATTGTCGCCCCCCGTTCGGCTGACCGACAGGGTGATCTCCTCCACCCGCTGCTCGATCTCCGAGGCGCGCTTCTGCATCTCCTCCCCGGTGACATAGGTCTCGCTGACCTCGGTGCGCAGGACATCCTTTGCCTGGGTCACCTGGCTGGCGATCACCGCGTCGGTCTCCCCCTTGGTGTAGGTCTCTGAAATGCGCGCATAGGTGGCGTCTGCATCCACCACAAATTCATTTAGCCGCCGCTCCCCGCTGGCAAGGTCTCGGTCCAAGGCCCCGATCTTCTCCTTGATCCCGGTCTCTAGGCGGCGGCCCAGCCCCTCCAAGGTGGCGGTGTTTTTCTCCCTGCAGAGGGGGAAGTCCCGGTACTCCACGATCTGGTGGTCAACTCGTCCCCCCTCCTCCCGGTCCAAAAGGGTCACCACCTGGTGCAGGGCAAAGGTCTGGGCGCCGTCGGCGATCTTGCACTCGTAAGAGCGCTGCGGGACCGCCAGGGTCTTGAGCATCTCAATGGCCCTGTCCTTGAGCTCCTGCGGGTCCTCGCAGTCCTTGTCCCGGTAGCAGGCGGAGATGACCTTGTCGCTGTAGCTGTGGTCCTCCACATATTCCAGCCCCTCATTGACCGAGGCGATGTTCAGCACCTGGCCGCTCTCCCTGTCCTCTTTGCCATAGGGGTAGAGCCGGGTGGCGAAATCCCCCGTCTCCCCGCAAAAGCCCACCGACAGCAAATTCAGCTCGTCTGTCAAAAATTCCCCCGAAGGCGCCACCTCCGAGGGTTTGATGACCTGTAGCACCCTGTTGGGCACGTCCCACCGGTAACAGACCCCGTGCACCTCTCTGGCCTTCTCCAGCACGTCGAAATCGGTCCCCGCCTCCAGCTCAACGACCCGCTTTTCGCTCACCAGTCCCCCGGTCTCCCAGCGCCACTCCGGGGGCAGATGGCGGGCAAACAGGTCGGGCAGGGTCTCCTCGCTCCTGTACGCCCTGTAAAACCGGCTCTTGAGCTCGTCCAGATCCAGCTGACAGAAAAACTCTCCCGTCTCGCCGTGGCTGTCCCTCTCCTTCACTAGGTACCGGTTTGAGTCGTCCGAAATCACCGACTCCTCCCGTATCTTCAAGTAGACCGGGTCGCTCTTGGGCACCTCAAAGGTCAGTTCATCTGCTCCCCCCTGCTTGTAGGTGACACAGTAACTTCCCGGAATGGGGTCGATGGCGACTACCGGCCGCTTCCCCTCTCCACACAAAAACAGCAATGCTTCCCCTCCTCATCCGCACGGCAGAGGGGGTGGCCTCCACCACCCTCTCTCGACCGCTGTCATTTTTCCCTTTTCTCTACAAATAAGTGGGCCGAAAGGCGATCTCCACCGGCACAGGGGTCGACAGTTCCACCCGGTTTTCCCCCGGCAACGCCGCTGGGAAGGCGGTGAGGTCGGTGTCCAAAAACCGATTTTTCCCCTCGCAGGTGATCTCCTTTTTCACCCCGTCAATCACAAACCGCTCGCCGGCCTTCAAATTGCGCAGGGTGATCCCCGCCACCGTCAACTCCGCCAAATCCTCTGTCGGCAAAATGGACACCACACAGCCCGAAGCCACGTTGCCCCCGTTTTCATAGCTGCCGCTGTCGGACAGGTACACCACCTGCTCGGCCCCCCGCAGGGTGCCGGCCAGGGTGATTTCCAGGTAGAAATAGTGCTCGATCCCCGTCTCCTCCCGACTGCAGTCGGTGAGAAACCCGTCAAACGCCATCTTGCTGCTCTCCCGGGCCACCTCGCACCTCCGACAGGCCTTCATCAGGTTTGACATCCGCCGCTCTGCCTCGTCGTCGCTCTCTCCCCCCACTACAAAGCGCAGTTTCATCTGTCGCAGATCGCTGTCCGCCCCGTAGTGAATAAAGTCCGCCGACCCGCTTATCCTCTGGTGCGCCTCGCTGGCCTTTCCCAGCGAGAGGGTACATTCTGCCAAGTCGGCGCCAAATGTCGCAAACGCATCTTTGCCGTCGATCCTGCAAATTTCCCCCACCCGGCCGCCTGCTGTTTTTTCCATCAATATTCCTCCCTCCCAAAATAAAAGCCGCCATTTGAGAGTTCGCCTTTCAAATGGCGGCACGAAAAAGGAGCGCCCCTTCGGTGCGCTCCCTCAAAATGTATATTTGCCCCAGCCGTGTAAATGGCTTTGCCATGAGACAGAGACATTCCCCTGCCATCGCTGAAAACCAGGATTCCAAATTTCTCTGCTACCTGCTCCTATTGGTCGATGCCCCTGCCACTAGTTGCTGCATCAGCTATTGAGAAGTCAAAATCAAGTATTCTTTTATTGTTTCCCTTCAGCTTTCCATCAATACTAAAATAAAAATGGAATCCCCCTCGGTCTTCAGAATAACTTCCCCCATCATCTGCGAGAGACTGTATGCTTTGCTCCACCTGTTCCCGGTCCTCTTGGCTCAATTTCAAACAGTTCAAAAAAGCGTGTATGTATGGCATGCCGACCGTTGCAGGCCCATAGAGGTGAAATTTTGTTATGGTTTTGGCATTTTCTCTTTCTTCTATGCTGATGAGCAATTCATTTTCAAGTTTAAACCGAGAGGTGAGCTCACGGTAGGGATGAGAAATCCCATAGATGTCAATATAGCTGGGATACTCCGTTATCGTGGGCGAAGTCCGCTCCCCAATTTTTTCTGCATTGCCGGCGAGCTCTTTTACAATGAGTTTGTTGTAAAGTGCAATAAACTCATCTTTTCCCAGACCCAACCCCTCATCGGCCTGTGCTTCCATCAGTTTTGTTCTCCCGCAGCCGGTCAAAAGGGTGGCCGCCACCAGCAGTACCAGTGCATTCTTCAAAAACCTTTTCATGCTCCCCCTCCTCTTATGTCATTTTACAATAATTTTCACATCCAATCAAATAGAATTATTGTTTGTGACAACTCTTCTTTGACCTACTGCTCTGAAAAGTGTTTTGCCCGCACCTCTCAACTGCAAAAAGAGAAGTTCAGCCCCTACGAGCTGAACTTCTCTTTTCGATGTAAATCTTTCAGTACGCCCTACTCAATCACTTCGATCCGGGCCGCATAAATTCGGTTGCCCAAAATGGACCTTCCGGTATTCCCATAAACTCGGATTCGCTGTCCCACCTCAAACTCAATAAAGCCATGAAAATCGTAGCCATATTCGGTTTGATACTTTTGGCCTGTGTCGTCTACAAAACGTACCATTGCCAATCCGTCGATACTCCTCGCCGACGGCAGATGAACCCAGGAAATCTCCCCTTCCGCCACCACCTTGGTTCCCGAATTCAGCTCTATCTCATACAGTTCCGGCGTGATCGGCTCGTACTCCTCCTTATTTACCTCTGGGAATCCGTACCGGCTCGCCTTGTAGATCCACACATGGGACGTGCTGCCACCGGGGCAAATCACCACCCGCATCTCCCCGCACTCTACTATCTTGCTGTATTTATCTGTGCTGTAGCTGTCGATCAGTTCCTTGACCTTCTCCCGCGCTCCCGCTTCGTCTAGGTTCTCGTCCCAAATCAGAAATGTCGCCGTCAGGAGCTCTCGCAGTCCACTTGCCTGATTCGGGGGAATAAAATACAAGTCATATTCTCCCAAATAGTTTCCCTTTGTGTCTACACTGGGATACATACTGGCTATATTATTTTTCTTATCCGGCGTTTCCACTTCGAATTTTTCTTTGTCAAACTCCGAATTGCGATAGATCCCGTCTTCCACGTTGTAGGCTAAACCGTATGTCTCTGCCTTTTCCCTGTATTCCTCCCACAGCCACTCCACAAAGCTCTTTTCCACTTCCTGCTGTGGATCTTCCTTCCCCTCGTCCCCGTAATTCAAGCATCCCGTCAACCCCACTAGACAGAAACACAGCGCCAAAAACAAGCACAGTCCTCTTTTCACCGCGGTTGCCTCCCCTCACAGCTATTTCTTCTTTAGTATATCCTGTGCTGGGAAGGATTGTCAATCAGTTCATATTTCGTGCCAAAACCCGCGACACTGTCGGTGCTACCACTCGGCCTACCCTCTCCCCGTCCAGTTCCACCACATTGGTTGCTTCGATGGTTGCATCCACTGTGGACTGTACTTGAATTGGGCTCTCCCGTAGCACTTTGGCCAGTTTAGCCGCCAACTCATCACTATTTTTCTCTGGGTTCCGTACAGCCATTTCAAAGGTTCCATTTACCTGCTTAATGATCTCTTGCCCCGGCAGCTCCGGCAAAGTCAACCGAGCATTTTCAAGCCCTTTTTCCAGTCGGCCAATGACCCCCTTGGCAACTTCGTCGCTCTGTTGGTACAGTCCCTCTTCCTTGTCTTCTATTCCCAACAGTCCGCCCTCCATTGCAAATCGAAAAATTTTTCTGGTTGCTTTCGAAGGGGATTGTTCCTCAAAAGTCTTTCTCATCCGGCTAAGGATTCCGTTGACCATACCTGTAGCCTTGGCATACAGTTTCGGTTCCGCTTTCTGCATCTCTGTCAATAGAGGCTTCATGCCGTTTGCCATAATCTCTTTTGTCTTGTCAGGGAACCCGTCGTAGGCTGCCAGGATATTTTTCACCATCTCTTGTGTTCCTTCGTCAAGCTCGCCGCCGTATAACTCATTATTTGCCACCATGCCCATAAAGACGCCCAGTCTCTTTGTTTCGCTGTCAGACATATCATCGGCCAGGCTCTGATAAATTTTATTAATGTTGTCCCTGTGTCTCCCAGCCTCTTCAGAGATTGCTAGGTCCTTTTCTTTTTCAATATCCCATTCCATGTCATTGATAGCTTTGAGTCTCTCTGCATGGCGGGTCTTCTCCTCTTCCAGGGAACAGTTATTGACCGACGCTTTTCTGTTGAATATCTCCTGCAATCCCGACTGCTGCACATATCCATCGGCAAAGGCCGCCGTGACTTTACCTACTTCGTCATTGGCCGCTTCAATTGCTTTTTCCTTATTCTCCATAAGTGCAGTATACCTTTTTGCATACTCCTCATTTTCCATTGTAGCCTCTTCGCCGTACCTTTGGTTGAGAAGTACCAATTCCTGGGTAGTCTGTTCCCCTATTAAAGCCTTCTGCTTGTCTGCCTGGTCTTGGGCGGTGGCGATCCACTGTTCTGCATTGACCTGGTATTCTTCAAGAGATACATCGTGGGTTTCCGCCACCATCGCCGCCTGCTGGGCAATCGCCTGGCTTTTCATCTGCTCAGCGGCCACCTGCTTGCTATTCAATTCTTCTAGCTTGGTAAAGTACTCATCCAACTGGGCATTCTGTTCATCCGTGTATTGCCCGCTATCCGCCATGACCCCTTGGATGAGATCCCGAATATTCGCCTGAACATCCTGAATCCCCTTTACCACCTCTATCTGCTTCTCTGTTGAGACAAACAGGCTGTCATCAAAGCTAGACAGATAACCTTGTGCTGTTTGAATCCCTTCCTGAAATCCGCCGAAACCGCCTACAATTAGATCCCCAGTTTTTTCTTGAGCTTCTTCTACACTCTTTACATAGGCATCTATTCCTGCACTCAAAAGACCAATCGCCGTTTGTGCCAGAGCCGAGGGGGAAAGTAATTGCAACAAAATGTCTCCAAAACCAGTGCCCGTATCCTTGGCATTTTTGAAAGAACCATCTGTTTCCTTTATCTGTTGATTTACATTTCCCGCCATATTGGCGAATTGTTGAGCATCATCCGCGGCAATTTGGAGCCCATCAGTCGCCTGTTTGCTCCTCTCTTTGACCCGGATCAAGGCATTTTCTACAAGAGAAATAGGCGTCTCTAAAAGCTCATACTGCTTGGCAAACTCGCTTAACGGTGTACTTAAGTCCCCTATGCTATTCTCTGCATCTTCGGCACTTGTTACCATCCGTCCCAGCTCTTCTCGAACACGGCGGATCTGCGTTTCCAGCTCTTGCAGCACTTCTAGCTCTTCACTCATCTATTCACCCCCAATCTCTGATAAAATTGTGAAAATCCCACTGCCTGTTCGCGGTATCGAGGTGCCTCCCCGCTCTTCTCCATAAGCGCAATATACGCGCAGGCTTCATCAAAACAGTAGGCAGTGTATTCGTCAGTGAGCCCCAAAATCTCACTCGGCCGCTTTTGGTACAGCTCTGCCATGCGAATCACCGGATTTGCCCCCCTGCCCTGTACGAAAGTTGGCAAGGGCATTGACCCCCGTTTGCATAAAGCCGTAAATACTGTATAGTTGCAGGTCTGTCAAACTCAGGCCGGCGGCCTTGATCTCTTCAAAGGTGGGAGCGACCAGACATGCCTTTGCCACCTGCATCAGCACCTCTGCCGTCTGCCGAAACTGCTCGCCGTCGTATCCCAGGGATTGGCTTACCCCGTCCTGAAATAGTTTGGCCGCTGAACCGAGCAGTGGGTTGGGGATTTCTCCTTCCACAATCAACTCGACAAGGGAAGGCCTGCGCAGTCGAACGATAAACGGCTGCTCAGGGGTAAAGCCGGGCAGTTCCACCTCGCTGCCGTCGGCGTATTTGCGCAGCTCTTCAATGGTTGTAACAGCCATCCTTCTCTCTCCTATTTACCGGGGGCCGAAGTGACGGCGTCGACATCGGGCAGCTCGTCCACGTAGGAGAGCTCATACGGCGCCTCGCCCTTGCCGGGGGCCGAGTTGATGACATACTCGTGCAGGCGGAAAACCCCATCCTCCGAGTTGATGCCGACGGGCTGGCCGGTGCAGCCGGGGTAACGGACCTTCTCGTACTTGATCACATTGCCGCCCTGGTCGATCTGCGAGGAGTATGCCTCCAGCACGAACTTTTTGGGCTTGTAGGCCTCTCCCACAACAGGGGGGGTGTAACCAGTGATCTCTCCCGCCTCATTGCGGGTGAGGGTGCCGCCCTGCATCACTTCGATAAACTCCAAAATGGTCATATTGTCGGTCAGGGTGAGGGTGTGGCCAGTAATGGTTTTCACCTCGGGCTTCTGCGCTTTGAGCACACCCTTGATGATCAGCTTCACCGCCTCGGTCACCTCGACCAGCGGTTCCACCCCCAACTTGGTATTGGAGGTGACGGCCAAACCCTTCTCCTCGCCCTCGGGGGTCACGACGATCATACAGCAATCGATCATCGCCATCTCGGTTCCTCTTTTGATTTCAGATACTGCCATTGTTGCATTCTCCTTTTCATTTCAATAAGATTTGTTTCTTATAGACAACTTCAAACGTTGCCTGCCCTCCTGAAAAAAAGAAGCGGAGGGTCCGTCTTCTTTTCTCCAATATCATCTTAGCACACGGCGGAGGGACAAAAAAGGACATCCTCCCTCAAGGGTGCCGCCCATCACCCACTTTGACAAACCGACCTCTCCCCGCCAACTCTTTTACCGCCAAATTGTGCAGGCGGGCGGCGTGGCGCAGGCTGTACCCCAGCGCGTCGCCGGTCTCTTCCCAATTCTTTCCCGCCAGGTATCGCATCTGCAAAACCGCCCGCTGCTCCCCGCTGTCCACCGCCGCAATGGCCCGATCCACCGCTTCCTTGGTCCCCCGCAGTCGCTCGACCTGCTCCAGAAGGGCCTCTTCCAACTCTACGATCCGCTCAACCGTCTCTTCGAGACGGTTTTTCCGGCTCCCCTGTACCCGCTCACCGCCGATTGCCCCTGTGGTCTTGACCGCCAGGCACCGGCACCTGGCCAGCTCCTCTGCGCGCACCTCTATCTCCCGCTCGCACTCCAGATACTGGCGCAAAAACGCCTTGACCTGCTCTTCCTCTGTCGCCATCTCTACACCCTCTATCTCTTGTACCGGCGCCGGATCATCTCCGTGCGCTCCATCTCCGTCTGCCGGACATCCCTCTCCCGCTCCTGGGCCCTCCTTCGCTCCTGCAGCAGTTCCTCCCCGTGCTGCCGCATCAACTGAAATGCCAGGCAGTGCTCCCGGTCACAGGGTCTCTCCTCCTTGCAGTTGTAACAGGGGTAAATCATTTTCTCTCCTCCTTTGCCGATCCAACCGGTATTTTTCTCTGCCGCTGTAAGGGCGCGTCACCCCGCAGCCCCGCCGACGCGATAGATTCCCCCAACCTCTCCGTGCGATCCACCCTGGTCTTCCCTCTCTTTTAACTCTAAAAAGAAACAATTTAAGCGATATTTATATCGTTTTCGCTACTCTGTAGCCAGCATTGACCCTCTCGCCAGTTTCGTCTCTGCCCGGCATCGGCTGTATCTCTATGATAGTACAAGAACATTTGTTTTTCAATGTACAATAGACAAGAATCTTGCACTATATTTTGAAACGGTTTTTGGCTATTTCGTTGCGAATCAAAAACGGCGCATCTCTTTCTGTGCCCGCTCCGCGATCCCCTTTCCCCTTTTCTCCTCTCTTGGCGAATGTTCTCCAAACCGGCCGCACATAATTGCCATAGACCCGCCAATAAGAGAAGACGGGAGGGGCCTATGTCCCTCCCCTCTCCGCGAAAGGAGTTCACTGATGAAATTCTACAAGTGCGAAATCTGCGGAAAGATCGTCGAGATGATAGAGGAGGCCCCCGTCCCCACCGTCTGCTGCGGCCAGCCCATGGGGGAACTGCACCCCGGCACCACCGACGGCGCGGTCGAAAAGCACCTCCCCGTCGTCCAGATCGACGGCAATGCCGTTCATGTCTGCGTCGGCTCTGCCGAGCACCCCATGACCCCTGAACACTCCATCCGCTGGATCGCGCTGGAGACGAAAAACGGCGTCCGCCAGTGCAAGTCCCTCTCCCCTGACCAGCGGCCGGTGGCCACCTTTTGGCTGGACCCCGACGACCGGGCCAAAGCGGTGTACGAGTACTGCAACCTCCACGGCCTCTGGAAAGAGGAGTACCCCTTCCAATAAAGGCAAAAAACGAGAAGCCGCCTCCCCCCACGGAGAAACGGCTTCTCGCCTTTTTAGTTCTCGCCCGCCTGTTCGCCCGCGGCCCCATCCGCACACCGCTTTTCCGCCCGCTGCCGGGCGCGCGACGCTTTTTCCCGGTAAAAGGCGTCGATCTGTTCGTCCGGCCGGCAGAGCGTCCGCCGGGCGGAGAAGGTCTTGCCGGTGCGCCACAGCTTGAGCCGCACGAAAAACCGCCCGTGCTCGGGGCAGGCAGCCATGGCAATGCGCTTCTCGCCGTTTTGCTCTACCCACTCGCCCCTCTCCAGCGGGCGCCCGCACACAAGGCAGGGGATTTCCCCCACCGCCCCTTCCAGGGCGGCCGCCGGGTCCGCCAGCCCCCGAAAACCGGCGCTGGCCAGCACATCGGCACAGAGGAGGGCGGAGGTGGCGTCCCGGTACCCGGCGATCCCCTTGTCCAAGTCCAGCCGGGCGGCGATCTGGGCGGTGCTGCGGGCATCGTGTAGGGCGTCGTGGGCCGCGTCGTCTGGGGCCAGCCCCAGCTTTTCCAGTCCCGAGGCCAGAGACCACTGCCGGTTCTCCCCCGTCACCTGCTCGTTGAAGAGCACCTGCAGGTTGTAGGGGGCGGCGATCCAGTCGGTGGACAGGCCGTGCAGCCGGGCGTTCTCCTTGAGCAGCGGGCCGTCGTCGTGCCCTCAGGTCAACAGGGCAAAATCCTCCCCGCACCAGCGGTGAAAGGCGTCCAGCGCCTGAGGGAAGGTCATCCCCCCCGCCAACATCTTCTCGTCGATGCCGGTGAGTTTTTTGACATACCGGTTCATCTTGGTGTAGCGGCAGGGGCGGACCACCGCCTCAAAGCTGTCCGCCACCCGCTTTTCCCCGTCCAATTTCACCGCGCCAAACTGAATGATCTCCCCGGCCAACCCCTCGATAGCCCGGTCCTGCGAGACCGGCTGGTTCCACTCCAAATCCAAAATCACATAGTTCATCCGTCTTATCCCCTCACGGTTCCCAGTCGCTGTTTTCCGCCATCAGCCGCGCAATGTCATCCTCCCGGTAGCCCAGCAATCGGCCAAAGTCCACCGCCAGCCGTTCCCTCGCCGCCCCCCGGTAGGCCCCGTCGGCCAGCAGTCGCGCCTTCTCCTCGCCAATGGCCCGGTAGGCCGCAATGTCCTCCTCCCGGCGGTAAAACACCAGGTTGTAGCTGCCCTCGTTGAGGGAGCGGGGAAACAGGTCGGTCACCAGCCCCCCGTTCTCCAAGAAACAGTGCACACCGTATTTCCGGCAGAGCTCTTCCGCCACCGGCAGGTAGCCGTCCCGCTCCTCCCGGGTGGGGCAGGGATGGCTCAGGGCGATTCTCTTGACCCCGGCGTGGACCATCTCGCAAAAGGCGTCCATCACCCCGCACTGATAGGAATAGACATCGATTTCCCGCTCCATCTGTATCCCCCTCTCCCCCGTCCCAAGCCGGGCGATCTGCTCCCCTTACCATACCATTTCCCAGCGGCCCCGGTCAATGCCCGCACACCAAAAAAAGAGCCCGGTCAGGCCGTCGCCTCCCGGGCTCTTCTCCTGTACTGGCGCCGTCCCCTAGCGCATCCTTCCGCCCTGTTGGCCGGGCGCGCCGCCCATCTGGCCGCCGCCCATTCCCCCCTGGCCATAGGTGGTGACCAGCTCGGACAGGGTCACCTCCGCCGTCTGGCTGCCGGCGCACAGGGTGTAGCTCTCCCCCTGCTTCATTGCAGGGCAGCTGATCGCCACCGACTGGTAGGCCTTCTGGGGGCTGTAGCTCGCCAGGGTGTTGCCCGCGCTGTCCTTGAGGGCAAACGCAGTCCCCGCCGCCACCGACGAGGGGAAATTGCAGAGGATGGAGCCCTGGGTGGAACCGCTGGTAAAGCCCATCGCCATCCCCACACTGCCGACCGCCACCACGGTGCCACCGCTGACTTCGCCGCTGCCGTCGTAGTCGAGGGCCCCGTTGCCCCCGTCGGTGGGCCCGTCTACATAGACGGTGCCGCCGCTGATCTGCAAGCTGCCGTTGGAGTCGATGCCGTCCCCGGCCGCGTCTATCCTGAGCACCCCACCTGAAATGGAGATGGTGGCCGCGTCCCCGTCGCCGGCAAAGCTGTTCTGTCCCGGCCTGCCGCCCAGGGAGGAACCGTCGTTCCCCCCCGCCGCGTTGAGGCCGTCGTCGCTGGCCACCAAGCCGATCTCACCGCCGGAGATGTCGATGTGCAGCCCCTCGATCCCCTCGTAGCACTTGGCGATCTCGATGGTGCCGCCGCCGATCTGCAAGCTGCCGTCGGCGTGAATGCCGTCATCCCCCGAGGAGAGGCGAAGGGTCCCGTCCGTGACCGTCAAATCGCCGTTGCAGTAGAGGGAGTCGTCCGACGAGTCGATGTCAAAGGTGCCGCCGTTGACGATCAGCTCGCTCCCCGCCTTCAGCCCCTTGGCGCTGTCCCCGCTCTGGGTGCCGGCGGTGTCGATCTGCTGGGCCGCGGTCTGCACCGTCTGGGCCCCGGTGGGGGCGGCATCGGGCGCGCTGCCCATCCCCCCGGGCATCCCTCCGCTTGGCCTCTCCCCGCCGGGCATGTCGCCGCCCCATTGGCCCCAGCCGGGCTGGGCCTCACCGGCAGCGTCGGTGCTGGCGTTGGCGCTGCCCCCGCCGCTCACCACTTCAAAGGTCCCCCCGTCGATCCAGAGGACCGTCTCCGCCTGCACGCCGTCGTTGCCCGCGTGCAGGGTAAAATCCCCCCCGGCAATATAGACAAAGCCCCGCCCGGCGTCCTCGGCGTTGCTCGACTGGATGGCGTCGGTCCCGCTGGTGAGAACAAAGGTCCCGTCCCCGATCTTGACGCAGTCCTTCCCCGACAGGGCCTGCCCCACCGCGGTCACCGTCAGCTCCCCGCCGGTGATCACCAGGTCGTCCTTCGAGACGATGCCGTGCTTGTAGTGGCCGTCCACCGTCAGCGCGCCGGCGCCGTTGACGGTCAGATCTGCCCGGCTGAAGACGGCGCCGTCCAGGTTGCCGTCGGCCTCGTCCAGGGAGTAGCTCTCCCCGTCACTCAGGGCGTTTTCGCTCCCCTCCGCCAGGGTGATGAAGACCTTGTCCCCCTGGGCGATGTAGAGGGCCGGGCCGGTGCTGCAGTGCACCGTCACCCCCTGCAGCACCAGCTGCACCTTCTCCTCTTTCCCCACCGAGACGCGGATCTGCCCCTCGTCCCACCGTCCGGAAAGGAGGTAGGTCCCCTCGGCGGAGATGGTCAGCACCCCGCCGTCCAGGGCCGCACCGCTGCCGGTGACGGTCGCGTCGGAGCCGTCAAACGCCACCTTGGTGGCGCTCCCCTCATCGTATCCCACGTCCAGGTCCCGGGCGGTAAAGGTGATGTCGATGTCGGCGGCGGAGACGGCGGGCGCGCCGCTCTCCCCCTCTCCGGTCTCTTCGACGGCCTTCTTCCCGCATCCCGCCAAGCTCCAAAGGGCCAAGGTCGCCGCCAGCAGCAGCGCCAGCTCCTGTTTTTTTCTCCCTGTCAAATCCATACGCCTTCTTTCTCCACTCACAGCTCCTCGGTGAGGAGGGGGAGGCGGCCGCAGACAATTTCCAGATTGCCATTCCGGCAGCGCAGTTCGTCCAAAAACGCCTTTTCCTGGGCCGGATCCCGCAGCGCGATGCGGTAATCCAGCCGGTAGAGGCTGCCCATGTTGGTGGTCTTGACCTGCTCCAGCTTCCAGTGGGCGGTATAGCGGGCAAACAGGTCGTCAAAGAGGTCGGTGTAGTCCAGCGTCTCGGGGATGGTGATCTTCAGCTCCTTTTCCAGCTGTTTTTGCTCCCCGAATCGCAAGCAGGTGTAGAGGATGCTCGCCCCGCCGATGACCAGCACAAAAAGGGCGGCCGCCGCCAGGTAGCCCATGCCGGTGGCCAGTCCCACCGCCATGGCCAAAAAGATGCTGCAGATTTCCCGGGCGCTGCCGGGGGCCGAGCGAAAGCGCACCAGGCTGAAGGCCCCCGCCACCGCCACCCCGGTGCCCAGGTTGCCGTTGACCATCAAGATCACCATCTGCACCACCGCCGGCAGCAGGGCCAGGGTCATGACAAACCCCTTGGTGTAGCGGTTGCGGAAGGTGTGGATGGCGGCGATCGCCGCCCCCAGCGCCAGCGAGGTGGCGGTGCAGAGGAGCAGCTTCCCCAAGGAGAGGGTCGCCGCGGCGGACGAAGTCGTCAAAATACTGGCAAAAAGCGAATCAAGCACAGATGGATGCCCCTTTCTGTTTCAACTGTCGGCCGCCGGTGGAGGCGGCGCTCCCCATCTTCTGGCAGTAGGCGCTGCCGTATTTGGAAAAGGAGATGGGGAAGACCCCCTGCCCGCCAAGGGCGTCGGCCAGCCAGAGGGGCAGCGCCCCCGGCGCCTTGATCTCCATCAGCCGCTCTCCCGGCCGCAGCAGCGGGTCTCCCCAGACCCCCTCCCGCAGGGAGAGGGCCTCCTCCCGCCAGCGGATGTCCCGGTCAAAGGTCACCCGCAGCCCCTCGTCCCGCACCCCGCAGAGGGCGACCCGCTCGCAGGTGATGAGCATCCGCGGGGCGATCTCGCCGTAAAAGTGGCAAAACCAGTCGATCTCCCGGGTGATCTGGCTGGGATTTCCCGCCGGCTGGCCGCGGTAGAGGTAGGCCTCCGCCTCATCCAAGGTCATCTGCACCCGCCGCTTGTAGACGATGCCCCCGCATTTTTTCTTCAGCTCCGCAAAGACTGGGTCGCCGCCGCTTACCTCGCCGTAGCTGCGCAGCCGCAGTTTTTCCTTGTAGCCGGGCTTCTCCAGCGAGCGGCGGATCAGCCGGTAGCTGGGGGTGTCGAAATAGACGCTGCACACCGTGCTGCGGCCGTACTGGTCGGGCTCGGTGCGCCCCTCCATTTCTCGGCGAAGGGCCCGGTACTGCCCGGGGGTGAGGAGATACTTTTTTTCATAGCGCTCAAAAACGCCCTGGTAATCCCCCATTTCGCTGCCTCCTTTTTGCATTCGGCAGGGGTCTCCCCCCGCCTTTTCTCAAAGTGTACAGGGCCAACCTAAAAACAACTTAAGGCCCTCGACCCCTTCGGCCAAAAAGAGCGCATGTTCCCCCAAACCCTCCCCGAAAAGGGAAGGGGGAACAAAAAAACAGCTCCCAGCAGACGGCCGTCCGCTGAGAACTGTTTTTTTGCTTATTTCCGCCCCCCCGGGCCCTCTATCCCCGCCCGAAGGGCGACCAGAAAGCAAATCTCCCCCTCGCTCCGGCGGGCGGTGATCTTGCCGCCGTGGGCCTCGGCGATGGCGCGGGCGATCGAGAGGCCGATGCCGTACCCGCCGGTGGCGCGGGCGCGGGAGGAATCGGCCCGGTAAAAGCGGTCGAAGAGCCTGTCCAAGTCGCCCTCGGGCAGGCTGTCGGCGGTGTTGATCACCTCCAAAAAAGCGCCCCGCCCCCGGCGGCCGGCCCGCAGCTGGATGCGTCCCCCCTCGCCGGCGTACTTGACGGCGTTGTCCAGCAGGATGGACACCAGCTGCCGCACCCCGCCCTTGTCCCCGCAGAGGGAGACCCCCGGCTCGATTGCCAGCTCGAGGGTCTGCCCCCTCTGCCGGGCGGGGGCGAGAAAGGACTCGGCCGCCTTCTCCACCACGTCGGAGAAGGAGAAATCGCTCAGGGAGAGGGCGACCCTCCCCTCCTCCATGCGGGACAGGGCCAGCAGGTCCTTGACCAGCCGCTCCAGGCGGGCGGTCTGGTTGCGGATGCTCTCGGTCCACTGGTTGGCCCCGCCCTCCAGCTCCAGCACATCGGTGTTGGCCGAGATGACCGCCAGAGGGGTCTTAATTTCGTGTCCGGCGTCGGTGATGAACTGCTTTTGCTTCTCCAAGCTCTCCATCACCGGGCGCACCGCCCGGCGGGAAAAGACGCTCACCAGCACCAGCACCACCAAAAAGCTGGCCGCCGCCACCCCGCAAGAGACCGCCAGATAAAAAAGCCCGGTGCGCATCTGGCTGCTGCAGTCGACAAAGACCACCATGCTCCCGCCGCCGCTGGCGGTCTTCAGGTATTTGTAACTGCCCTTGTAGCCGCCCGTCCGCCCCGAGGCGAGCACCTCCTCCCCCAGGCTCCGGGCCTCCTGGGAGGAGAGTGCGGCAATATGGCTGGTGTCCAGCTGGGAGACCTGCCCCGCCCCGTCGGCCCACACCACAAAATAGCGGGTCTCAAAGGGGGTCTCCTCGGTCATGCCGGGGCCCAACAGCCCCTCTTTCAGGGGCTTCTCCCCCCGGTGGGGCTCCTTCCCCCCCGCCGGGAAGCCACCCCCGTTTTGGGAGATCAGCTCCAGCAGCCGGTCCGCCCGCCGGTCCATCTGCACAAAGTTCACGGCGTTGATGGCCCCCACCAACACCACCATCACCGCCAGAAGGGAGCCCATGGCGATGAGGACGAACTTGCGCTGCAGCCGCTTGATCATCCCCTCTCCTCCAACCGGTAGCCGATGCCGCGAGCCGCCTGGATCTGTACCCGGCTCTCCAGGGCCGCCAGTTTCTTGCGCAGCCCCGAGAGGGTGACCCAGACCACGTTGACCTCGGCCTCCGCATCAAACCCCCAGACGTGCTCCATCAACTGCTCGGTGGAGAGGTAGCGCCCGGGGTTTTGCAGCAGCATTTCAAGCATCTGAAACTCCTTGTTGGCCAACCGCTGGGCCCGCCCCCCACAGCGCGCCTCAAAGCTCTCCCTGTCCAGGGAGAGATCGCCAAAGGTGAGGGTGTTGGGGGCGTATACCTCCCGGCGGCGGGTCATGGCGCGGATGCGGGCCAACAGCTCCCCCATGGCAAAGGGCTTGCTCAGGTAGTCGTCGGCCCCGCCGTCCAGCCCGGCAATGCGGTCCTCGATCTCGGCGCGGGCGGTGAGGAGGAGTACCGGCGTCGAGACCCCCTGCTCCCGCAGCCGGGCCAGCACCTGCAAACCGTCCATCTTCGGCATCATGATGTCCAGGACAATGCCGTCGTACTGGCCGCTCTCGCCGTAGGCCAGGGCGTCCTCCCCGTCGTAGACGGCGTCCACCTCGTATCGGTTGTGGCGCAAAATGGCCACCAGGGCGGCAGAGAGCTCCCGCTCGTCCTCGGCCAGCAGCAATCGCACAGCGCCTCTCCCCTCTCCTCTCACCGCCCCGGCCGGCAGCCCCTCTCTCCTGTCGGGTGCCCCCGGGGGGCATCTCCCCCCGCCCGCGGCGTTTTTCCCATTATACCCCGGCGGCGGGGAAAACCCAAGGCCGCGGCAATCGATTTTTTCTTTTCACCCTACCACCCCCGCCTAAAATCAACTTAAAGAAAATGCCCGTTCTCATCCCTTGCCCTCCCTTGCCCTCGTCCCCCGCGCCGGGTATAATGGAGAAAACAAAAGTTTGCCCACACGGCACAGAGGAGGGAGAGCCGCTTGAAACAGCAGAGCTTTTTTGATTCCCGCACCCAGTCGCAGCCCCTGGCCGCCCGCCTGCGGCCGGAAACGCTGGAGGAGTTCGCGGGCCAGCGCCACCTGTTGGGGGAGGGGAAGATCCTGCGCCAGCTCATCGACCAGGATTTGATTTCTTCCATGATCTTCTGGGGGCCGCCGGGGGTGGGCAAGACCACCCTGGCCCGCATCATCGCCCGCCGCACCCAGGCGGAATTTGTGGATTTCAGCGCCGTCACCAGCGGCATCAAAGAAATCAAAGAGGTGATGGCAGCGGCCGAGCGCAGCCGGATGATGGGGGACCGGACCATCCTCTTTGTGGACGAGATCCACCGCTTCAACAAGGCCCAGCAGGACGCCTTCCTCCCCTATGTGGAGCGGGGGAGCATCACCCTCATCGGCGCCACCACCGAAAACCCCTCCTTTGAAATCAACTCGGCCCTCCTCTCCCGCTGCAAGGTCTTTGTGCTCCAACCCCTAAAGGAGGAGGAGATCGCCGAACTGCTCCGCCGCGCCCTGGCGGACGAGCGGGGCTTTGGCAAGTTGCAGGTGGAGATGGCCGACGAACTGGTGCGGGCGGTGGCCGCCTTTGCAAACGGCGACGCCCGCACCGCCCTGGGCACCCTGGAGATGGCCGTTCTCAACGGAGAGCGGCAGGGGGAGCGGACGGTGGTCACCCGGGAGAGCCTGGAGCAGTGCATCAGCAAAAAGTCCCTCCTCTACGACAAGGGGGGCGAGGAGCACTACAACCTGATTTCGGCCCTGCACAAGTCGATGCGCAACAGCGACCCCTCGGCGGCCATCTACTGGCTGGCGCGGATGTTGGAGGCCGGGGAGGACCCCCTCTACGTGGCCCGGCGGCTCATCCGCTTCGCCAGCGAAGATGTGGGGATGGCCGACAGCCGCGCCCTGGAGGTGGCGGTGGCCACCTACCAGGCCAGCCACTTCATCGGCATGCCCGAGTGCTCGGTCAACCTGACCCACGCGGTGACCTACCTCTCGCTGGCCCCCAAGTCAAACGCCCTCTACGCCGGGTACGAGAGCGCCAAGAAGGACGCCCTGGGGATGTTGGCCGAGCCGGTGCCCCTGCAGATCCGCAACGCCCCCACCCGCCTGATGAAGGAGCTGCACTACGGCGAGGGGTACGAATACGCCCACGACGCCGACGAGAAGGTGACCGCCATGCAGTGCCTGCCCGACTCCCTGCTGGGCAAGCGGTACTACCAGCCCACCGACCAGGGCTCGGAAAAGCGCTATCGGGAGCGGCTGGAACAGATCGAGCGGTGGAAGCGGGAACACGGCTGGAAGGGATGACCCCCTCCCCCTCTGCAAAATCTCTGTCATTTTTCTCCCCGATCGGTTGCCATTTCGGGCAGCTGTGGTAGGATAGGGGTGACCCCGTGCTGGGCGGCGTCCACACCGCCTTTGCGGCGAGGGGCCGCGGCCCCATCCTCTCAAACACCTATCTCTGAAAGGGGAAAGCGGAGCGGCGCCGGGCGGACAAACGGGGCAAATACCGCCTGGTGGCGGTGATTTTTGGCGGGCCGACCGCCTTTTTCGCCCTGGAGACCGTCCCCATCCTCACCCTGTCAAAAATCCCCTTCCTCTGCGCCCTGGGCTTTGACATGGTCTAAGCCGTCGCCGACGCGGGGAAGAGCGGAAAAAAATAGCTGGCCGCGGCTCTGCGCGGCGAAAAAAGGAGTGCTGTCGTCTTGAAGACCATTTTACTTGTGTTGCTCGACCGGTGGGCCGACTGGGAGGGCGCCTATCTCGCCTCCGCCCTGGGAATGCTGGCCCCCGGCAAATACGCTGTCAAAACCGTCTCTTTGACCGGGGAGCCCGTCTCCTCCATCGGCGGGGTGCAGGCGCTGCCCGACTTCTCTGTGGACGGGGCGCCGGAGGAGTACGAGGCCCTCTTTTTGATCGGCGGCCTCTCCTGGCGGGAGGAGAGCGCCCGCCGGGTGACCCCCCTGGTGAAGGACTGTCTGGCCAAAGGGCGGGTGCTGGGCGGCATCTGCGACGCCGCGGGCTTCCTGGGGACCGTCGGGGCCCTCAACCGGGTGCGCCACACCGCCAACGACCTGGGGGACTTGAAGCGCTGGGCAGGGGATGCCTACACCGGGGAGGAGCGCTACCTCACCCGGCAGGCCGTGCGGGACCAAAACATCGTCACCGCCAACGGCACCGCCGCCCTGGAATTTGCCAAAGAGGCCCTGTTGGCCCTTGACGCCGCCCCCGAGCCCCTCATTCAGGAGTGGTTCGCCTTTCACAAGCTGGGCTACTACAACGCCCCCCTGTCGACCATGTCGTGATCGACCCGGCCCGCCAAAGGCGGCGGCCGCCTTTCCCCCCGCAAAAAATGAGAGAGAGACGAGGGTATCGCAATGGGACTGTTAAAGGGTTACAGCAAAGAGGAAAAGAGCTGGATGATGTACGACTGGGCCAACTCGGCCCACAGCGTGGTGGTGGTCACCGTGCTGCCCATCTTCTACGGCACCGTGGCCGGCTTCACCCGGGACTCCGCCAGCAGCATGGCCACCTGGGGGTACTGCACCAGCATCGCCATGTTGCTGGTGGCCCTGTTGGCCCCCATCCTGGGGGCGCTGGGCGACTTCTGGGGCTGGCGCAAACGGCTGTTCTGCATCTTTTTGGCGGTGGGGGTCCTCTCCTGTGCCGGGTTGGCCATCACCCCCCTCACCGGCTTTACCGACACCGCCGTGGCCGAGCAGGTGGGCCTCTGGATCTTGGGGCTCTACGTCGTCAGCCAGGTGGGTTTCGCCGGGGCCAATCTCTACTATGACAGCTTCCTCGTCGACGTCACCTCCCCCGAGCGGATGGACCAGGTCTCCCTGCTGGGATACGGGCTGGGCTACATCGGGGGGAGTACCATCCCCCTGCTCCTCTTCCTCCTGCTCAACTTGGTGGGGGTAGAGATGATCTACTGCCTGAGCTTTGCCTTTGGCTTCACCGCCCTCTGGTGGCTCTGCTTCAGCTGGCCGCTGCTCAAAAACGTCCGCCAGAAAAGCGGCGCCCCCTACCGCCCCGGGGCGGTGGGACAGGCCCTGAAAGGGCTGGGCAAAACGGTGGGGGAGATCGTCCGCCACCGGCAGATGCTGGTCTTCCTGCTGGCCTATTTCTTCTATATCGACGGGGTGAACACCATCATCCACATGTCCACCAGCTACGGCGACACCCTGGGCCTGGGCTCCACCGAAATGCTGTTGGCCCTGCTGCTGGTGCAGCTGCTGGGGCTGCCCTTCGCCCTGCTCTACCAAAAGCTGGCCGGCCGCTTCGGCGCCCGGACCATGGTGGGGGTGGGCATCGGCATCTACATGTGCATCTGCGTCTTCGGCTTCTTCATCCGTTCCATCTGGCAGTTCTGGGTGCTAGCCATCCTGGTGGCCACCAGCCAGGGGGGAATCCAGGCCCTCAGCCGCAGCCTCTTCGGAAAGATGATCCCGGACCGCTCCCGCTCGGGCGAATTCTTCGGCTTCTACGACATCTTCGGCAAGTTCTCGGCCATCATCGGCCCCAGCGTGGTGGCCCTGGCCTCCTCGGTGGCGGCCTCGGTCATCCGCTCCTCCCGGGGGATCGCCGCCGACGCCCCGGCCGCCGTGCTGGAAGGGGTCGCCCAGGAGGCCGCCCCCTGGGGGGTGCTCAGCATCCTGCTGATCTTCCTGGTGGGGGCGACCCTCTACTTTGTCGTCCTCCCCCGCTGCGAGAAGCGGTCGGCCGCCCCCTCCCCCCTCCCCGCCGAGGCGGGGGAGCCGACCCCCTGACCCCGCGCCTCGCTGGGCGCTGGACGACAGCTCCAAAAGGGCATCGTACGAGCTCAGCCGCTCAGGGGCGCGGCAGGGTCTCACGACCGCATTCACCCGCCGCCAGACCGGCGATCCCGGACACCACTTCGCGCCACCCCCTCCCCAAAATCGCCTTCTTTTCCACCCCTCCAACACCCTTTCAGAAAAGGCTTCCGCCAAATCGATTTGACTCCCCCGGTAAAATCGGGGGGCGCGAAGCGACAAAAAGAGGGCCGCGAGAGAGATCCTCTCGCGGCCCTCTTTCTCTGCGAGGCCGGCTTTTAGGCGGGGGGCAGGGCGATCCAGTAGCGCTGGGTCACACCGCCGTCCTCCCGCTCCCGCTCGTCCTCCAGCACCCCGCCGCAGGCGAGGATGGTCCTCGCCGAGGCGCGGTTATCCCGGTCGCAGGTGACGAGCACCCGCACAAGCCCCATCTCCCGGCAGCGCACCAGCCCCTGGCGGAGCATCTCCTTGGCGTGCCCCCGCCGCCGCTGGGAGGGGCGGACGCTGTACCCGATGTGGCCGCCAAACTGCAGCAGGTAGTCGTTGAGCCGGTGGCGGATGTCGATCATCCCCACCAGCCGCCCGTCCTCCGGCCGCACCGCCAGCAGGGTGGTGGCGGGCACCATGCCGGGGAGAGCGGTCTCCTCCCGCCGGTTGCGGCGCACCGCGGCCAGCCAGGCGGCAAAGCTGCCCGCCTCGGCAAGACCGGCGGTGCCAGCCAGGCTGTTGTCGCCCGCCTCCAAACATTCGGCGCGGTAGCAGAGCACCTGGTCGCCCCACTCCTCGCTGGGAAACACAAGCTGTAACGCCATCAAAAGCCCTCCTCTTTCCTCCGCCGGGCGGCGGGTGTTTGGGGCATCATACCATCTGCCCCCGAGGCTGTCAAGGCCGCGGCGCCTCCTCCCCGCCCCGGCGGGCGACGGTGCTGCGGTTTTCGGTGCCGGCCAGCTTGTCGTAGGGCAGCCGGTGCTGCCGGGTGAGCCCGGCGGCAAAGAGGGAGAAGACGAAGAAGGCCGAGACCAGCCCCAGCAGGGAAAAGAGGACCAGCACCGGCAAAGTGAGCCCCTGGGAGAGGGCGGCGCGCCGCTCAAAGAGCCGCAGGGCCACCACCGGCGCGGGGAGAAAGACCAGGTAGAGCATCCCCTGCCTGACCAGGATCTGCCAGAACCGGGGGCGCTCTCCCCCCTCCCCGGCGAGTTTGAGCCCCACCAGGGCCTTGCCCAGGGTGCGCCCGCCGGTGAGCCAGGGCAGCGCCACAAAGTAGAGGAGCACCAGCCCCAGGTAGAGCAGGGCCGCCCCCCAGCTGCGCAGCCCCAGCAGGTCGCGCAGGCCGGGCCAGCCCGATCCCCGGTGGGCCAGGGTGACAAGGCCCGCCAGCAGCCCCCAGTCGAGGCAGAAAGCCACCAGCCGCCGGGGGTAGGAGACCCGCCGCCCCTTGCGGTAGGAGAGGGTGTCCAGCTGCTGCCGGGTGGGGAGCAGCCAACTGAGGGCCGGGGTGAGCCAAAAGCCCAGCATCCCCCCCAGGGTGTTGAGGAAGAGGTCGTCCACGTCAAACACCCGGTAGGGCCGGGGGTAGATGCCAAAGAGGGCCGAGTACTGGATGAGCTCAAAGCAGAGGGTGACGAAAAAGACCAGCAACAGGGTGGAGGTCCAGCCCCGCTTGAAGTAGTAGCGCAGGTAGACCCCCAGGGGGAAGAGGAGCAGCAGGTTGAAAGCCGGCTGGTAAAAACAGCCCTGGCGCAGGGCGGGCAGCCAGGTGGAGGGGTCGCCGGGCACCAGGCAGCTCTCCTGCAAAAATACCCGCACAAAGTGAAAGGGGTGCAGCTGGCGGGTGGGGGTGGTCATCCCCGCCACCTGGGAGATGGGCGGCAGGGGGAGGGCGGTGAGGAAAAAGGCGCACATCAGGTAGAGGATGAGGGAGTAGACGACGAGCACCCGAAAGAGCAGCAGCGCCCCATACCGCCGGTACTGGGCCACCACATAGGGCAGGGAGAAGAGGGCGGCCAGCACCGGGAAGAGGAGGAAGGCCGCCTGGATGGGGACGAGGTAGGAGCGCACAAAAAACACCGCCTTGCTGCGTGTACATTGGAAAACATCACTGCCCTATCTTTGCACACCTGTAGCGCCAAATCAAGGCGCAATTTTTAAAGTTCCAAAACCCCACCAAAACAGCAGGCAAAAATTTGCCAAAACTGTGCAGTCTGCGTCCTCTTGCCCCCCATTTTGCAACCTGCATAAAAGGGGCACAAGTCGCCGCCCGATCGGGCGGCCCGCCGTAAAAATTGTGATCTGCCGCTTGACAACCGCCCAAATCGGGATATAATAACCTCATTCACAACAGAGAAAGGTGACGACGGGAAGAGTAGCCCCGCAGTCCGACGCGACAGAGAGCCGGGAGAGGTGAGAGCCGGCGCAGAGGAAGCGGGGGGAAGAACATCCCCGAGCCGCTGACCGAACCCGGCGCTGCCGGCAGTAGGCTCAGACGCGGGCGGCGCGTTACAGCCGCAGACCATAGGCCGAGAGGGAGCGGATCTCTCCCCTTTCGGACACAGTGTGTGACGAGTGGGCCGCAAGGGCGCGGCTTATTTGGGTGGTACCGCGGAAAGTGAAGAGAGCTTTTCGTCCCAATTTGCGGGGCGGAGGGCTCTCTTTTTCCATCCTCTGCCCGGCGGCATTTGAAGCGCCAAGCGCAAAAGGAGGAGCGATCGTTGTGAAGCGAACCGATTACTGCGGCGCCCTGCGGGAGCGGGACACCGGCCGCACCGTCACCGCCGCCGGCTGGGTACAGACCAAGCGGGACATGGGCGGGGTCATCTTTGTGGACCTGCGGGACAGGGAGGGCATCTTACAGGTGGTCTTTGACGCCCGCAACCTCAGCCCCGCGGGCTTTGCGGTGGCCGACCGGCTGAAGAGCGAGTCGGTCATCGCCGTGCGGGGGGACATCCGCATCCGCGGGGAGGAGACCTACAACCCCAAGCTGGAGACCGGCACCATCGAACTGGCGGCGCGGGAGATCGAACTGCTCTCCCGGGCCGAAACCCTCCCCTTCTCCCTGGAGGAGGGGGAGCGGGTGCGGGAGAGCGTGCGGATGAAGTACCGCTACCTGGACATCCGCCGCCCCCAGCTGCAGAAAAACCTCCGCTTTCGCCACCGGGTGGTGCGGGCGGTGGAGGATTTCTTGGACGGGGCGGGCTTCCTGCAGGTGGAGACCCCGATGCTCACCAGATCCACCCCCGAGGGGGCGCGGGACTACCTGGTCCCCAGCCGGGTACACCCCGGCTCCTTCTACGCCCTGCCCCAATCCCCCCAAATCTTCAAGCAGCTGCTGATGGTGGGCGGGGTGGACCGGTACTACCAAATCGCCCGCTGCTTTCGGGACGAGGACCTGCGGGCGGACCGCCAGCCCGAGTTCACCCAGGTGGATATGGAGCTCTCCTTTGTCGACCAGGAGGACATCTTGCAGCACCTAGAGCGGCTCTTCAAATCCCTCTTCTCCCAGGTGCTGGGGGTGCAGATGGAGGAGCCCTTCCCCCGCCTGACCTGGCGCCAGGCCATGGACCGCTACGGCACCGACAAGCCCGACCTCCGCTTCGGTCTCCCCATCGTGGAGCTAAGCGACCTGGCGGCCGGCTGCGGCTTCTCGGTCTTTGCCCGGGCGGTGGCGGCAGGCGGCCTGGTGCGGGGCATCAACCTGCCCGGCGGGGCCTCCCTCACCCGCTCCCAGATCGAGGAGCTGACCCGCCGCGCCCTGGGTTACGGCGCCAAGGGGATGGCCTGGATCGCCGTCCGCCCCAACGGGGAGATCAACTCCATCCTCACCAAGTACTTCACCGCCGCCCAGCTAGACGCCATCCTGCAGCGGGCGGGCACCCGGCCGGGGGATCTTCTCCTCTTCTGCGCCGACTCCTTCGCCACCGTCTGCCGCACCCTGGGCGGCCTGCGGTTGGATTTGGCCCAGATGTTGGATCTGCGGCGGGAGGGGGACTACCGCTTCTGCCTGGTGACCGACTTCCCCGAATTTGAGTGGTCGCAGGAGGAGGGGCGCTACCTGGCCACCCACCACCCCTTCACCATGCCCTATCCCGAGGACCTGCCCTATCTGCAGAGCGACCCCGCCCGGGTGCGGGCCCAGGCCTACGACGTGGTGCTCAACGGGGTGGAGCTGGGGAGCGGCAGCATCCGCATCCATCAGCCCGAGGTGCAGCGGCAGATGTTTGCCGCCCTGGGCTTCTCCCCCGCGGAGGTCGAGGAGCGCTTTGGCTTTTTGGTGCGGGCCTTCTCCTACGGGACCCCGCCCCACGGGGGCTTTGCCTTCGGCCTGGACCGGCTGGTGATGCTGATGCTGGGCGCCCCCTCCCTGCGGGAGGTCATCGCCTTTCCCAAAAACAAAGACGCGATTTGTCCCCTCACCGAAGCCCCCTCACCGGTGGACCAGGGGCAGCTGGCCGAGCTGGGGCTGGACGCCCTCCTCCGCCCCGGCAGCCGGGGGGAGGGGGCGCGGCCCGCCCCTCAAATCGACGTGGAGGCGGTGGCCGAACTGTCGAAACTGCGCATCGCCGAGGGGGAGCGGACCTCCCTCGCCCGGGAGATGAAGGGGATGATTGCCTTCGCCGACGCCCTCGCCCAGGTGGACACCGAGGGGGTGGCGATCACCTCCCACGTGGTGCCGCTGGAAAATGTCTTTCGGGCTGGGGGGCCCCGCCCCTCCACCGGCCGGGAAAAACTGCTGCAAAACGCGCCCGAGGCACAAGACGGCTACCTCTTTGTGCCATCGGCGGTAGAATAGGAGGAGCGCGCCGTGAAAGAGTTGACAGAATACACCGCCTGGGCCCTGGCCGAGGGGATTCGGGCCGGGACCTTCACCGCCCAGGAGGTCGCCCGGGCCCACCTGGCACAGATCGCCGCAGCCGAGCCCCAGGTGGCCGCCTTTCTGACCGTCACCGCCGAGCGGGCTCTGGCCGCCGCCGGGCAGATAGACGCAAGGCGGGCCGCCGGCGACCCCCTTCCCCCCCTGGCCGGGGTGCCCATGGGGGTCAAGGACAACCTCTGCACCGAGGGGGTCGCCACCACCTGCGCCTCCAAGATGCTCGAGACCTTCGTTCCCCCCTACACCGCCACCGCTGTCGAGCGGGCCGAGGGGGCCGGGGCGGTGAGTCTGGGCAAACTGAATATGGACGAGTTCGCCATGGGCTCCTCCACCGAGAACTCCCACTTTCAAATCACCCGCAACCCGCGGGATTTGAGCCGGGTGCCGGGGGGGTCCTCCGGCGGGGCGGCGGCTGCCGTGGCCGCCGGGGAATGCGCCTTTGCCCTGGGCTCGGACACCGGCGGCTCCATCCGCCAGCCAGCGGCCTTTTGCGGGGTGGTGGGGATGAAGCCCACCTACGGCGCAGTCTCCCGCTACGGGCTGGTGGCCTTCGCCTCCTCCCTCGACCAGGTGGGGCCGCTGACGCGCACGGTGCGGGACAACGCCCTGGTGCTAAACGCCCTGGCGGGAAAGGACAGCCGCGACGCCACCAGCTTGGACCGGGACTGGGGCGACTTCACCGCCCAGCTCGACGGCGGGGTCAAGGGGATGCGCATCGCCCTGCCGCGGGAGTATTTCGGCCGGGGCCTCGCCCCCGAAATTGCCGCCGCCATCCGCGGGGCAGCCGACACCTTTGCCCGCCTGGGCGCCCAGGTGGAAGAGGTCTCCCTCCCCACCCTGGAATACGCCCTGCCGGCCTATTACGTCATCTCCTCGGCCGAGGCCTCCTCCAACCTGGCCCGCTTCGACGGGGTGAAGTACGGCTACCGCTCCCCCCACTACAGCGACCTGGACAGCCTCTACAAGAACACCCGCACCGAGGGGTTTGGGCGGGAGGTCAAGCGGCGGATCCTGCTGGGCAGCTTCGTCCTCTCCTCGGGCTACTACGACGCCTACTACAAAAAGGCCCAGCAGGTGCGCACCCTGGTGAAGGGGGACTTCGACCGGATCCTCCGGGACTTTGACTGCATCCTCTCCCCGGTGGCCCCCACCACCGCCTACAAAATCGGCGAAAAGACCGCCGACCCGCTGCAGATGTATCTGGGAGACGTCTACACCGTGCCCGTCAACATCGCCGGGGTGCCGGCCCTCGCCCTGCCCTGTGGGGCGGACAGCCAGGGCCTGCCCATCGGGATGCAGCTCATCGGCCGCCCCTTTGGCGAGGGGGACCTCTACCGGGCCGGACAGGCCTTTGAACAGGAGCGAGAGGGGGAGAAATCATGCATGTGAACACCTATAAAGGGTATGAGATGGTCATCGGGCTGGAGATGCACGTCGAACTCAAGACGGCCGCCAAGATCTTCTGCGACTGCCCCACGACCTTCGGCGCCCCGCCCAACACCCAGTGCTGCCCTGTCTGCATGGGGATGCCCGGCACCCTGCCGGTGCTCAACAGCCAGGTGGTGGAGTTCGCGATAAAGGCGGGGCTGGCCACCGGCTGCCGCGTCTCCCCCCGCTCCCGGCAGGACCGAAAAAACTACTTCTACCCCGACCTGCCCAAGGCCTATCAGATTTCCCAGTACGACCTCCCCCTCTGCGAGGGGGGCGCCCTGTCCATCGAGACCGAGGGGGGGCAGAAGACCGTCGGCATCACCCGCATCCACATCGAGGAGGACGCGGGAAAGCTGGTGCACCTGCCCGGGGGCGGCACTCTCATCGACTGCAACCGCTGCGGGGTGCCCCTCATCGAAATCGTCTCCGAGCCGGACATCCGCTCGGCCGAAGAGGCCAAGGCCTACCTGCAAAAGCTGCGGGCGGTCATCCTCTACACCGGCATCTCCGACTGCAAGATGCAGGAGGGCTCCCTGCGCTGCGACGTAAACCTCTCGGTCCGCCCGGCGGGGGGGGAGGCCCTCGGCACCCGAACCGAGATGAAAAACCTCAACAGCTTTCAGTCGGTCACCCGGGCCATCGAATACGAGTTTCGCCGCCAGGTGGACGCTCTCGAGGCCGGGGAGGCCATTGTCCAGGAGACCCGCCGCTTTGACCAGAACAGCGGCAAGACCCTCTCCATGCGGCGCAAGGAAAATGCCAACGACTACCGCTACTTCCCCGACCCCGACCTGCCGCCGATCCGAGTCGACGAGGCCTATTTGGCCCGGCTGCAGGGGGAGATCCCTGCCCTGCCGGACGCGCGCAAGGCCGACTATGTGGCCCGGTTCGGCCTCACCCCCTACGCGGCCGAACAGCTGACCGCCCGGCGGGAGGTGGCCGATTACTTCGAGGCGGCCGCTGTCCGCTGTCGCTACCCCGCGCTGGCGGCCAACCTGATCCTGGGCGAGGTCCTCTCCCTGCTGGGGGAGGACGGGGGCGAGATCCCCCTCTCCCCCGCCCATCTGGCCGCCCTCTGCGAGCTCTGGGGGGAGGGAAAAATCAACAGCTCCACCTGCCGCCGGGCGCTGGAAGCCCTCTGGCGGCAAGACGGCCCGCCCGAGGAGTGGATCGAAACCCAGGGGCTGTGGCAGATCACAAACGAAACCGCCCTCGCCCGGCTGGCCCAAGAGGCGGTGCGGGCGGCCCCCCGCTCGGCATCCGACTACCGCCGGGGCAAAAAGGCCGCCCTGCAGGCCCTGGTGGGGCGGGTGATGAAGGCCACCCAGGGCCGCGCCGACCCCGCGCGCACCCAGGACATCCTGCGCCGCCTGCTGGACCGCTGACCCCGCAGAGATCTGCCCCAAAAAGCCGCCGCCAGAGAGCTCTCCGGCGGCGGCTTTTTTTAGGGGGAAACGATCTCCTCCCTATTTGAGGTGGGCCATGTCGGGCACATCGCACCAGCGCACCGGATAGCCCGCCCCCCTGGCGCAAAAGACCGAACCGGGCGGGTTTTCCAGATCGCGCTCCGGGTCATAACCGGCGGCAGCCACCACCTCGTCGGCGTTGTGGCAGGGCCGATACCCGCCGTAGACCGCCGAAAAGTGCCCCCGCCCGTGGGTGAAGGCGGGCAGTTCGGCCGCGTAGTGGAGGAAGGTGGCGACCGGTCCGCTGCCGCTCACCACCGCCGTGTCCCCGGCGATCTCAGGGGGCGAAAAGCTGCCCTGTAACCGCTGGATGTCGGCCAGCACCCGGCCCAGCTGGTCGGCGTGGAGGGTGGCGGTGAAGTCGTACCACGGCTCCAAAAGAACGCTCTTCGCCCCGCAGAGGCCCTGGCGGATGGCCCGGTAGACCGCCTGGCGAAAATCGCCCCCCTCGGTGTGTTTGAGGTGGGCCCTCCCCTTTAAAAGCACCACCCGCACGTCGCAGAGGGGGGCGCCGGTCAGCACCCCCCGGTGCTCCTTCTCCAAAACGTGGGTCTCGATGAGGGATTGCCAGTTGTGGGCGAGCGCGTCGGTGGAGCACTCGCTGGCAAAGGTGACCCCGCTGCCCGGCGCCCCCGGCTCCAGCCGCAGCCAGACCTCGGCGTAGTGGCGCAGGGGCTCAAAGTGGCCGATCCCCACTGCCGGGGCGGCAATGGTCTCGCGGTAGCAGATCTGCGCCGGGCCAAAGGCGACCCCCAGCCCAAAGCGGCGCTCCATCAGCTCCTGCAGCACCTCCAACTGGATCTCCCCCATCACCCGCAACTGCAGGTCCCGCAGGGTCTCGTCCCAGCGAACTTCAAGGGCCGGGTCCTCCTCCTGCAGCGCCAAAAAGGCGTCTCGCACCTGGCCCGGCGGCTGCTCCCCCCAGCAGGCCGACACCTGCAGCACCGGCTGCAGCGCCGGGGCGGGCAGGTCGCCCACCGCCCCCAGGCCGCCGCCCGGCAGGGGGCGGCGCAGCCCTGTCACCCCGCAGACCTCCCCCGCCAGGGCGCGGGGGGCCTGGGTGTAGCGCTCCCCCTCGTAAAAGCGGATCTCGTTGACCTTTTCGCCCCCCACTTCCCCCTTGACTTCCAGGGACCCGGAGAGGATCTTGAGAAAGGTGACCCGCCCGCCGCCGGGGTCCCGCCGCACCCCAAAGACCCGGGCGGCAAAGGGGGCCTCCCGGCGCTCCTCATAATCGGTGGGGAGAAGGGCCCCCAGCCCGGCCAGCAGGCCCTCTAGCCCCTGCCCGGTGAGACCCGACCCGGCAAAGACCGGGAACAGTTCCCCCCGCGCCGCCAACTGCGCCGCCCGCCGCAGCCAGAGGGCGGGGTCGTATCCCCCGTCCAGATACCGCTCCAACAGCTCGTCGTCCCACTCGGCCAGGCTCTCCACCGCCGCCGCAGGCAGTTCCCCCGCAAAGCCGCCGCTCAAGTCCAGCAGCCGGGGCGAGAGGCGGGCGCGCAGCTGGGCGAGAGCGGCGGGGAGATCGGCCTCTTCCCGGTCGCACTTGCCCACAAAGAAAAAGGTGGGCACCCCCCGCTGCCGCAGCAGCCGCCAGATCAGCTGGGTGTGGCCCTGCACCCCCTCGGTCCCGTCCACCAAGAGGACGGCCCCGTCCAAAACCGAGAGGGCCCTCTCCATCTCGGCGGCAAAGTCGGCGTGGCCCGGGGTGTCGATGAGGGCGTATTCGTCCCCCCCAAAGGAAAAGTGGGCCTGCCCGGAAAAGACGGTGATCCCCCGCGCCCGCTCAATGGCGTCGCAGTCCAGGAGGGAGGTCCCCTCCTCCACCCCGCCCCGGCGGCGGGTGGCCCCCGCCAGGTGGAGAAGCCCCTCTGCGAGGGTGGTCTTTCCCGCATCCACATGCGCCAAAATGCCAATGGTCTTTTTCACGCTGTACGCCCCCTGTCCCCGCGGCGATTTTCCCGCCGTACAAGAGCTATTTTACCACACCCCGCCCCGCTGCAAAACCCCTTGCGCCCCGCCCGGCGCGGGGGGTATACTGGCAGTGGAGGTGAGCTGCCATGACCGTTATGGAAGCCATTGAGAAGAGAAAGAGCATTCGCGCCTACCTGGACCGCCCCATCCCCCCCGCCGCGCTGGAGGCGGTGCTACAGGCCGGCCAGCTGGCCCCCTCGGCCCGCAACCAGCAGGCCTGGAAATTCGTGGTCGCTACCGAGCCGGCCCTGCGGGAACAGCTGGCCGAGGCCTGCTGCGGCCAACCGTTTGTTGCCCAGGCCCCGGCGGTGCTGGTCCTCTGCGCCGACCAGGCCGCCCAGATGCGCTGCGGCCAGCCCGCGCGGACGGTGGACTGCTCCATCGCCCTCTCCTTTATGATGCTGGAGGCCGCCGAGCAGGGCTTGGGGACCTGCTGGCTGGGCGCTTTCGAGCAGGAGGGGGTGCGCCGGGCGCTGCACATCCCGCCGCAGTACGATATCGTCGCCGTGAGCCCCCTGGGCTACCCCGCCGAAGAGGGGCGGCCCCGCAGCCGCAAGCCCCTGGAGGAGCTGGTGGTGCGGGAGCGCTGGGCCGACTAGGCAGAAGAGGGCCGGGGCAAAGCGGTTGCCCCGGCCCTCTTTTTTGCACACTTCGCCCGTTTAGTCGAGCTTGCCCGCCTGCCAGCAGTTGTAGCACATCCCGATGTAGGCGTCGTTGCCGCCGATGAGGATCTGCTCCCCCTCCTTGACCACCCTGCCGTCCTTGATGCGGGCGTTGACCTCGGCCTTGCGCCCGCAGCGGCAGACCGACTTGATCTCGGTGAGGCTGTCGGCGATCTCGAACAGGCGCTTGGAGCCCTCGAACATATAGGTGCGAAAATCGGTTTTCAGCCCAAAACAGAGCACCGGCACAAACTCCATGGCAATGTCCTTGAGCTGTTCGACCTGGGCGGCGGTGAGGAACTGGGCCTCGTCGATGACCAGCACGTCGTAGCGGTTTTGCAAAAACCAGTCGTAGAGGTCCAGGTCGTTTGAGATGACGATCCCCCGCCCTTCCAGCCCGATGCGCGAGCGGATGACGTCCGCCCCGTCCCGGTCGTCGGTGGCGGGCTTCATCAGCCCCACGGTGTAGCCCTTCTCCTCGTAGTTGAACTTGGTCATCAGGGCCTGGGCCGTCTTGGAACTGCCCATGGCGCCGTACTTGAAATAGAGTTTTGGCATGCCTTCTCCCCCCGCAAAAAAGGGGCTGCCCGCAGGCGGCCCCGGCTGTCTTTCAGTATACCGCCTCCCCCTCGGTTTGAAAAGACCCGCGCGCCGGAAATTGATGAAATGGACAATTTTTCAAAAGAGGGGTTGTACAACTCGCTCATTTTCCTCGAAACAATTGCCATCCCCCCAACATCAGTGGTATACTGCAGACGAAATAAAAACGTTTTTATAGAGGGCTCACCGAGCTCTCTGCAGCGAGAAAGGTAGGCGCATCAACATGGTCAAACACGAATTTTACGACACCTGGTCCAGCCAGAAGACCCGTCACGGCTTCGTCGCTGACGAGGTGATCTCCGCCCTGCAAAAGGAGATCCGCCGGGGAAACGAGGACAACGCCATCCGCCTGGGGTACGAGATGTACTGCACCAGCAAAGAGATGGAAAACCTGCTCTGGATGCGCCTGGCGGTGATTTCGGTGGAGGACATCTGCTTTGGGGAGCCCAACGCCCCCCTGATGATCGACGCCCTGGACCACCTGCGCCAGAAGTTTGACTACACCCCCGGCGGCAGCCGCGCCCTCTTCCCCATCCACGCCATCCGCTACCTCTGCAAGTGCAAGAAGGAGCGCTCCAGCGACATCCTCAAAAACATCATCTTCCGCGAGTTCGACGAGGGCATCTACCCCACCATCCCCGACTACGCCATCGACATGCACACCCAGAGGGGGCGGGAGCTGGGCCTGGGCTTCGAGCAGTTCCTCGACCCTGAGGGCCCCGGCAAGGTGGAGCCCCACATGGACCTCTACGACAAGGAGCTCAAGCCCATCTTGATGGAGATGCTCGCCAGAGAGGACGACGAGGCCAAAAAGGCCTTTGTCAAAAAACAGCTGGGCAAATAGCCTTTTCCACGCTCCATTTTCACCCCTGTTCTCACAGCAAAAAGGCCGGGACGGCGTCTGCCGCTCCGGCCTTTTTGCGCCCTTTTTAAAGGGGTTCCCCCCGCGGCCCGGCCCGGTGGAGCAGGGTGTGGCAGCTGGCGTCCATCCCCAGGGCCCCCAGCGGCGCGGTGAGGAGGATGGAGAGGACGGCCACCGAGAGGACGATGTTGCCGCAGGGCAGCCCCAGGGCCAGGGGGACCGAGCCGATGGCCGCCTGCACGGTGGCCTTGGGCAGATAGGCGATGGCGCAGAAAAGCCTCTCTTTTTTGTCGAGCGGCGTGCCCAGCAGGCAGAGAAAGACCCCCGCCGAGCGAAAAAGGAGCCCCAGGGCGATCAGCCCCACCGCCGCCGGCCCGGCCCCCAGGGTGTAGCGGATGTCCACCGCCGCCCCCACCAGCACGAAGAGGATGACCTCTGCCGCCAGCCAGAGCTTGCCGAACTTCTCGGCGAGGCGGCGGCCCACCAGTGGGTCGCTCTCCCGCTGCAGCACACAGGCCATGGCCATCACCGCCAACAGCCCCGAGAGGGGGAGGACCCCTGCCAGCCATCCCTCCGCCGCCACCAGCAAGAAAGAGACCCCCAGCACCACGATCACCTTGAGACTGCCCCGCACCAGGTGGCCGCGGGCAAAGGCGCCCTCGAAAAACCGGGCCAACAGCCAGCCTGCGGCGGCCCCCAGGGCGATGCCGGCGAAGATGGAGAGGGGGATGCCGGCGAAGTCCCAGGCCGAGGCGGAACCGCCCTGGGCCATCCCCACAAAGGTGGTGAAGAGGACGATGACAAAGACGTCGTCCAGGGATGCCCCGGCGAGGATGAGCTGGGGGATGCGCTTGTCGGTGCCCAGCCCCTCCTCCATCAGCTGCACCATCTTGGGGACCACCACCGCCGGGGAGACCGCGCCCAGCACCGCCCCTATCAGGGCCGCCTCCAGCCGGGTGACGCCCAGCAGCCGGGGGGCAAAGAGGGTGACGGCGCCGATTTCAAAGAGGGCGGGGAGAAAGGAGAGGAGGAGGGCCGGTCGCCCCACCGCCTTCAAATCCCTTAGGTCCAGGGAGAGGCCGGCCTTGATGAGGATGACGATCAGCGCCATCTGCCGCAAATCGGCGGAGACGGCGAGGATCGAGCCGTCGAGGAGGGCCAGGGCATAGGGCCCCAACAGAACGCCGGTGAGCAGCATCCCGATGATGCGGGGCAGGTGCAGCCGCTGGCAGATGGCGGCCAGCGCCAGGCCGGCCAAAAAGATGAACGCGAGGGAGGTGAGCATAAAAAAGTCTCCTTTTTGCGCAGAAAAAGCCGATGGCCCTCTGCGACGGTAAAATCACAGAAGTCATCAGCTCGTAAAAGCGGTTTCGGTTGCCCGGGGGAGCACTTCATTCCCCAATCTTCTCTTTGCACACAAGCATACCAGACCCACCGGCGGCTGTCAACCGCCGCCGAACGGCTTTTCGCCGAAGACCTCCCAACCAGCCCCCGCCAGCACATCGCATAGGGACCCTCGCTTGGCCAGGATGGGGAGAGGGCGATGAGAGCGATCCCCGCCCCCGCCGACAGGGAGAAAATGAAAACAAGGATCCCCGCCGGGGGAAAATCCGGTCCCCCTGCGATCCGAAAGGCCCGCCAGCCGTCCTCCCGGGCGAAGGCGGGTCCCGGCGCGCCCCCGGTGGAGCAGATTGACGAACACTCCTCGCCGGCTTTCTAGATAAAGCAAAAGGGCCGCCCCCATCCACCGCCGAAAGGCCGCCGCTTGGCACCTCGACCGCCATCTCTTCAGCTCTCTTGCCTCGGCGTGTAAACCCGCCCCTCCCCCCTGCCATCATCCCATCCGCCCGCGCCGATTGCCGGCAAAACCGGGCCGCGCCATTAGCCTGCGCTAAAGAATTCCCACCCTGACCTGCTACAATAAAAATATCCCCCTCCCCCCAGGGGAGGCGGGCGATTTTGTGTGCTGGGAGGCAATGCACTATGGCGGATTACGACGTTGCAATTGTCGGCTGCGGCCCTGCCGGAATGACGGCGGCCATCTACGCGGCCCGGGCCAACATGAAGGTACTGCTGCTGGACAAACTGGCCCCAGGCGGCCAGATCGTCAACACCTTTGAAATCGGCAACTACCCGGGAATGGAAAAAGTCGGCGGGGCCGACCTGGCCATCTCGATGTTTGAGCACACCCAGAAGCTGGGGGTGGCCTTTGACTACGCCACGGTGGAGGAGATCCTCGACGAGGGGGAGGAGAAGATCCTCTCCTGCAAAGAGGGGCAGCGCATCTCCTGCAGGGCGGTCATCCTGGCCACCGGCACCCGGCCGCGGATGCTGGGGGTCCCCCACGAGCTCGACTTTGCCGGCAGCGGCATCAGCTGGTGCGCCGTCTGCGACGGGGCCAACTACCGGGACCGGGACGTGCTGGTGCTGGGCGGCGGCAACTCGGCGGTGGAGGAGTCGCTCTACCTGGCCGAACTGGCCCGCCGCCTGACAGTGGTGACCCTCTTTGATTTGACGGCCGACCCCTCGGCCTGCGACAAGCTGCGGGCCCTGCCCAACGTGGATGTCCACGAGTTTTACGACATCAAGGATTTTCTGCCCGGCGAGCACTTCACCGGCCTGCGGGCGGTCTCCACCAAGACGGGGGAGGAGTTGGTGGTGCACGCCGACGGCGCCTTCGAGTACATCGGGCTACAGCCCACCACCGAGCCCTTCGGCTCCCTGGGGATCTTGAACGACCACGGCTACATCCAGGCCGACCGGGAGATGAAGACCGCCCGTCCGGGCATCTTCGCCGCCGGCGACGCCATCGAAAAGGGGCTGCGGCAGATCGTCACCGCCGAGAGCGACGGGGCCATCGCCGCCGAGAGCGCCGCCCGCTATGTGCGCGCCCTCACCCGATAAACGCTTTTCAGGGGGGCGGCGGCCCCTCTGTTTGCAGGAATCGAACAGGGGCCCTTGCGCCCCGACCGACAAAGGGAGGAATTTTTATGGCAGTCACTGTAAAAGAGATGGACGGTGCCGAACTGGAGCGCCTGATCGAAACCGGCGCCAAGGTGCTGGCGGACTTCTACTCCAAGACCTGCGGGCCCTGCAAGATGCTGGGCTTCGTCCTGGGCGACGTGGCCAAAGAGGTCGACGGGGTGGAGATCATAAAGGTCTGCTTTGAGGAAAACCCCGAGGCCGTCAAGGCCCACGGGGTCGAGGGCTACCCCACCATGATCCTCTTTGAGGGCGGGGCGGAGAAGGCCCGCCTCAAGGGGCTGCAGCAAAAGCCCCTCATCGTCTCTACCATCGCCGGATAGCCCAAACACATCCCAAACGGCCGACCGCTCATTTTTCTTCCGCGGCTATGCTATAATGAAGAGAGATGAGAACGCCCGCAAAGGAGAGAGAGCCATGATGATGCTGGAAGACCTGATCGCCCAAAACCCCGCCCTTTTCAAAAAGGAGTACAACCACTTCTACCGGCGGGGGAGTTACCTCCTCCACCAGGGGGAGCCGCTGCAATCCCTCTTTTTCATCCTCAAGGGCTCGGGGATCGTGGGCTGCGTGGACGAGGACGGCGGGGAGCGGGTGCTCCACTACTTTCACCGGGGGGACTGCGCCGGCAAGGCCGCCCTCTACCGGGAGCGGGGCAACTCCCCCATCTTCGAGGGGGCCAGCATCGTCGCCATGACCGACTGCCTGTGCTACAAGGTGCCCCTGGAGGAGTGCGTGAATTACGCCCAACAGCACGCCGGGGTCTTTCGCTACCTGATGGAGGTGCTGGGCCGGGAGGTCGGCCGGCTGGAGGAGAACCTGATGCTGCTGCGGGAGAACAAGACCGCCGCCGTCCTCTGCCGCTTCTTTCAGGACAACGCCTACGACCAAAAGGGGGTGCTGGCCCTGGACCGGTGGTTCAATTACGAGGAGCTCTCCCGCATCCTGGGCATCCACAGCGTCACCATCTCGCGGATGGTGCGGCGGCTGATGGAGGAGGGGGTGGTCGCCCGGGAGCCCCACCGCTTTTTGATTTTGCGACCCGCTGCGCTGGAGAGTTACGCCGCGGGAAAGCAGCCCCTCCACTACCTGTAAACCCCAAAGAAACATCCATACCCCGCCCGCTGGGCGGTTTCAGGAGGCAGATCACAATGGAAAAGACCATTTCCTACACCCGGCAGGAACACATCATCACCCGCCAGGCCCGGGCCGAAGAGGCCCTTCTCTCCCAGCTGGACGCCGGGGACTACACCCCCGAGCACCCGCTGGTCCAGCTCAACCCCTACTTCTTCGCGCCCCTGTGCGCCCTGGTCCTCTTTCACACCGTGACCCCCTGCGAGGTGACGGTGCGGGTCCTGGGCAAGGAGCCCGCAGGGGACATGGTGCACCGCTTCCCCCGCGAGACCCGCCACGTGCTGCCGGTCTACGGCCTCTATCCCGACTGGGACAACCAGGTGGAGATCACCCTGGAAAACGGGGAGAAGAGCCGTCTCTCCATCCCCACCGACCCGCTGCCCGACGAGGTGCCGCAGGCCACCTCCATCGACACCACCGCCGCCTACATGGGGGACAATGTGATGGTCCTCACCGCCGCCATGGCCGCCACCCCGGTGGCCTTTGACTACCGGGGGGACATCCGCTGGTACTCCACCGAAAAGCTCAACTTCGACCTCAAGCGGCGCCCCAATGGCCACCTGCTGGTGGGGACCGAGCGCTTTGTAGGGATGCCCTACTACACCACCGGCGTCTACGAGATGGCCTTCTCCGGCAAGATCTTCAAGGAGTACCGGGTGCCCGGCGGCTACCACCACGACCACTTCCCCATGGAGGACGGCAACCTGCTGATTTTGACCCAGCAGCCCGAGGCCGCCACCGTGGAGGACTGCTGCGTGCTGGTGGACAAGGACACCGGGGCGATCCTCAAGAGCTGGGACTACAAAAAGGTCCTGCCCCAGGACAAGGGCGGTTCCGGCAGCCAGGACGAGCACGACTGGTTCCACAACAACGCCGTCTGGTACGACAAAAAGACCAACTCCCTGACCTTCTCGGGCCGCCACCAGGACGCCATCATCAACCTGGACTACGACACCGGCGACCTCAACTGGATCATCGGCGACCCCCAGGGCTGGCCGGAGGAGATGCAGCGCTACTTCTTCACCCCGGTAGGGGAGGACTTTGAGTGGCAGTACGAGCAGCACGCCTGCATGGTGCTGCCCGACGGGGACATCATGTGCCTGGACAACGGCCACTACCGCTCCAAAGACCCAGCGCACTACCAAAAGGCGGCGGACAGCTACACCCGCGGGGTGCGCTACCGCATCGACACCGAGAAGATGACCATCCGCCAGGTCTGGCAGTACGGCAAGGAGCGGGGGGCGGAGTTCTTCTCCTGCTACATCTCCAATGTGGAGTACTATAAAGACGGCCACTACCTGGTGCACTCCGGCGGCATCGGCACCCTGGACGGGGCCCCCTGCGAGGGGATCCCCGCCCAGATGAAACAGGGCCCCGACGGGGACCGGGTGCAGCTTGGCTCCATCACCTGCGAGCTGGTGGACGACCAGCTGGTCTACGAGCTGCACGTCCCGGCCAACTGCTACCGGGCGGAGAAACTGCCCCTCTACTACGCCGGCGAACAGGCGGAGCTGGGGGCGGGCAAGGTGCTGGGCAGCCTGGGGGTCACCGGCGAGTTCGACACCGCCATCCCCGCCGAAGAGACCGGCGAACTGGTGCCCGAGCACTACAGCGCCCGCCTGGTGGAGGAGGACGATCGCTTCACCTTCAGCGCCACCTACGAAAAGGGAGAGCTGGTGCAGCTGCTCCTCTGCGGGGAGGACGGCAGCACCCACCGCTACTTCATCAACACCGCCAAACAGTCCTTTAAGGCCATGTGCGTGGGGACCTTCCAGAAGGCAGACCCCCGGGACGTGGACAAGGTCATCAGCAAAGAGGGCCTTTCGGGGCGCTACCAGGTCAAGCTCGTCTGCGACGACAAGCTCTACGAGACCGGCGTCACCATCACCGCCTAGCGGGGGCTTTCGCGAACAGGGCAGGGCAGCGATTGGCTGCCTCGCCCTGTTTTTTTGCACACCGGCGGCAGAGGGCGGCAGGGCAAGCGCCCGCGCCTTGTCATTTATTGTGATTTCCTGTCCTTCAAAAGAGCGGGGGATATGGTATAATGGATTTCATTCTACCGGCCGGCGAGGGGACCGTCCCCTCCCGCTTAAAGACCGCCCACGCCCCTCTCGCGCCGCCGCGAACAGATGCCGTTTTCACAAACCCGCAGGGCCCCGCCCGAAGGGAGGGCGACCCGCCAAAAGCAGATGGGGGGATCTTCTGCATGTACCGACTGCTCGCCGTCGACGACGACCCGGCTGTCTGCCGGGCCCTCTTCGACTACTTTTCCAGCCGCGGCTTCTTCGTGGCCACCGCCCGCAGCGCCGAGGAGGCGCTGCGCCTGTCCCAAACACCCCCTCCCTTTGACTGCGCCGTGGTCGACGTGCTGCTGCCCGACCAGAGCGGGCTCAAGCTCTGCCAGGCCATCAAGGAGACCGGGGCGGCCGTCGTCTTTCTCTCGGCGCTGGGGAGCGAGGACGACCGGGTGCAGGGCTTTCTCTCCGGCGGGGACGACTACCTCTGCAAGCCCTACAGCCTGGCCGAACTGGAACAGCGGGTGCTGGCCCGCACCCGCGCCCGGCAGGGCACCAGGGCCCAGCGGGACCTGCGCTTCGGCCCTGTCTGCATCCGCCTGGACCGACGCCAGGTGGAGGTGGAGGGCCGGCCGCTGGAGCTGACCTGCAGCGAATTCGACATCCTGGTCTTTCTCGCCCAGCACCGGGACGTCCCCTACACCCAAGACGCCATCTACCGGGCCATCTGGAACCAGCCGGGGCTGGACGGCACCCACACCGTGCAGGTACACGTGGCCCAACTGCGCAAAAAGCTGGCCGCAGCGCTGCCCGGGCACTCCCTGATCCAGACCGTCTGGGGGAAGGGCTACCGGTTTTCCCCGCCGCCCACAGCATAAAAAAGAGGGGGGATCGGCCCGCAAGGCCGGTCCCCCCTCTCTCGCCCTATTTGCGCCAGGCCCGTCGCAACAGCAGGATGGCCGCTGTCGCCGCCCCACAGGCAGCGGCGGCCCCCGCCACCGGCCAGAGCCAACTGCCGGCAGGGCGCTCCTCCCCCGCGGGGGAAAAGACGGGCGCAGCCGCACCCTCTCCCTCCGGGGGGACCGCCCCGCCGCCGTGCTCCCCGCTCTCCTCGCCTACGCTGGGCTCAGCAGACTGTGGGGGCATCTGCCCCTCCGGGCGGGCCGAGCCGGAGACAGTGGGGCTGCTGGGGGCTGTCTCCTCCTTTGGGTCGGGACTGGGCAGCGGGGTCTCGGGGTCCTGCCGGCCCCCACCACCCCGGTTCCCGTCAATGTCCTCGTGCTCTTCCTCCGCCGGCTCCCCGCTGGGCGGAAGGGGATTTCCGTCGGGAGGCAGGGGTCCCTCGTCGGGAAAGAGGGCCGCCCTGTCCCAGGTAAAGCGGCAGGTGTTGCTGACCCCCGCCCGGGGAGAGCGGGTGATCCGCACCCGAAACTGCCACTCCCCCTCCTCCAGGTCGCAAAGGTCGATGGCCAGCCTCGACTCGCCCTCTGCCGGGTAGGCGACGGCCCGCTCCTCTTCCCAGGTGAGACCCCCGTCCCGGGAGGATTGCAGGTAGATGCCCCCAAAGGTGAGGGGGTTTGTCAGCAAGAGGACGGGGGGATCTTTCTCCCTCTCCGGCAGGCGGACGCAGAGGTCGCCGATGGGGGCCGCACCGGTCACCTCCACCTCGGCAGTGACGGCCACGGCGCCCCCCGGCAGCAGGCCGTCCATCCCCGGCAGTTCCACCGCACCGGAAAGGGTAAAGCTGCCGCCCGTCGCCTGCCCGTTCCAGTAGGCATTTTCATCCCAGCGCACCGGGAAGCGGGGGGACTGATAGTTGTTCTCCTCCTCGCAGAAAAGGTCGACCGGGACCGCGGAGGGCAGCCCGCTCTCGGCCAAGCTGGCCCCGGGGAGGACCGACGCCGGGCGGCATTCTGGCAGCCCCAACAGCTGCCAGGCCCGACGGACGACCTGCTGGCCGGAGAGGGCGGGGTCGGGCCGGGCGCTGCTGCCGCTGAGGGTGATCTCCCCCTGGCAGACGACCGACTGGGCCCCCTCCCCCTGGGCGGCAAAGGTGCAAAACTGGGCGCAGACCGGAAAGGCGGACCGTAGGGCGGCGCTGTCTCTGCCCTGAACGGAAAGCTCGGCCTGAAAGAGGTCCAGCTGTCCCTCAGCCCCCTCCCCCGCCCAGAGAAGGGCGGTGGCGCCCTCGCCCCGGGACGAGATGCGGGTGGGCCCGCTGCCGGAGCCGATGAACACCCAGGCGGGGGCCCCCTGCCAGATGGCCACCCCGCTCTCGGCGGCGACCTCGACGCCGTACAGGCTGAAGACGCCGTCCTCCACCCGGATCATCCCGTCGGGCCGGCCCTCCCCCACAATGCGCAGCCCGCCGCCGCTCTGGCGCAGGTAGGCCGACTGGACGGGGTCGTCCATCAAGATCTGGTGGGGACCGCAGTCGATGGTGATCTCCCCCACCAAGTCGGCGGTGTCCAGGTACCACTCCCCCTCCTCCAAGAGCAAGTCCCCCCGCAGGACAAAGGTGCCGCCGTCCACCCGGTGCTCCTCGTACCACGCCTGAAACCGCTCGTACTCCCCCTCGGCCGGCGCGGCGGTGGCCGCCGTCACCCCTCCCGCCAGGAGGAGGAGCATCAAAGTCGCCATCAGGCCGGCCAATCCTCTCTTTTTCATCTTCTCTGTCTCTCCCTCTTCTCAAAAACCCTGAAAGGCGGTGACACCGTGTCCCCTTCTCGCCGCGGCGCCCTCGCAAGCGCCGCCCTTCTGCTGGCCCTGGCGCTGGTGGGCGGGCTGTTCGCCCTGGCCTACCGCTTTGACAACAAGTACACCGCCCCCCTGGCCACCGGCAGAGTGCAGGGGGCACAGCCGCTGGATGCCGCCGCCCTGCAGGCGGGGGAGCTGGCGGTCCTGGCCGGCGGCTGGGAGCTCTATGACGGGCTCTACACCCCGCAGGAACTGGCCGACGGTCGGGGAGGGGCCCCGGAGCAGACCTATATCGGCCAGTACCCCGACTTCTCCCGCCGGCAGGCGGGGCGCAGCCCGTATGGGGCCGCCACCTACCGGCTGGTGCTCACCGGCGCCCAGGCGCTGCCCGCCCTCTCCCTGCAGGTGCAGGAGGTCTTTTCGGCCAGCCGCATCTGGGTGGACGGGGTGCTGCTCTGGCAGCAGGGCCGGCCCGAGGCCGAGGGCTACCGCCCCGGGGTGCAAAACGCCCTGCTCACTTTCTCGCCGGGGGCGCGCACCGAAATCGTGGTGGAGGCGGCCAACTACAGCCACTATTACAGCGGCCTCTACTACCCGCCCCTTCTGGGGACGCCGGAGGCCCTCTCCTCGGCCCTGGCCGGGCAGCTGCTCTTTTACGGGGCGATCTCCCTGGGCGCCGTGACCCTGGCCCTCTTCTCCCTGGCCGTCTGGGCGGTGGACCGGCGGGAGCGCCACTATCTCTCCTTCGGCGGGTTCTGCCTCCTCTTCGGCCTGCACGCAGCCTACCCCCTCTTCCACTGGCTGGGCGGGCTGGGCGGGCGCTGGCCCTATGTGCTGGAAGACGCGGCCTTCTTTGGGGCGGCCTTCTGCCTGTGCTCCCTGGTCTCCCGGCTGTCCCACCTGGAAACGAGCCGGGTCCAGCGGTGGCTGGCCGATCCCCTCACCCTCTTTTTCGCCCTCTTCTCGGCTGTCTGCAACGCCTTTGTGCTGCCGCGGGCGCCGAGCTTTCTCCCCCTCTACGGCGCACTGGTCGACCTCTGCCGCCTCGGGGTGGGAAGTTATCTCATTATAACATCCTTCCGGGGGGTCCGCAAACAGCGCCCCTCGGGCTGGCTGGTCTACCTCGGCTGCTGCTGTTACGGGGTCGCCCTCTGGCTGAGCGCGGTGCAGGCCAACCGCTTTGAGCCCATCCGCGGCGGCTGGCCGGTGGAGTACGGCGGCCTGGGGTTGGTGGTGCTGCTGGCGGCGGCCATGGTGCGGGAAAATGTTCGGATCGCCCGCCAAAACCGCGCTCTCACCGCCCACCTGGAGGAAACGGTGGCCCAGCGCACCCGTCAGCTCACCGAGCTGCAAAACCAGCGGCGGCGCTTTCTGGCCGACCTGGCCCACGACATCAAGGGCCCGGCGGCGGCCATTGCTACCTATGTCTCCCTCATCCGCCAGGGCGAGGGGGGTGACGACCGGGAGCTGGGCGAGTACCTGGACATCATCGGCCAGAAGAGCGGCGAGGTGGCCCAGCGGCTGGGATACCTGCAGCGCTACACCGCCCAGGAACTGACCTCCGGCGGGCGGCAGCGGGTGGAGTTGGCCCCCTTTTTGCAGCGGCTCCACCGATCCCTGCTGCCGGACACCGACGCCTCGGCCATCCACTTCACCCTCGTCCCGCCGCCGGAAGGGGTCTCTGTGCTGGCCTTCCCCGACCGGCTGACCCGGGCGCTGGAAAACCTGGTCTACAATGCCATCGACTTCACCCCGGCGGAGGGGGAAATCGCCCTTCGCGCCGGGGTGCGGGGGAAAAGCGCCTGGATCGAGGTGATCGACAGCGGCCAGGGGGTGGAGGGGGACGACCTGCCCCGCCTCTTCGAGCGGCACTTCTCCACCCGGCAGGATAAAGACAGCCGGGGGCTGGGCCTCTTCATCGCCCGGGAGGCGCTACTTGAAATGGGGGGCGACCTCACCGCCTCCTCCCGCCCGGGGGAGGGGGCCACCTTTACCCTGACCCTCCCCCTCTGGCAGCCGCCAGAATAGGGCGGCCTTCAGGCCCGATCAGGCTCTCCCTCCCCCAATGCCCGTCATCCCCTCGCGGCAGTTCCCTTTTTAGCAGGGGCACTCCGGGGCAAAAAGTGCTCCAGGACAGGGGTGCACCAAGGCAGGGGGCGCGTCGAAGTAAGAGGCATGCCAGGGCAAAAGCGCGCCAGAACAGAAACCGCTTCGGTACAGAGGTCCACCAGAATAGACGCGCGCCGGAGCAGGGGCACGCCAAGACCGGGGCGTGCCGGGGGCAAATCCGCACCGAGACAGGGGGCGCGCCGGAGTAGAGATATGCCGAGCCAGGAGCACGTCGAGACAGAGGCGCATCGAAACAGGAGGCGCTGGGGCAGGTAGGCACCCCGAAGCAGGAGCACGCCGGGGCAGAGACCCGTCAGAACAGGAGCGCGTCGAGACAGAGACCCATTCAGAACAGGAGCGCGTCGAGACAGAGGTGCGTCAGGGCAGGGATACGCCAGAGCAGGAGCGCGCCGAGGATAGCGCGCCCGCCTGATTGTCGCCGTCCCCCTCGCACGGGGCAAAGTTTTCCCTCCCTTCCCCCTCTCTGCATCCCTACACAAAAGGGACAACAGGTCAGGGGTCCCCGGCAAAGCCGGGGGCTTGAGAAAGCCCTAGAAGGGCAGAATGCCGGCAAGCCTCTCAAGAGGCACCGAAAATCCCTCCACCTGTATCGCCTTCCCCCTCCCCCTGCCCCACAGCCCGTTAAGGGGCAATTGCACACAAAGAAAGTGTTTTGATATCGTGAGATCCCCCTTCATTTCTCGCTCCGCTTGGCGCTTGCATCTAGCGCCGCTTTCCCCTCCCCGGCTTAGCCGCGGGTCGTCATTTCACGAAATCGTAGCAGTGGCAAAGAGACGCCGCCGCCCGGCAAATCGGGCGGCGGCGTCTCTTTGTTTGGGGTGCTGTTTTCGATCGGGTGCTGTCCTGGGGGTGGGGCCCTCCCGCGCCGGGGTGCCCTTTTGGGCCGAAATAGGGCGCATGCAGAAGCGCCATCGGCACTTCGCCCGCCCACCACAGCAGTACACGGGCACAGCTCGCACCCTTCATCGGTGTGTAGCCGTGTTTCGTTGCGCCTATATTGGCGAGCAGGCGTGGGCGCGGGCAAAACAAACTGTTTGGGAAGGCGGAAAAGTTCGCCACCCCCCTACACATCCGTCCGCAACCGGGCCCAAAGACCCTTTTACAGCGGATTCATGACCCTTGCCAGAGAGTAGGGGGAACCCTCTCGCCGTCGCCCGCGGCGCGTGCCTCGGCCAGCAAGTTCCGGTAAAAGGCGGCGGCAGCGGCGCGGCGCTGGGCGGCCAGGGCCCGCCCGCGCGGGGTGTAGAGCCTGTCGCCGAGCCCCTCCAGCTTGCGGCGGTACTCGCGAAAAAAAGAGGGGGTCTTCTCCCCCTGCCCGTCGGAGATGTGGCCGTCCGGCCGCAGGGTGTAGAAAGGTTGCCCCATCTGCCCCTGGTAGAGCAGGGTACGGGCCACCCCCATGGCCCCAGAGCTGTCGATTTTGTCGGCGTCAAAGAGGATCTTGGCCTCCAGGCTCTCGGGCGGGGCGCTGCTGCGAAAGCGGTGGGTGCGAATGCAGTCCCCCACCCGCCCGGCAAAGGCGGGTGAAAAGCCGTTTTCCCGCAAAAAGCAGGCGGCCTGCACCGCACCGGCGTCGGCGTGGTCGACCCGGCTGTCGGCAAACTGCGCGGGCCGGCCGATGTCGTGCAACAGACAGGCGGCCGCCAACACCTCCCGATCGCAGCCCGGCTCGGTGGCGGCAATTTCCAGGGCCAGGTGCAGCACCCGGTAGATGTGCTCCCTGTCGTGGGCGCTGTCCTCTGTGCAGGCGAGCATCTTCCCCTCTATCAGGGCGTACTGCGCGCGCGTCAAACGCCTTTCCCCCCTCACAGCCCCCGCAGGTGGCGGTAGATGGCCTCCTCGCCCCCCAGGTCGTCGTAGTCGCCGGTGAGGGCGCCCGGGTGGTGGTAGCGCATCCCCGCCCGCTCGTCCGCCTCGAGGCGCTCCAGAAGGGCCGCCTCTCCCCGGTCCTTGAGGAAGCGGAGAAAGGCCCTGTTGCGGGGCCTCTGCAACATCAGCTCCCCGCAGGGAAACTGCTCGCACTGCCAGCAGCCGGCCAGCCCCCTGTCCAGACAGCACCGGCGAAGGGTGCAGTCCGTCTCCTGTGGGCAGCCCTCTCCCCGGCAGCCGCGGCAGTCCCCCACCTCGCAGAGGCAGCAGGCCAGCCCGCAGCAGGCAAATGATTTTTCTCTCTCCATCCCTCTTCCCCTCTCTCATTCAAAAAGGGGTGCAGCCGCCAAGCCACACCCCCATCTCCCCCCCTCCCGAGAAGGGGGAGCGCTTCCTCTTTGCCAGCTTTTATGCAGCGCTGCCCCTGCTACGGGGGGCCAGCTGGGGCCGAAACGCGCCCCCTGCCGGCCGGGCGGCGGGCTGGGGACGGCGGGCAGGACGGCGGCGGCGAGTCGGGCGCAGCAGGCTGCTCCAGCAGAGGACGGCGACCGAGGCCAGGCAGGTGATGAAGGCCTGTCCCACCGAAAAGAACCCGGCGTCAAGGGCGCCGGCGGCAAAGAAGAGGGCGGCGATGGCCAGCCCGGTGAAGATGGATCTATATGTTTTCATACGTCTCTCTCCTTCTTGTAAGCAAAGGGCATGTACAAGTTTCTTGTGTGACCTCAGTGTACCGCAAGAAACTTGTGTTGTCAATAGAGAAATCAAATTTCTTGTACTTTTTCCTTGACCGCGGCTGGGCCGCATGTTAGAATATGAACAAAAGGAGGGCTTAACAGTGGGCATTGGCAAACAGATACGGGCCGGGCGGGAGCGCCTCGGCCTCACCCAGGGCGAACTGGCCAAACAGCTTGGCATCACCAAATCCGCCGTGGGGAACTACGAAAATGAAGTCAGCCACCCCAAGGAACCTGTACTCTACAAGCTGTTTCAGGTCCTGGGGTGCGACGCCAACTACCTCTTTGCCGGGCACTACCCCGCCGGTCCCGCAGGGGTGCAGGCAGCCCTCACCGCGGAGGAGGAGGCCCTGCTCGGATGCTACCGCCAGCTGGACGACTACAGCCGCGAACTGGTGGAGACCATCCTGCAAAAGGAGGTGGAGCGCTGCCGCCGGGCCAAAACCGCCGCCCGCCGGGCCAGTACCAAGATCATCCCCTTTTACGCCCTGCCGGTCTCGGCCGGCACCGGCGTCTACCTGGACTCCAGCGACACCGAGGACCTGGAGGTCCCCCTGACCCCCGCCTCGGCCCGGGCCGACTTTGCCCTGCGGGTCTGCGGCGACAGCATGATGCCCGACTACCTGGACGGCGACATCCTGCTGGTGCGCCAGCAGGAGGCGGTGCCGGTGGGGGAGCTGGGGGTCTTCACCCTGGACGGCGAGGGCTACTTCAAGCGCTTTGGGGGCGACCGGCTGATCTCCCTCAACCCCGCCTACCCAGACATCCCCCTGGCCCGGTTCGAGCAGGTCTCCTGCAGCGGCCAGGTGGTGGGGAAGCTCTGATTTTCCCCTTCTTCAAAAAAGAGAGAGCGCCTGTCCTTTTCCCCCTCTCTGGGAAAAGGACAGGCGCTCTTTTTTGCGCTCTCTACCGCCCGTCTCGCCGCACGTAGGGCACCAACTTCTGCAGCCGGGGCCAGGCGTACTCCAAAAACCGGCGGGTGGCGGCGCACCAGCGGTATTCCCCCAAGCCGCCCGGGGTCTCCCGCTCCCGGCGACAACCGCCCCCGCAGAGGGGCCGCCAGCGGCAGCCGCCGCAGCGGGGCGCCAGGGGCAGCGGGGCGGTGAACTCGCCCGAGCGGGGCGACTGCAGCAGGTCGGAGAGGTCGTCTTCGCCGATCTCCCCCAACTTCCACTGGGGGAGGACATAGAAGTCGCAGGGGTAGACCGACCCGTCGGACTCCACCACCAGCTGGTTGGCGCAGCGCCCGCAGAGGCCGCACTCCTCTGGCGGGCGGCCGGCGGCCAGTCCCAGCAGGTTTTCAAAGTAGCGCACATTGACGTACCGCCCCCGCCGCAGGTCGCTGTGCCAGCGGTCGAAGATGCGGCAGAGAAAGTCGCCGTACTGCTTTTGGGTCAGGGCCTGGGGGCCGGCGGCCGGCTGTCCCAGGGGGGCCATACAGGGGATGAACTGCAGGTAGTCAAACCCCTGTTCCCGGTAAAAGTCCCAGACCCTGTCGGCCTGGCGGGCCACCGCTGGGGTCACCACCGTCAGGATATTCACCTCGGCCCCCGCCTCGCACAGCAGCTTGTGGGCGGCCAGCACCCGGCGAAAGGTGCCCTCTCCCCGGCTGTCCCGGCGAAAGGCGTCGTGGCTGGCGCGGGTGCCGTCGAGGGAGAGGCCCACCAAAAACCGCTCCCGGGCCAAAAAGGCGGCCCACTCGGCGTCGATGGAGCAGCCGTTGGTCTGAATGGCGTTTTCCACCCGCAGCCCCTCCCGCGAAAACTCCCTCTGCAGGGCCACCGCCCAGCGGAAGAAGTCCAGCCCGGCCAGAGTGGGCTCCCCCCCCTGAAAGGCAAAGCGGCAGGCCCCCTCGGCGGCGGCCATCCCCTTTTGGATGATTGCCACCAGGGTCTCTTCCGACATCCGCTTGCCGCTGGGGCAGCCCCCCTTTTCGGCCAAATCGGCGTAAAAGCAGTAGCTGCAGCGCAGGTCGCAGGCGTCGGAGGCGGGCTTGATGAGCATACTCACAGCGGGCACGGCGCGCTTCCCCCTCTCTCTAAAGAACGCCCCGCCAAGGGGCCACGTCGCTCCCGCCAGGCGGGAACAGGTTTTCTGTCTTGCCGTCGGGCCCCCTCGCCCCGCCGCCGTCTGCCCGGACATCCGGGGCACAGGCGGCCGAGAGGCGGCCACGGCTTTTGCCCTTTATTATAGCGGATTCTCCCTCCGCTGAAAACGACAGCTGTCTATTTTTTCTCTTCCAAATTATTTTTGCAAAGCATGCTTGACATATTTTGCAAAGCAAGCTATACTAAAAATGCAAAGCAAACTTTGCTAACAAAAAGGGAGGGATGCCTGTGAAGAGCATCATCCGCCAGCTGCGCCGGGAGCGCAAACTCTCGCAGGAGGAGTTGGCCGCCGCCGTGGGCACCACCCGGCAGACCATCACCTCCATCGAGGTGGGGAAGTACACCGCCTCTCTGCCGCTGGCCTATAAAATTGCCCACTACTTTGGGCTGACCATCGAAGAAGTTTTCGACTTTTCAGATTGGGAGGAAAATTGAAATGGAAAAGAAACTCGAACGGATGCGCGCCACCCTGCGCCGCCGGCTGGCCTTTTTTGCCATGGGCAGCGGCTGCATCCTGCTGCTGGCCGTGCTGGCGGCGACCCGGACCCTGTCGCCCCTCGTCGGCGACACCCACTACGCCGACTTCTTTGCCGGCTTTCAGACGGGCATGATCTTTGGGCTGGAGGCGGTGGCCATCTTCTTTGTGGTGCGCTACCTCCTCGCCCTGCGCGACGACGCCCGGCTCACCGCCCTCCTGCTGGAAGAACAGGACGAGCGCACCCAGTACGTGGAGCAGATGGCCGGCCGGTACAGCTGGCGGTGGATGACCATCCTGCTGCTGGCGGCAGCGGTGGTGGCGGGCTATTTCAGCATCGGGGCCTTTGTGGCCCTGGTCTGTGCCGCCCTGGCTGAGGCCCTGCTCACCGGCATCCTGCGCTTTCACTTCAACCGGCAGACCGGCGGGACCGACTGATCCTCGGCCGCCGCACAAAACAAACAAAAAAAGAGGGGATCGGGGCTGACAGCCCCGGTCCCCTCTCGCCGTTTTCCCATCTCAAAAGGTCGGCTCTAGTAGTTGCCCTGCTCTTTGGCCCGCTCCATCAGCGCGTCGATGCGCTCTTCGGAGTAGCCCGCCCGCTGCAGGATGTCGCGGGTGTGGTTGAGGCTCAACTTGACGGTGGGCTCCTTCTCAATGGCCCAGAGCACCTCGTCGAGCATGTCGTTGAGGGCCTCTTTCTCCCCCTCTTTGACCAGCATCTTCACAAAGTTGGGGAAATTCTCCTCCCAGTAGAGGATCGGCTGGTAGCGGGGGCGCTTCTCAAAGTCGCCGTTCACGATGCCACCCTTCAGGCCGTAGCGCGCCTCGTAGCGGATCAGCCGCTGGCGCAGCTTGTCAGCCACCGCCCGCATCTCGGGGGTGCCGCCGCCGTACAGGAGGTTCTCGGTCTCCTGCGGGTCGGCCACCATGTCAAAGAGCTGCTCGTCATCGCCGTAGGAGTAGACGTACTTGTACCGCTCGTCCCGCAGCATGCACCAGCGCTTGCTGTCCCTCTGGTGCTCCACGTACTGGTAGCGCCGGTCCTTGACCCCCTCGCCAAAGACGCTCTCCCCCGGCAGGTCGTAGACGTCGGGGTACTCGGCCCCGGCGGCGTCCAGGAAGGTGGGCAGCACGTCGTTGAGGTCGACAAAGCGGGGATCCCTCTCTCCCGCCGCCACCTGTTTGGGCCAGTGGACGATGAAGGGGATCTTGCAGGAGGGGTCGTAGGGGAGGAATTTCTGGTAGGTGCCCAGGTCCCCCAGCATCTCGCCGTGGTCGCTGGTGAAGAGGATCAGGGTGTCGTCGTAGAGGTCCAACTCCTTGAGTTTCTCCACGATCCGCCCCACCTGGAAGTCCACGTAGGAGATGGCCGCCGCGTACATCTCCCGCATCCGCTGCACCGCCTCGGGGGTGGGCAGGTCGCCCAGGGTCTTGTTCTCCTCGGCCAGCAGGCCCAGGGGGGTCTTGGGGACAGAGGGAGCCGGCAGTTTGCCCTTGTACATCTCGGCCCACTCGTCGGGGATGTGCAGGGGGGGATGGGGGTGGATGAACCCGGTCCAGAGGAGGAAGGGCCGCCGGCCCCGCTGCTCGTCCAGGTACTGGATCGAGCGGTCGGCCACCCAGTGGGAGCCGTGCAGCTCTTCGGGCATCAGGGCCCGCTGGGGCTGCATGTAGAGGCAGTGGCGCACCCCGTTGATGCTCTGCAGGTTGCCGTAGCCCTTCTCCTTCAAAAAGAGCATGTAGTCGTCGGCCTCCCTGTCGGGGGGGACCTCGTCCATGTTGAAGAAGTGGTCAAAGCCGTTCATCCGCCGCTCGGGCTGAAAGTGCATCTTCCCCACGGCGCAGGTGTCGTAGCCGTTGTCCGAGAGGATCTGGGGGAAGGTGGGCAGGTAGTAGGGCAGGGGCTTGGCCTCGTCCCCGAAGTAGTTGTCGTCAAAGCCGTGGTGGCGGTCGGTGAGCCCGGTGAGCAGGTTGTGCCGGGCGGGGATACAGACCGGGTTGGGGGAGTAGGCGTTTTCATACACCCTTCCCTCGGCGGCCAGGGCATCGATGTTGGGCGTCTGCATGAAGTCGGCCCCGTAGCAGCCCAGGTAGTCGCTGCGCAGCTGATCGCAGGTGATGAGGAGGATGTTGGGACGCCGGTCCTCCTGGTTGACTCGGTAACGCATGGTAACCATCCTTTCCATTGATTCAGATCCGCTGGCCGGGCCGGGTGGGCGCGGAGAGGCGGTCTTCGCGGGAAGTGGGCGGGGCGGCATACCGCCCCAGCTTTGCCTCCATTATAGCTTTCAGCCCCCGGTCGGAAAACGACACCTGTCATCTTTGCCGCAAAAATTTGCCCAACGCCCGGGGCAGATCGCCTGTCAAAAGCGGGGAATTTGCCCGGTATTTCTTGTATAAATCGGCCGCCTGTGCTAATCTGGTGGGGAGAGAAACACCTTAATAAAAGGCGGTGATAGAGATGGGCGAACCACTGGAGCGCTGGCCCTGGGCGGCCAACCTCTTCTCCCCCCTCCCCCCCGAGGAGAAAGAGAAGATCACCCTGGTGGAGCAGGCCGCCCGCCAGACCCTGATCGAAAAGGACAGCTTTGCCCCGCCCGACCTGTTTTTGGTGGTCAAAGGGGTGTGCGAACTGTACAGCGCCTTCTCCCTGGCGGGGGACAACGACCTGGGCTACCGCATCTGCGCCAACCAGTTCATCGGCCTGTCGGAAATCGTCAGCCCCGTCCCCATGAAGCGGACGGCGGCGGTGGTGGCCAAGACCCCCCTCTGCGCCCTGCGCATCCGGGGGGAGGACTTTCTGCGCTGGAGCCAGGTCTGCCTGCCGGTCTACAACGCCGTGATTTTTGAGAGCTTGGAGCAAAAGCACCGCCTGCAGACGCTCTACCGCAACTGCTCGGTCACCGACTCGGTGCTGGCCGGGGCCTATTACCTGGACTACCTCTACGGGGTCTACCTGGGCTGCTATCCCGAGGGCTACCAGGGCCCGGTGCGGCTGTGGGAGACCCAGTCCGAGATCGCCCAGTCCATCCGCCGGGACCCCCGCTCGGTGGCCCGCATCATCCAAAAGTTGCGGGAGGCCGGCTGCGTGGGGGTGGAGCGGGGAAAGGTGGTCATCACCCCCGCCCAGCGAAAGACCCTGCGCCGCTTCATCGAGGAGCGCTCCCTCTAAAACCGGGGGAGCGCCCCTTTTTGCAAAAAAGCCGACAACTGTCCTATTTTTTAAAGGGCAGCTCTGCTACACTGAAAAAAATGCCCGCGGGCAGACCAGCGAAAGGAGCGCGACGGCAACATGACCCTCTTTGAAGAGATCGCCCAGAGCCGGGGCAAACGGCTGTTGGTGGGGGGCCACCGGGGACACCTCTCCCAGGTGCGGGAAAACACCCTCGAAAACTTTGCGGAGGTGGCGGAGCTGGGCCTCTCCCACATCGAAATCGACGTTCAGCTCTCCAAGGACCAGGTGGCCATGGTCTACCACGACCTGGACTTGAGCGAGCGCTCCCCCCTGCCGGGGCGGGTGGCCGACTACACCGCAGCCGAGCTGAAGGCGGCCTTCTCCATCAACACCTTGGACGAGTGCCTGGCCTGGTGCCGGGCGCGGGAGCTGCCCGCCGCCCTGGAAATCAAATGCGAACTGCTGCAGATGGCCCCCACCATGCCCCGCCTGGCCGAGGAGATCGCCCGCTCGGTCGAGGCGCACGACTTTGCTGAGTACAGCTTCGTCTTCGGCACCGACTACCACACCCTGCGCCAAATCAAGCAGCTGCTGCCAAAGGCCCATCTGGGGCTGATCGTCCCCTTTGTCCCCGCCGACCCGGTACGGCTGATGGCGGAGATGGAGGCCGAGATCTACCTCTGCTACATCGACAACCTCTGTCCCGCGCTGGTGGCGCAGCTGCACCGGGCGGGCTACTTGGTGGACGGTTCGGTCATCAACAGCGAGGGGCGGCTGCGCCAGGCCCTGGCCCTGGGGGTCGACCTAATTGAATCGGACCACCCGGAGGAGATGCTCCCCCTCTGCCGGCAGCTGGAAGCGCAGGCAGACAGATAAAAAAAGCGGGCCCCATTGTCGGTGGGCCCGCTTTCTTAACAGAGAGGGCAGGCCAACTCTCCCAGAAACCGGAAAACCGCCAATGTAGGCGCTTCGTCCCTCCCCTTTTCTTTTGCAAAATAGACATTTGTCATATTTCCCCTCAAAATCACCGTGCTATACTAAAACCAGTAGCAGCCGGAAGGGTCCGCTCGCCAGAGGGGCCGCCGGCTTTGGATACGACTTTCAAAAGGAGTGTGTATGATGAAAAAGATTGGAGCCGTTTCGCTGGCCTGCCTGTTGGCGGCCTCCGCCCTCCTCTCCGGTTGCGGCAAGTCCGACGACAAGGGGGACGCCTCCTCCAGTGGCGGCAGCGAGTACAAGAGCATCGGTTACGTTTGCAGCGCCCTGGGCGACAAGTCCTTCACCGACCTGTCCTGGTCGGGCATTCAGCGGACCGCCAGCGACCTGGGGATGACTGCCAAGGCCATCGAGTGGGGGACCGACAAGTCCAAGATGGAGCCCTGCATCCGCGACGCCGCCGAGAGCTATGACATCGTCCTCTTCAACGGCAACGAGTACGTGGAGATCCTGCAGCGCATCCACACCGACTACCCCGACGTGAAGTTCATCGCCACCGACATGACCCCGACCCTGGAGTGGGACATCCCCAACCTCTTCGGCGTCAACTCCAAACAGCACCAGGGCGACTTCCTGGCCGGGGCCCTGGCCCAGAAGATGTCCAAGACCGGCACCATCGGCCTGGTTGCGGGCACCGACACCGTCTCGATCAACGACTTTATCATCGGCTACGTGCAGGGGTCCCTGCAGGCCAACCCCAGCGGCAAGGTGGCCCACTCCTTCATCGGCAGCTACACCGACACCGCCAAAGCCAAAGAGCTGGCCCTGGTGCAGATCAACCAGTCCAAGGCCGACATCATCCACCAGGTGGCCGGCGGCGCCGGGCTGGGCGTCTTTGAGGCCTGCAAGGACAACGGCATCTGGGGCATCGGCGTGGACGCCGACCAGCGCGAGTTCTTCATCGACAGCAAGGCCGATCTGGCCGACGTCATCCTCACCTCGATGATGAAGCGCAACGACATGTCCATGGAAAAGGCCATCCGCGACACCGTGGCCGGCACTGCCGAATACGGCAAGCTGAACATGTGGGGCGTGGCCGAGGGCGTCACCGTCCTGGCCAAGAACGACTTCTACAAGGCCAATGTCCCCCAGGAGACCCAGGACTACATCGACGATCTGGAAAAGAAGATCGCCTCGGGCGAGCTGGTGGTCAAGACCGTCTACGGCATGGAGCAGGACGAGTTCGTCTCCATCCGCGACAGCGTCAAGCCGTAAATCCCCTCTGAAACCTCCCCTTCACCCATAAAAAAAGGACTTCGGATTTTTTCCGAAGTCCTTTTTCTCTGTACAATGTCAGCCGTTGCCCTGCGCCTTGGCCCGCTCCATCAGCGCGTCGACCCGCTCTTCGGCGTAGCCCGCCCGCAGCAGGATGTCCCGGGCGTGGGTCTGTGCCGGTTTGGAGGTGGGCTCCTTTTGGATGGCCCAGAGCACCTCGTCGAGCATGTCGTCCAGCTCCTCTCTCTCCCCCTCCCTGACCAGGGAGCGGACAAAGGGGGGGAAGTTCTCCTCCCAGTAGAGGGACGGCTGGTAGCGGGGGCGCTTCTCAAAGTCGCCGTTCACGACACCGCCCTTCAGGCCGTAGCGCGCCTCGTAGCGGATCAGCCGCCGGCGCAGCCGGTCGGCCACTGCCCGCATCTCGGGGGTGCCGCCGCCGCACAGGAGGTTCTCGGTCTCCTGCGGGTCGGCCGCCATGTCAAAGAGCTGCTCGTCGTCTCCGTAGGAGTAGACGTACTTGTACCGCTCGTCCCGCAGCATGCACCAGCGCTTGCTCCCCTGCTGGTGTTCGGCGTACTGGTAGCGCCGATCCTTGACCCCCTCGCCAAAGACGCTCTCCCCCGGCAGGTCGTAGACGTCGGGGTACGCGGCCCCGGCGGCGTCCAAAAAGGTGGGGAGGATGTCGTAGAGGTCGACAAAGCGGGGATCCCTCTCCCCGGCCCCCACCCGCTGCGGCCAGCGCAGGACAAACGGGACCTTGCAGGAGGCGTCGTAAGGGAGGAATTTCTGGTAGGTGCCCAGGTCCCCCAGCATCTCGCCGTGGTCGCTGGTGAAGAGGATCAGGGTGTCGTCGTAGAGGTCCAGCTCTTTCAGTTTCTCCACGATCCGCCCCACCTGGTGGTCGCAGTAGGAGACGCAGGCCGCGTAGAGCTCCCGCATCCGCTGGAGGGAGGCGTCGTCGGCCAGGTCGCCCAGGGTCTTGTTCTCCTCGGCCAGCAGGCCCAGGGGGGTCTTGGGGACCGCCGGGGCCGGCAGCTTGCCGGCGTACATCTCGGCCCACTCGTCGGGCGCGTCAAAGGGCGGGTGGGGGTGGATAAAGCTGGTCCAGAGGAGGAAGGGCCGCCGGCCCCGCTGCTCGTCCAGGTACTGGATCGAGCGGTCGGCCACCCAGCGGGAGCCGTGCAGCACCTCGGGCAGCAGGCTGCGCTGGGGCTGCATGTAGAGGCAGTGGCGCACCCCGTGAAAACTCTGCACCCGGCCGTAGCCCTGCTCTTTGAGAAATTGCAGATAGCTGTCCGCCTCCCGGGAGGAGGGACCCTCCTCCATGGCGAAGAAGTGGTCGAACCCGCTGGCCCGCCGCTCGGGCTGAAAGTGCATCTTTCCCACGGCGCAGGTGTCGTAGCCGCTGTCCGAGAGGATCTGGGGGAAGGTGGGCAGCTTGTAGGAGAGGGACGGGGCGTCGGGGGCCCAGCGGTTGTCGTAAAACTGGTGGTGCCGGCAGCCCAGCCCGGTGAGCAGCCCCATGCGGGCGGGGATGCAGACCGGGTTGGGGGAGTAGGCGTTTTCATACACCCTTCCCTCGGCGGCCAGGGCGTCGATATGGGGCGTCTGCATGAAGTCGGCCCCGTAGCAGCCCAGGTAGTCGCTGCGCAGCTGATCGCAGGTGATGAGGAGGATATTGGGGCGCCGGTCCTCCCGGTTGACGCGAAAGCGCATGAAGGTTCATCCTTTCCATTGTATTGACCCGCCGCCTGTGCTATCCTAAAAGACAGGAATACAGGAGAACGGAGGCGGTGATCGGTGACACATTTGCTGGAGCAGTGGCCCCAGGCGGCCCCCTTTTTTGAGGGGCTGCCCCAGGAGGAGCAGGAGAAGATCGAGCTGTGCCAGATCGGCCCGGGGGAGCTCCTCATCGAGAAGGACAGCTTTGCCCCGCCCGACCTGTTCTTTCTGGTCCGGGGGGTGTGCGAGCACTTTCGCGCCTTCGCCGAGAGCGGCGACAACGACCTGACGGGCATCCGCCTCTTTGCCGGGCAGTTCATCGGGGTGGCGGAGATCCTCTCCCCCCAGCCCATGAAGCGGCGCAACCAGGTGCGGGCCAAGACCCAGGTCTCGGCCCTGCGCATCCGGGGGGAGGACTTTCTGCGCTGGAGCCAGATCTGCCTGCCGGTCTACAACGCCATCCTCCTCTACATCATCGAGCAAAAGCACGACGACCAGCGCCTCTACCGAGAGTGCAACGTCAACAACTCCCTGCTGGCGGGGGCCCGCTATCTCAGCTTCCTCTACTCCATCTACCGCGACTGCTGCGAGCCCGACGAGGAGGGGGCCATCCGCATCCTCGAGACCCGCTCGGAGATCGGCCGCTACATCGGCCGCGACCCCCGCTCGGTGGACCGCATCATCCAAAAGCTGCGGGAAAAGGGGTATGTGGGGGGCTCCCACCGCAAGATCACCGTCACCGAGGAGCAGCACCAGCGGCTTCTCGATCTGGTGGAGGAGCTGACCCTCTGATGGGACACCCCCATTATAGCCGCCTCCAGAAGGGGGGAAAACGACAGCTGTCGCATTCTCCCCCCACCGGCAAGACAGGGGCGGTGGAGGGGCTCATTTTTCCAAATCGGGCAAAAGAGGGGCAGATGGCAGCGTTTTGCCTGGGCGATTTCACCGAAAAATCGAAAATCCGTTTGTTTTTTTGGGGGAAGCGACAATTGTCGTTTCCCCCCTTTTGCCGCCATGCTACACTGTTTGCAGCAACTGGGGACACAGGATTCGCCGACAGGGCCCGTCTGGCGAGCGCTCGCCCCCTCCGCCAAATTGAACACTTTGAGACATGAGAAAAAGGAGCGACATCGCAATGAAAAAGACTGGAGCCATCGCCCTGGCGTGCCTGTTGACCGCCTCTGCCCTGCTCACCGGCTGCGGCCAGTCCGGCGAGGGCGGAGACGCCTCTTCCGCCGGCGGCAGCGAGTACAAAAGCGTGGGCTACATCTGCGCCCAGCTGGGCGACAAATCCTTCAACGACCTCTCCTGGTCGGGGGTGCAGAAGGCCGCTCAGGAAATCGACCTGAACGCCAAGTGCATCGAGTACGGCACCGACAAGTCCAAGATGGAGCCGTCCGTCCGCGACGCGGCCGAGGGCTACGACATTGTGGTGATGAACGGCAACGAGTTCTATGAGATCCTCGACCGCATCTACACCGAGTACCCCGACACCAAGTTCATCGTCACCGATCTGACCCCCACCACCGAGGTGAACATCCCCAACGTCTTCGCCGTCATGAGCAAGCAGCACGAGGGCGAATACCTGGCCGGCGCCCTGGCCCAGAAGATGTCCAGGACCGGCACCATCGGCCTGGTGGCCGGCGCCGACACCGTGCCCATCAACAACTTCATCATCGGCTACATCCAGGGCTCGCTGGAGGCCAACCCCAGCGGCAAGGTGGCCAACTCCTTCATCGGCGGCTTCACCGACACCGCCAAGGCCAAAGAGCTGGCCCTGGTGCAGGCCAACCAGATGAGGGCCGACGTCATCCACCAGGTGGCCGGCGGCGCCGGGCTGGGCGTCTTTGAGGCCTGCAAGGACAAGGGCCTCTGGGGCATCGGCGTGGACGCCGACCAGCGCGAGTTCTTCATCGACACCAAGCCGGAGATCGCCGACGTCATCCTCACCTCTATGACCAAGCGCAACGACATCACCATGGCCAAGGCCATCAAAGACACCGTCGAGGGCACCGCCGAGTACGGCAAGCTCTACAAGTGGGGCCTCAAGGAGGGGATCACCGTCCTCGCCGAGAACGACTACTACAAGGCCCAGGTCCCCCAGGAGGCCCAGGACTACATCGGCGGCCTCTCCGCCAAGATCGCCTCGGGCGAGATCGAGGTGAAGATGGTCTACGGAATGGACCAGGACGAGTACGTCACCTTCCGCGACAGCGTCAAGCCGTAAATCCCCCTTTCAACTGCTTTCCCCAAAAATCCATAGAGGGCGGCGGCGCTCGGCTTCCTCAAGGCCGGGCGCCGCCGCTTGCCGTCTCCCCCGGCGAGAGGGGGAAACCCAAACTCCCCCGGCCGGCGATTGCGGCACGGGGGAGAATGTGTTAAAATACCTTTATAAGCGGCCTCGCGCCGCCCCCGGCCGCCTTCTGCCCGGGGCCATCTCTCCGCCCTGCGGGCGGACCTTTGGGAGGTGCACCGTGAAACTGCAAGAGTCGGGTGAAAACTATCTGGAGACCATCCTTCTCCTCCGCCAGCGGCAGGGGCACGTCCGCTCCATCGACGTGGCCACCGAACTGGGCTTCTCCAAGCCCAGCATCAGCCGGGCCATCGGCATCCTCAAATCTGCCGGCTATGTGCAGGTGGGGGAAGGGGGCAACATCCTCCTCACCGAGGCGGGGCAGCAAAAGGCCGAGGCGGTCTATGAGCGCCACCGGCTGATCTCCCGCTACCTGGTCCTCACCCTCGGCGTCCCGGCTGAGATCGCCGACGCCGACGCCTGCCGCATCGAGCACATCATCAGCCAGGAGTCCTTCGACCAAATCAAGGCCTTCGTCGCCCGGGAGGACGGCGAGGGGCGTTGACTTCCTCTACACCCACAGATAGGGGGCCCTTTCCCGGCGGGAAAGGGCCCCCTATCTTTTTTCCGCCGGGTCTTACCCGGCCAGTCCCCTGGCCCGGTAGAGCTCCTGCAGGGCCGCAATGGCCTGACAGGTCTCCTCGCGGCTGCCAAAGCCGGTGAGGCGAAAATACCCCTCGCCGTTTCTGCCAAACCCGGCGCCGGGCACCCCGGCCACCCCGGCCTCGCGCAGGAGCAGGTCAAAAAACTCCCAGGAGCCCATCCCCTCCGGGCAGGCCATCCAGATGTAGGGGGAGCAGACCCCGCCGGTAAACCAGACCCCCAACTCCCGCAGGGCGGCGGCGATCAGGGCGGCGTTCTCCCGGTAAAAGGCGGTGGCCTCGCCGGTCTGCCGCCGCCCCTCGGGGGTGAAGACCGCGGCCGCCCCCCGCTGCACCACATAGGAGACGCCGTTAAACTTGGTGGTCTGGCGGCGCAGCCACATCCGGTTGAGGGACATCCCCTCCCGCTCCAGGGTCCGGGGCACCACGGTGTAGCCGCAGCGCATCCCGGTGAAACCGGCGGTCTTGGAGAGGGAGCTGATTTCGATGGCGCACTCCTTGGCCCCCTCCACCTCGTAGATGCTGTGGGGCAGGTCCCCCGTCACAAAGCTCTCATAGGCCGCGTCGAAAAGAATGACGGCCCCCCGCGCCCGGGCGTAGTCCACCCAGCTCTGCAGCATCGCGCGGGTGTAGACCGCGCCGGTGGGGTTGCCCGGGGAGCAGAGGTAGATGAGGTCGGCCTTCACCGAGGGATCGGGCAGGGGGAGAAAGTCGTTTTCCTCCCCTCCATCCATAAAGAGGACTTTGCGGCCATCCATGGTGTTGGTGTCCAGGTAGACTGGGTAGACCGGGTCGGGGATGAGAGCGGTGTTCTCTTTAGAGAAGAGGTCGAGGATGTTCCCCAAATCGCTGTTGGCCCCATCGCTGACAAAAATCTCCTCCAGGTCCAGGGAGACCCCGAACGCAGCGTAGTACTGCTGAATCCTCTCCCGCAAAAAGTCATACCCCTGCTCGGGCCCATACCCGCGAAAGGTCTCGGCCGCCGACATCTCCTCCACCGCTTTGCCGAGGGCGCCGATGACCGCCGGGCAGAGAGGCAGGGTCACATCCCCCACCCCCAGGCGGTAGATAGGTTTGCCCGGGTGGCGCCTCCTCTCTTCCGCCACCCTTTTGGTGACGGTGGAAAAGAGGTAGTTTGGCTGTAAGTTGCGGTAGTTTCCGTTGATTTGCAATGGTGTTCCCCCCTGTCGGTACAGCGCGGCATTCAAACCGCCCTCCGGTCGCTTTCTCTCTCCTGTTGGCCTATTTGTCCCCTCTCCCCCGCTCCATGGCGGCCCCCACAAAGGCGCAGAAGGCGGGGTGGGGGCGGTTGGGCCGGCTCTTGAACTCGGGGTGATACTGCACCCCCACAAAGAAGCGGTTGTGGGGGATCTCCACCGCCTCCACCAGGCGGCCGTCGGGCGAGGTGCCGACGACCCGCATCCCCCCCTCTTCAAAGGCGGCGCGGAAGCGGGAATTGAACTCGTAACGGTGGCGGTGGCGCTCCGAAACAGCGGCTTCGCCGTAAGCCGCCCGCAGGAGCGACCCCTCGGCCAGGGCGCAGGGATAGGCCCCCAGCCGCATGGTCCCCCCCTTGGAGACGACCCCCTGTTGATCGGGCATCAGGTCGATGACCGGGTAGGGGGTATCGGGGGCAAACTCGCTGGAATCGGCCCCCGCCCAGCCCAGGGCGTGGCGGGCAAACTCGATGACCGCCACCTGCATCCCCAGGCAGATGCCCAGGTAGGGGATGTCGTTCTCCCGGGCGTAGCGGCAGGCGGCGATCTTGCCCTCCACCCCCCGGTCGCCAAATCCGCCGGGCACCAGCACCCCGCTGCAACCGCCCAACAGGGCCTCGGCAGTGTCGTCGGTCACCTCTTCGGCCTCCACCCAGCGAATGGCCACCTCCACCCCGTGGGTGCAGCCCGCGTGGCGCAGCGCCTCCGCCACCGAGAGGTAGGCGTCGTGCAGCCGGACGTATTTGCCCACCAGGGCGATCTCCACCTCGCCCCGGCAGGCGCCGATCCGGCGCAGCATCTCGTCCCACTCCGCCAGGTCGCAAGGGGGCAGTTCCTCCAGCCCCAGCCCCCGCAGCACGATGTCGGAGAAGTGCTGTTCCTCCAGCATCTTGGGGGCCTGATAGAGCACCGGCAGGGTGATGTTTTCAATGATGCAGTCGGGCTCCACATTGCAAAAGAGGGCGATCTTCTCCCGCACCTCTTCGCCGATGGGCCCGTCGGAGCGGGTGACGATGATGTCGGGGCGGATGCCCAGGCTCATCAGTTCCTTTACCGAGTGCTGGGTGGGCTTTGACTTGTACTCCTCCGACCCGGGGATATAGGGCACCAAGGTCACGTGGATGAAGAGGCAGTTCCCCGGCCCCTGTTCCTGGTCCACCTGGCGGATGGCCTCCAAAAAGGGCAGGCTCTCGATGTCGCCGGTGGTGCCGCCGATCTCGGTGATCACCACGTCGGCGTCGTCGCGCTCCCCCACCGAGTAGATAAAGTCCTTGATCTCGCCGGTGATGTGGGGGATGACCTGCACCGTCTCGCCCAGATACTCCCCCCGCCGCTCCTTTTGCAGCACGTTCCAGTAGACCTTGCCGGTGGTGAGGTTGGAAAATCGGTTGAGGTTCTCGTCGATAAAGCGCTCGTAGTGGCCCAGGTCCAGGTCGGTCTCGGCCCCGTCCTCGGTGACAAAGACCTCGCCGTGTTGGTAGGGGCTCATGGTGCCGGGGTCCACGTTGATGTAGGGGTCCAACTTCTGGGCCATGACCTTGAGCCCCCGGCTCTTGAGCAACCTGCCCAGAGAGGCGGCCGTGATCCCCTTGCCCAGCCCGGACACCACCCCGCCGGTGACAAATACGTACTTTCTCTTCTTCTGTTGCATCTCTCTTCCTCCCCACTCGCTCTCCGAGTCCTCTGTTTACCACTCCAGCTGGCCGCAGAAAACCGTCTCCGACGGGCCGCTCAAATAGCACTCCCTCTCCCCCCAGCGGACTTGCAGCTGTCCCCCGGGCAGCGAGACGGCGATCTCCTCTTCCCGGCGGCAACGGCCGGCGGCGATGGCGGCCACCGCCGCCGCGCAGGCCCCGGTGCCGCAGGCCAGGGTCTCGCCGCTGCCCCGCTCGTAGACCCGCATCTTGATGGCCCGCTCCCCCAGCGGCTGTACAAACTCCGCGTTTATCCCCTCGGGGAAGAGGCCGCTCCCCGCAAACAGGGGCCCCAGGACAGTCAGGTCCAGTTCGTCCACACAGTCGACAAAGACCACACAGTGGGGGTTGCCCATGCTCACACAGGTGATCTGCCAGCGCTGTCCCCCGATCTTGACCGGCGCATTTACCACCCGCTCCCCCTGCAGCAGCACCGGCACCGCCGCCGGGCGCAGATCGGGCGGGCCCATCCCCACGGTGGCCCGGCGCGCAACGCCCCCTGCCACCTCCAGCTGCAACGTCTTGATGCCGCTGCCGGTCTCGACGCGCAGCGCGGTCTTTTTGCAGCGCCCACTGTCGTAGAGGTATTTTCCCACACAGCGCACCCCGTTGCCGCACATCTTCCCCTCGCTGCCATCGGCGTTGAAGATGCGCATCCGCGCGTCGGCCACCTCGCTGGGGAGGATGAGGATGACCCCGTCGCTCCCCACCCCAAAATGCCGGTCGGAAAAGCGTCGGGCAAGTCCCGCCGGGTCGGTGACCGGCTGGGCAAAACAGTCAAAGTAGAGGTAGTCGTTGCCGCACCCCTGCATCTTGGTAAAGCGGTATGTCACCGTCGGTCCCCCCAATCTCTCACTCTTTCTCGTAAGTCTGCAACACACTGCGGGCCACCTCAGCCCGGGTGAGGCGCATGTCCATGGCCTGCTTTTCGAGGTAGCGGTGGGCCTGGGGCTCGCTCATCTGCAAATACTGGATCAGGGCGCACTTGGCCCGGTCCACCAGCCGGATCTCGTCGATTTTCTTCTGCAGCTCGACATTCTCCCGCCGCAGGGTGTAGAGCCGCTGCCGGGCGATCTGGGCCATCCGCACCGCCTGGAAAAACAGCGGCTGGCTCATGGGTTTTGACACGGTGAATACCCCGCAGTGGCCCACCCGCTCCCCCACCTCGCCGGCGCGCTCCCTCCCCACAATCAGCACCACCCCGGCGTCGGTCCTGGCGGCGCAGTCGCAGCAAAACGGCTCCCCCGTCTCGTCCTGCAGGGGGGCGTTGCAGAGGATCAAGTCAAAGGTCTGCCGGGCGACGAGCTGCCGGGCCCGCGCCCCTGAACAGGCGCTCACCACCTGGCCATAGCCCGCCTGTTTCAGCAGGTCCGGCAGCGGTCCGCCGTCGCTGGAGCGCTGCACCAACAGGGCCGTCATCATCGCTCACTCCCCCTTTCCCGCACACGGCCACCCCTTTAGCGGGGCTGCTGGCCGCCAAGCAGACTGTCCACGACCCCTTGGGGGAGCGCTGCCCGCACAAAGGCGCTCTCCCTGGCCAGCTGCGCGGCGGCGGCAAAGTCCTTGGGCAGGGGGTGCACCCCCCGCAAAATTTCTTTCGGGGCGGTGTAGAGGTTGTGATCGCAGGGGGGGCAGAGGACCTTTTTCTCCCGCACCCCCTCGGCCCCGGCGCGCAGCAACAGGGCAAAGGCTAGGTAGGGGTTGCAGGCCGGGTCGGGGGAGCGCAGCTCCATGCGGGCATAGGGGCCGGCCGCCGCCGGAATGCGGATGAGCTGGGAGCGGTTCTGGTGGGACCAGGAGAGGTATCCCGGCGCCTCACAGCGGCCCAGCCGCTCGTAGGACTGGGGCAGAGGGTTTAAAAAGGCGGTGATCTCCTCCACCCGGTCGAGGATCCCGGCGAGAAAGGCCTCTGCCTCTCGGCTGTGCCCCTGGCCCTGGGCCCGAAAGAGATTGACCCCGTCCCGGTGCAGCGAGAGGTTGACGTGCAGCCCGCTGCCGCTGGCGTCGGGCAGGGGTTTGGGGTCAAAGCTGGCGCAGAGGCCGTTTTGCGCCGCCACCACCCGCACCACCGAGCGAAAGGTGGTGAGGTCATCGGCCGCCCGCAGGGGATCGGCGTACTTAAAGTCCACCTCATTTTGCCCCGGCCCCTGCTCGTGGTGGGAGCTCTCGGGGAGGATGCCCATTTCCTCCAGCGTCAGACAGATCTCCCGGCGAATATTTTCCCCCCGGTCGAGGGGCGCCATATCCAGGTAGCCCGCCCGGTCAAAGGGGATCTTGGTGGGCGCGCCGTCCTCCCCCTGCAAAAAGAGGTAGAACTCGCACTCGGCTCCCACCTTGGCAGTGTAGCCCATCTCGGCCAGCGCCCCTTCAGCTTGGCGGAGGAGGTAGCGCCCATCCCCGGCAAAGGGCCGCCCGTCCGGATGGCGGATATGGCAGAAAAACCGCACCACCCGCCCCTGCTGCGGCCGCCATGGCAGAATGGCCATCGTCCCCGGGTCGGGGAAGAGGAAGAGATCCGACTCCTCCACCTGCAAAAAGCCCCGCACCGCCGAGGCGTCAAAGGAGATGCCGGAGGAAAAGGCCCTCTCCAATTGGTCGGCCATGATGGCGATGTTTTTCGGCCGCCCAAAGACGTCGCAAAACGCCAGCCGAATGAACTTGACGTCGTTTTCCTCCACAAATTGGAGGATCTCTCCCACGGTGTAATCCACTGCTACTCCGTCCTTTCCCTGTTTGGCGGGCCCTGTCCCGCCCATCTTGCCCTGTGTCCGCCCTCTCCTCGGCCACAACCAAAAAAAGCGTCCACCGGAGAAGGGGCCCTCGTCCCTTCCACGGTGAACGCCTTTGTTCACTTACTGGTGCAAGTATAGCCGATGAAAAAGCCGGTTGTCAACCCATTTTTTGGGCCGATCTGCCCACTGGATAATTTTTTTTGCGCCCCCACCAGGGCCCCTATATCGGTCGGGCCCCTCCGTTTGCCCCGCCCTCCCGCCGAAAAAAGGGCGGGCGGGGTGTTGACAACCGCCCCGGCCAGGGGTATACTGGCCGGCATAGAGAAACAGCAAAGGCGCTGCAGGCCCCGACGGGCCGGCAGCGCCTTTTTTGTCTGGGTCTCGAAAAAGCAGGCGCCGGGGCGGGGCCTCTCGCCCTGCCTGGCCGACCTGAGACAGCACCCCACTGCCCGCCGCTGCCCCCGTTCGAGGCGCGCGATGGCAGGCAAAAAGAGAAAGCAGGGCGGAAAGCACCGCCCAGACGAGGAGGGATCGACTGTGAACACTGAGAGAGAGGTTTTTGGCAGCATGGTCTTTGGCGATGAGGTGATGCGGGAGCGGCTCCCCCGGGAGACCTATCTGGCCCTGCGGCGCACCATTCGGGAGGGGCGTAGCCTGGGGCGGGAAAACCAGGCGCTGGCCGACGTGGTGGCCAGCGCCATGAAGGACTGGGCCGTCGAGAAGGGGGCCACCCACTACACCCACTGGTTTCAGCCCATGACCGGCATCACCGCCGAAAAGCACGAGAGCTTTCTCGCCCCCACCGGGGAGGGGGCGGCCATCCTGGAGTTTTCAGGCAAGGAGCTGATCCGGGGAGAGCCCGACGCCTCCAGCTTCCCCTCTGGGGGGCTGCGGGCCACCTTTGAGGCCCGCGGCTACACCGCTTGGGACCCCACCTCCTACGCCTTTATCAAGGACGACACCCTCTGCATCCCCACGGCCTTCTGCTCCTACGGGGGGGAGGCGCTGGACAAAAAGACCCCCCTGCTGCGCTCGATGGAGGCCCTCAGCCGCCAGGCGGTGCGGGTGTTGCGCCTCTTCGGCGACCAGACCACCCAGCGGGTGAGCACCTCGGTCGGGGTGGAGCAGGAGTACTTTCTGGTGGACGAGCGGCTCTACGACCGGCGGCCCGACCTCAAGTACACCGGCCGCACCCTCTTTGGCGCCAAGGCCCCCAAGGGGCAGGAGCTGGACGACCACTACTTCGGCGCCCTCAAGGCCCGGGTCAAGGGCTTTATGGAGGAGCTGAACACCGAGCTCTGGAAGCTGGGGGTCTACGCCAAGACCGAGCACAACGAGGTGGCCCCCTCCCAGCACGAGCTGGCGCCGATCTACACCACCGCCAACATTGCCGCCGACCACAACCAGCTGACCATGGAGACCATGAAGAAGGTGGCCCGCCGCCACGGCTTTGTCTGCCTGCTGCACGAAAAGCCCTATGCCGGGGTCAACGGCTCGGGCAAGCACAACAACTGGTCCCTCCGCACCGACGGCGGGCAAAACCTGTTGGACCCCGGCGACACCCCGCGGGAAAACGCCCAGTTTCTCCTCTTTCTCTGCGCGGTCATCAAGGGGGTGGACGACTATCAGGACCTGCTGCGGGCCTCGGTGGCCACGGCGGGCAACGACCACCGGCTTGGCGCCAGCGAGGCGCCGCCGTCCATCCTCTCCATCTTCCTGGGCGACGAGCTCACCGCCGTGCTGCAGGCCATTGAAAGGGGAGAGCGCTACGACGGGGGCGGCCGGGGCGAACTGAAGGTGGGGGTGCACGTGCTGCCCAGGATCCCCCTGGACAACACCGACCGCAACCGCACCTCCCCCTTTGCCTTCACCGGCAACAAGTTTGAATTTCGCATGCCCGGCAGCGCCCTCTCCATCTCGGGGCCCAACACCATCTTAAACGCCATCGTCACCGAGAGCCTCGCCCAGTTCGCCGACGAGCTGGAGGGGGCCGAAGACTTTGACCAGGCCTTGGCCGAGCTGTTGGCGCGCACCGTCAAGGAGCACCGGCGGATCCTCTTCTCGGGCAACGGCTACAGCGACGACTGGGTGGAGGAGGCCCAGCGCCGGGGGCTGGCCAACCTGCCCTCAGCGGCCGACGCCATCCCCTGCTTTTTGCGGGAGAAAAACATCTCCCTGCTGGCCAAACACAAAATTTACAGCGAGGTGGAGCTGCGCTCCCGGGTGGATATCCTGCTGGAAAACTACGCCAAGGTGCTCTCCATCGAGGCCCAGACCATGTTGGAGATGGCCCGGCGGGACATCCTCCCCGCCGTCAGCCGCTACACCGGCCAGCTCTGCGCCGCAGTGAGCGCCAAGCGCGCCGTCTCCCCCGCCCTCTCCTGCCGCTGCGAGGAGAAGATCATCGACCGGCTGGCCGCCCTCAGCGGCTGCTTTGCAGAGGCCGTCGACACCCTAGAGGAGGCGCTGCTGGAGACCAAGAACTGCGCCGACTTGGAGGCCTGCGCCCGCCACTGCCGGGAAAAGGTCTTTCCCGCCATGCAGAAGTTGCGGGCCGTCACCGATGAGATGGAGACCCTCACCGCCGCCGACTGCTGGCCCTACCCCTCCTACGGGCAGCTGCTCTTCTCCGAGTAGCGCGCCCCTTCCCGCCTCTTCTGTTCCGGCGCTCTGCCCCACTTCCCTCCACGGGCGGTGAGCGGTGCCCACCCCATTCCAGCTGTCCCCGCCTTTCCCGACAGCTAGCAGCCAAGCACCCCGACAGGGCGGAGCTCCCCTCCCCCTCGCCGGGGTGTTTTTTGCCCTTTTTCCCCGGCAGGGGCGCCGAACAGCGGCAATTGTGCTATACTGAGGGGGAATTCAAACCGCCGTCGGGCCCCTGCGGCCCGCCGCGCCGTGAAAGGAGTGCTTTGCCGTGTATCCGACCCTGCTCACCCTCTCCCCCCTCACCGGGGACACCACTTCCACCCCCACCGGGCTCTACATCGCCCTGGGGGCGGCGGCCGTCCTCCTCATCGCCCTGGGGGTCTTTGCCGTCCTGCGCCGCCACCGGGACAAATAGCCCTTGACGCCCCCTTTGGGGTGCGGTATAATACTGCCGTATTGTGCATTTGCACAAAATAAATGTTTCAATCACTTTGCCGAAAGGGGGGGCTGCTGTGGCGCGCATCAAGAAGTGCAGAGAGGTCTGTTTCGTCCCCCGGTGCAGCCAGTTCTCCCCGCCCCATCCCCAGGGGAGCGTCCGCCTCAGCGTCGAGGAGTTGGAGGCGCTCCGCCTGTCGGATCTGGAGGGGCTCGACCAGCAGCTCGCCGCCGCACAGATGGGCGTCTCCCGCGGCACCTATCAGCGCATCCTCACCGCCGCCAGGCGGCAGGTGGCCGAGGCGGTGGTGGGGGGAAAGGCCCTGCTCATCGGCGGCGGCAGCTACCGGCTGCGCTGCCGGGCGCTGGAGGGCCAGCCCCACCCCTGTTGCCAGCTGTGCGGCAAAACGGCAAAAGAAGATGGAGAGGAATGATTTGATGGCAGAGCAATGCACCCACGACTGCAGCAGCTGTTCCCAGTCCTGCTCCTCGAGAGAGCAGGCGGGTCCCGCCAGCTTTTTGGAGAAGCCCCACGAGCTGTCCTCGGTCAAACACGTAGTGGCGGTGGCCAGCGGCAAGGGGGGCGTGGGCAAGTCCTTCGTCACCTCGATGCTGGCCGTCGGCCTGGCCCGGCGCGGCTACAAGACCGCCGTGCTGGACGCCGACATCACCGGCCCCTCGATCCCCAAACTCTTTGGCATCCACGAGCAGGCCCAGTCCGACGGGCTGGGCATCTACCCCGCCCTCACCGGCCAGGGCACCCAGGTGATCTCCATCAACATGATGCTGGACACCGAGACCACGCCGGTCATCTGGCGGGGGCCGGTCATCGCCGGGGTGGTCAAACAGTTCTGGACCGACGTCATCTGGCGGGACGTGGACTTTCTCTTTGTGGACATGCCTCCGGGCACCGGCGACGTGCCCCTGACGGTCTTTCAGTCCCTGCCGGTGGACGGCTGCCTGGTGGTCTCCACCCCCCAGGACCTGGTGTCGATGATCGTCTCCAAGGCGGTGAACATGACGTCCGCCATGCACATCCCGGTGCTGGGCCTGCTGGAAAACATGAGCTACCTGGCCTGCCCCGACTGCGGCAAGCAGATCGAGCTGTTCGGCCACAGCAAGGCCGAGGCGGTGGCGAACCAGTTCTCCCTGCCCTTCCTGGGCCGGCTGCCCATCGACCCGGCGGTGGCCGCCCTCTGCGACGAGGGCCGCATCGAAGAGGTGCAGCTCCCGGCGCTGGACATCGCCTGCGACGCCGTCGAGGCCCTGATGGGAGGCGAGGAGAAGTGATCATCGCCATCCCCACCCTGGACGGACAGGTCTCCCACCACTTCGGCAAGACCCGCGACTTCACCCTCTTCACCGTCGAAGAGGGGAAGGTCATCTCCACCCGGCAGATCCAAAACCTCATTCACAGCCACGACCTCCTGGGCGACCTGCTCAAGGAAAACGGGGTCGAGCTGGTCCTCTGCGGCGGCATGGGCCAGGGGGCCCAGAACAAGCTGACGGCCGAGGGCATCGCCTTCATCGGCGGCTGCGAGGGCCCCGTTGAGGCGGTCGTACAGCGCTACCTCGACGGGCAGCTGCAGTTCGCCCCCCTCCCCTCCTGCGGCTGCGGCGGCCACCACGAAAAAGACGGTCACCACGACAGCTGCCAGGGCGAAATGGGCGGCTGCCAGGGCGGTTGCCACCACTAGTCTTTTTTCTGTACACAGACAAAAAACTCCCCGTGCCCTCTGGCACAGGGAGTTTTTATTTGCTGTATCGGGAAAACTAGATGCCCAGCTCCTTGGCGGCAGCCTGTGCATTCTCGCAGAAGGCGCGCACCTTGTCGATGTCCTTCTTGCCGATGTGGCTCTTCTCGCAGTTGGTCTTGGTCAGGGAGTCGACCCCCCAGGGCTTGACGGCGCGAACGGCGTCGGCCACGTTGTCGGGCCCCAGGCCGCCGGCGATGATGACCGGGCAGGAGGCCTGCTCGACAATGGCTCTGTCCCAAGCCCAGTCGTGGGTGATGCCGGCGGCCCCGGTGCCGATGACCCCGGGCACCACCGAGTCGAGGATCAGCATGTCGCAGAACTTGCTGAAGGCGACCGCCCGCTCAATGGCCTCGGGCCCGCTCATGGGAACGGCCTGCATGATCTTCAGCCAGGGGTATTTGGCCTTCCAGGCAGCCACCTGCTCGGGGGTGGCGTCGTCCTCGGCGCCGGAGACGTGCAGCACGTCGGGGTGCAGCTTCTCGATGATCTCGATCTGCTCCTCCGGGGTGTCGTCGATGGTCAGGGCCACCTTGACGGCCCGGTCGCCCACGGCGTCAAAGATGGCCTTGCACTTGGCCATGGCCTCGTCTTTGCTCATGCCGGAATTCTTGGCGGTGGGGTTGACACCGATGTGGTCGGCGCCGGCCTCGACACAGGCCAGGGCCTCTTCAGGGGTCTGCATGGAATAAATTTGGGTGATCATGGGGCGTTCCTCCTTCAACTCTCGAACGGATGGCGGTTCTCGCTTGTTGCCTCTATTGTACCACCGGGCAAACGGCCTTTGCAATCCGCTTTCTGCCGAAATTAGAGGGCGCAAAGGGGCAAAAAAGGCCGGTCATATCGCCAGTTTCTCCATCTTGCCGGACAAATCGCGACCTTTTGAGAAAACTGCCAAAAGAGGGGCTGTTTTCCCCCGCAAAATGCACCGGCTGCGCTGCTTGCCCCCTCCTTTTGGGGGATTCGGCCAATTTGTGGGGGCAAAATCGTTTTTCCGGCCAAACTGTGGTATAATAACCGCAACGCAGTCATTGTGCCGAGAGGGCCGGGCAGAGGGCGCAACTCCTGTTTGCCCCCTGCCCCACGGCCAAATCCCCCCGCGCGCTTTGCGCCCGGGAAAGCACGACCGCAAACGGCCGGAGCGCCGCGGCGGCGGACAGCTTTTGTCCGCCCCGCTCCCCGCCCCTGCCGGCCGATCTCACCCGCTCCGCCGGCACTATCCAGCGCCGGCGCCGCCCGTCACCTTGCAAAGGAGGTTCTCTGCTCATGATCTACGCTGTGGGATGGCTGGTCGCCATCGCCGTCTTCGCCATTGCCGAGGCGGCGACCGTGGCCCTGGTGTCCATCTGGTTTGCCGCCGGCGGGGTGGCCGGCCTCATCACCTCCCTGTTCACCGAGTCCCTGTGGGTGCAGTTGCTGGTCTTTTTCGTGGTCAGTGGACTGCTGCTGGCCGCCACCCGCCCCCTGTGCAAAAAGTTCTTGAGCGGCCGGTCCCAGCGGACCAATGCCGACATGGTCATCGGCAAAGAGGGGACCATCACCCAGGCCGTGGACAACCTGGCCCCCAGCGGGCGGGTCTTTGTCTGCGGGCAGAGCTGGGCCGCCCGCAGCGAGGGGGGCGAGACCATCCCCCAGGGCGCGGTGGTGCAAGTCTGCCGCATTGAAGGGGTCCGGCTCTTTGTCCGCCCCGCCGACGAGAAACCCCAATAACCAAAACGAGGAGGAGTCACAATGCAATACATCCTGCTGGCGCTTGTCGCCCTGATCCTGATCATCCTGGTCGCCAACATCCGGGTGGTGCCCCAGGCAAACGCCTATGTCGTCGAGCGCATCGGCGCCTACCGGGAGACCTGGGCCACCGGCCTGCACTTCAAGATCCCCTTTGTGGACCGGGTCGCCAAGAGGGTCTCCCTGAAAGAGAAGGTGGTGGACTTTGCCCCCCAGGCGGTCATCACCAAGGACAACGTCACCATGCAGATCGACACGGTGGTCTTCTTCCAGGTCACCGACCCCAAGCTGTTCACCTACGGCGTCGACAACCCCATGGCCGCCATTGAGTTTTTGACCGCCACCACCCTGCGCAACATCATCGGCGACCTGGAACTGGACAACACCCTCACCTCCCGCGACGTCATCAACACCCGCATCACCACCATCCTCGACGAGGCCACCGACAAGTGGGGCATCAAGGTCAATCGGGTGGAGGTCAAGAACATCGTGCCCCCGGCCGAGATCCAGGACGCCATGGAGAAACAGATGAAGGCCGAGCGCCAGCGCCGCGAGTCCATCCTGCGGGCCGAGGGCGAGAAGCGCAGCCAGATCCTGGTGGCCGAGGGCGAGAAGGAGTCGGCCATCCTGCGGGCCGAGGCGGTCAAGGAACAGAAGATCCACGAGGCCGAGGGCGAGGCCGAAGCCATCCTGATGGTGCAGCGGGCCTATGCGGACAGCCTGCGCCTGCTCAATGAGGCCAATCCCGGCGACAAGGTCATTGCCCTCAAGAGTCTGGAGGCCTTTGAGAAGGTGGCCGACGGGCGGGCCACCAAGATCATCATCCCCTCCGAGATCCAGTCCATGGCCGGGCTGGCCGCCTCCTTAAAAGAGCTGGTCATCGACGGCGGGGAGCAGCAGGCCCAATGAGCCGCTGCATCCTGCTGGCCGACGCCACCCGCGGCTGCCGCAGCGAGGAGGACGCCCACTTCTTCACCCGCGCCGCCGCCGAGGCGGGGGTCAACGGCCTGCTTCTCCCCTTTGCCGTCGCCGGACCCCACTATACCCAGCTAAAAGAGGAGGCAAACGCCCTGGGCATCCTCCTGCTGGTGCTCCCCGAAAAAGCCGAGCACGCCCAGCGCCTGGCAGAGCTGGGCATGCCCCTCTGGCAGCTGGGGAGGACTGCCCTGGACGATACCCCGCTGCTGAAGGCGGCGGGCGCCAGCGGGGCCCCCGTCCTCCTCTGCGCTGAGGACGCCTCCACTGACCTGCTCCGCCAGGCCCTGGTCGCCCTGCACGGCGCCGGCAGTGGCCCGGTCACCCTGCTGCACGGCGCGCCCGCCTTTCCCGCCCCGCCCGAAGAGGCCAACCTGCGGGCGATGATCGTCCTCAAGGGCCGGTTTCAAGAGGGGGTCGGCTACTACGACGGCACCGGCTACGACGTGGTGCCGGTGATGGCCGCCGCCATGCGGGCCGACGTGGTGGAGTTCCCCCTGGACCGCCAGTCCGCCCAGGGGATGCGCGACCCCGACCAACTGGCCGCCGCCGTCTACACCCTGCGCCTGGCCGAACAGGCCCTGGGCAGCGGGGAGCGGTGATCCTTCCCGAAGAGAAAAAGAGCTGTTTGACCGGTTCAAACAGCTCTTTTTTTGCACCCTGCCATCCCTCTGCCCCCCGGCGGCCAGCTCCCGCGACCACTTCTGTCGGGGTTGGGGAAGGGCAGCGCAGAAGTGGCTTTTTTTCGCCCGGCATCTCCCCCTCTCCCCCTTAAAAAAATAGTTGGCTATTCATAAGAGGAGAGATTGCACCGTCTCCCCCAAAGTCTCAAAGAGGGGGACGCGCTCGCCGGTGGCAAAACGCCTGTGCTCCAGCAGGGCCCCAGGCCGCTACCCCCGTTGCCAGCGCCAGCTTGTCGGAGAGGACATAGCCGCACCGTTCCCCAGTCGGCTGGCCGCCGCAGTCCTTCATCCGACAGGATGGGGCGCCGACAAAGCGGGGGCGGCGGCGCTCCCCCCCCGAGCAGAGCTGGAAAAGAGGACAGCCACTCGTCCCGCGGCGGAATGCCGGACACGTCCCCCTCCCCTTGACACGGGGAAATCATGGAGCAGACGGAGCGCAGCAGGGTGTTTGCCGCCCCCTGCTCGATGGAGCTGCCCTCCCAGTCCAACTGTCACGCCACCTCCTCGGTCCAAAGGGCCAGCAGCTCGTCCAGAGGTGGCTGTCAGCCGACTGGGGAGAGGGCCGCCGCCCACTCACTCGCTCGCCCGCTATCCTTTCCCCCTCCTTTTCATGCCTCCATGGGCCTTTGCCGGTGTAGTCCTGCAGCGGGGCGGTTTTTCCCCCTCCCACAGGGCCTGGGCCAACTGTTCCCGTTTCCAGTGGTTCCAGCAATCCCCTACAGCTCTCGCCAAAACAGAGGGGCATCCAGCCCATCCATTCCCGGTCGCTCAACCTCCCGCCAAGCTGGCTCTTAAAGTGGCAAAGCCGCCGACAACTCCTCCGGCGCGGGCAGATACTCCCGGGGTAAGGGGTAGGGGGACCACAGAAGGCGCGAATGCGCGCCGCCGTCTCCCCCCGCACCCCCATGCGCCCGGCAGCCCGCAGGCTGCGGCGCTGGCTTTGCGCCAGTTCCTCCGCCTGGTCGGGGGGAGCGCCAACCCCCAGGGCGCGCTCATTCGGCCGCAGGCGGGAACCCCGCCCTTCCCCTCTCCACCACGGCCTGCCCCAACCGCGAATCAACTGCTGGTCCGCCGCGATCCCCCGCCAGAAGCAAGCCCAAAGTGCAAAAAAGGCGACCACCCAAAGGCAGTCGTCTTTCTCTTTCGGCAGATCCTCCGCCGCTATTTCTTGTTTAGGTCCTTGACCGAGCCCTGCTCGATGAGCCGGGTGCGCATCACCATCTTCTGCCCCAGGTAGCTCTTCTCCGAGGCGATCTTCTCCAAGAGCATCTCGGCCGCCTTCTCCCCCATCTCGTAGGTGGGGCGGGCCACATAGGTGATTTTGGGGGTGGTGTAGTGCACCAGGTCGTTTTCGTCAAAGCCCAGCAGGGAGATGTCCTCGCCAATGGCCACCTTGGCCTCGTGCAGCACCTCGATGCAGCCCTTGCAGATGAGGTTGTTGCTGCAGAGGATGGCCGTGACCCCCGCACCGGCGCGATTTCTCTCCAGTATCTTCTGGGTGGCGCGGCGGCCGTCGGCCACGAACCAGTCGCCCACGTAGACGTTGTCCTCGTCGATGGGGATGCCGTGCTCCTCCATGCAGCTGCGAAAGCCCTGCAGCCGCCCCAGGCCGGTGGTGAACTCCAGCGGTCCGGAGATGTAGGCGATTTTGCGGTGCCCCTTTTTGATCAGGTAATCGCAGGCGCGGTGCATCCCGCCCATGTTGTCGATGACCACCTCGTCAAAGTCGTCGGCGCCCAGACCCCTGTCCACCAGCACCACCGGCTTGCGGCCGCCCAGATAGATGCGCCCGTCGGTGCAGGTGATGGCGATGATCCCGTCCACCAGGGGGCTGACCACCGAGCGGATGAGCCGCTCCTCGTCGGCCACCTTGTCGTCGGTGGAGAAGACGCAGATGTTGTACCCCCGGGTCTTGCAGACCTTGTCGACCCCGTAGACGATGGAGGCGTTAAATGGGTTTTGGATCTCGGGGATGATGACGCCGATCATGTTGGTCTTGCGCTTGACCACCGACACCGCCGCGGCGTTTTGCACGTAGTCGTACTCGTCGATGATCTGCTGTACCCGCCGCCGCGTCTCGGGGCTCACCCGGTCCTTGCCGTTGAGCACCCGGGAGACGGTGGACACCGCCACCCCCGCCTTCTGCGCGATGTCCTTGATGGTAATCTGCTTGGTCTCCACTCTTCACTCCACCTTTACGGGGTCAAAGCCCCTCATTTACTGCCGGTGGCCGACCCCTCAAAAAGCCGCCTGGCAGGCGATATCAAAACGTTTCGCCGCTGCAAGCGCAAGCGTTTTCCACCTATTCATAATATACTGTTGACCGCGAAGATTTGTCAATTCTTTCGCACAAATATTGTATTTTTGCCCGATTTTGTCCTCTCGCAGCCCGTATTTTTAGCGGATTGCCCTTGTCCCCCTTTCTTTTGCCTTGACTTTTTATCTAAAAAGGGCCGCGCTTCTTGGCGCATTTTCCGAATTGTGTAAACGCTTCCAACGGGTGTATAATGAAGGTGTATTTTTACAAACCTGTGTTTGATTAAATTTGATTAAAATAGAAAGGTGTGTTGTACATGCTCAGCAAGATGATCGTCGGCGACGACGGGAGGACCTACCACATCAAACTCAACGAGGAGGACGTCAAGGGCGCACAGTATGCCATCCTGCCCGGCGACCCGGGCCGGGTGCCCAAAATCGCCGCCTTTTTAGACAACCCGCGCAAGCTGGGTGAAAACCGGGAGTACGTCTCCTACGAGGGCTTCTTGGACGGCGTGAAGGTCATTGTCTGCTCCACCGGCATCGGCGGCCCCTCCGCCGCCATCTGCATCGAGGAGCTGCACCTGCTGGGGGTAAACAATTTCATCCGCATCGGCACCTGCGGCGGCATCAACCTCGACGTCATGGGCGGCGACGTGGTGGTGGTCACCGGCGCCATCCGCGCCGAGGGCACCTCGAAGGAGTACCTGCCCATCGAGTTCCCGGCCGTGGCCGATCTGGACATCGCCTACGCCCTGCGGGAGGGCGCCAAAAAGCTGGGCTACCGGGTGCACACCGGGGTGGTGCAGTGCAAGGACTCGTTCTACGGCCAGCACTCCCCCGACAGGATGCCCATCTCCTATGAGCTGCTCAACCGCTGGGAGGCCTGGAAGCGGGCCGGCACCCTGGGCAGCGAGATGGAGTCTGCCGCCCTCTTCACCGTCTGCCAGTCCCTGGGCTGCAAGGCGGGCGCGGTGATGCACGTCATCCAAAACCAGGAGCGGGCCGCCCTGGGGATGGAGAATCCCTATGACCACGACACCGAAAAGGCCATCAAGGCCACCGTCGAGGGCATCCGCTACCTGATTGCCCACCAGTAACGAGAAAAAGAGAGCCGGTCGAGTTGTTCGACCGGCTCTCTTTTTTCCCTCTATCCCCTCTCGTCCAGGGGGAAGAGGGCCTGCTCGTAGTCCTTTACAAAATAGCGCAGGTTGGTTCGCCCCCGCTGCAAGACAACGTGCCCCTCCTCTTCAAGGCGGGCGCGCTGCGCCTCGACGCCTCCGGGGTACTTGGGGTTGAGTTCGCCCCCGGCCTTGAGGGTGCGCCAGTAGGGGGTCTCGTCCCCCTGCCGCTGAAAACTGGCCCAGGCGGCGATGGAGACAAAGATACCCGCCGTGATGGGGTCGGTGAAGTCGGCCCCGTTCTGGGCGGCAAAGTGCTCGCGTATGGCCCCCACCGTGATCACCTTGCCGAAGGGGATCCGCCGCATCACCCGGTCGTAGTCGATGGGCGGGGCGAAGTACATCCTCTCCCCGCCGTATTTGGCCACCGCCTTGGGGGCGGTGACGATCTGGGTCTTGGGCATCCCCGCGTCCCTGTGCAGCATTGCGTTAAAGTCCTTTTTCTCCTCATTTGCCATCTCATTTTCCCCCTTGCACCCCCAGCATAGCGCATTCCTCCCCCCTCTGCAATGAGGCGGTTTGAAAATATCCGCTCTTTTTTCGGCGCGGCAAAAAGGGGGCGGGCAGCTGTGGCTGCCCGCCCCCTTTGTCCATTTTCTTTTTTGTGCGGGAAGTGGGTCTACTCCTGCGCCTGCAGGTCCTTTTCATCCCGGGTGACCTGCTTGATCCACTTGTCGCCCCGGGTGCGGAAGTAGCCGTAAACGCCCTTGACGGCATAGTCGCACTTGAGGATGACAAAGACCACCAGGGGGGAGAGCTTGAACCAGAAGGCCCCCGCAAAGGCAATGGGCATGGTGATCCCCCACATGATGACGGTGGTGTAGATGAGGATGTTGGTGGCGTCGCCGCTGCCCACCTGCAGCCCGGTGACATAGAGGGACTCGTAGGCAAAGGCAATCATGAAGATGGCGTTGATGACGATCATCTTGTCGGCCATGGCGTAGGTCTCAGGGGCGATGTTGTAGAGGGAGAGGACGAAGTTTTTGATGGCCAGCAGCAGGGCGGTGGTGAACAGGCCCACCCCCATGGCCAGCACGTTGAAGGTCTTTTTCTGCAGCTTGGCCCGCTGGATGTCGCCCGAGCCGATGGTCTTGCCGATGATGACCGAAGAGGCGCCCGAGAGGCCGGCAAAGAAGACCGAGCCGATGCGGTGGAGCACCTCGGCCACCGTGTTGGCGGCGATGGTGGTGGTGCCCAGGCGGCCGAAGATGACCGAGTAGGCGGACATGCCGATGGTGAAGATCATCTCGCTGAGGAGGGAGGGGGCGGCATAGGTCATAAAGTCCTTGAAGAGCAGCTTGTCGCGCTTGACAAAGTCGCTCAGCTTCATCCGCACCTTCTTGTTGAGGCAGAGCATGTGCACCAGCACACAGACAAACTCGATCCCGCGGGCCAGCAGGGTGCCGATGGCCACACCGGTGATCCCCATCTCCGGCAGGCCGAACTTGCCGAAGATGAAGCCGTAGTTGAGGAGGATGTTCACCCCGTAGGAGAGCAGGTTGATCAGCAGCGGGGTGCGGGCGTTCTCGGTCGCCCGGATGGAGAGCATATAGCAGTTGCTGACGGCGAACATGGGGTAGGTCAGCGCCACGATGCGCAGGTAGTCGATGCCCGCGTCAATGACCGCCTTGTCGGTGGAGAAGATGCCCATGATGGGGGCCGGGAAGGCGATGACCAGAATGGCCGTCAGCAGGGAGATGAGCACCGAGCAGCGAATGCCGATGGCGATGACCCGGCGGATGGCCTTGGTGTCCCCCTTGCCCCAGTACTGGGCAATGAGGATGGCCCCGCCCAGCGTCAGGCCGCGGAAGATGCCCGAGACGATGTTGAAGGGCTGGTCGGCAATGGCCGAGGCGGACATGGGGATCTCGCCCAGGGCGCCCAGCATGATGCTGTTGAGGGTGGTCACGCTGTACATCAGCGCCGACTGCAGCGCCAGGGGAATGGCCAGGGACAGCACCGAGCCGTAGAAGACCTGGTCTCGTTCAATCGCAATTTTTCTACTCAAATTTCTCTCCCTCTCCTATCTCTTCAAAAACTGCCCTTCCCGCCGCCGTGCGGCGAACGGGCAAAAAAAGGGCGCCGGACCCCATTGGGAAGCGCGCGCAGAACCCGCCTTCGGGCCGACATTTGTAGTGTATCATATCGGTGGCCTTTTTCCAACGCCCACGGCCACTCTGTTAAAAGTTTGTACACATTGGTAAAAAAACCGAAAAAATACTGTCACCATCTCATAAAAAGCGCCATCTGCTCAGAAAAAACGTTGTGCAAATTAACTTTTGCACAGTAGCACGCCAACGCGGCAGCACAAGAGATCACCTCTCCCGGACAGCGGCAGAGCGGGCGACAAAAAAACGGCCCTGTGGCCGTCTGGAGTAGTTCTGTCGGGAGAAGGCGTCATCACATGGCGCGGGCCGCCGAATAGCTGCGCAGCATGCCGGTGTAGACCGGGGCGTAGAGAAGGCCCTTCAAATCAGCCGGGCGCATCAGGCTGAAGTCCTTTTGAAAGCGCATGGTGCCGCTGTTTTCGAGGACATAGGCCACAAACTGCGAGCAGACAAACCGGCGCTTGCACCGCTTGGCCCAGCCGATGGACATGAAAAACAGCCCCGGGTAGTTGTATTTAAAGACCGACTGGTGGCGCAAAAAGAGGTCGATGATCTCCTGCGCGCGGCGGTACTGCTCCTCGCTCACCTCCAGCTGGTAGACGGTGCAGCGGGTGCCGGGCAGCTCCCGGTAGACGCCGCCGTCCTTCTGCTCGCAGACAAAGCCGGCCTCCCAGGGGCGCTCTTTGATGCTGTTGCGGCCAAAGGAGTAAAGGCGGTTCAAGCTGGCGTCCATGGCGATGGAGACGTGGGTGTATTCCCCCCGGGTGACCATCTTCAGCACCTTGGAAAAGCGGGTGCCGGTGTGGGTGAACACCAGGTAGATATAGCGCCTGCCCGCCGGCGCTTGGGCAGACGGCAGGGTCGGGCGGGCCGGATAGGCGACAGCCGGGGCGAGATCGACAGACATGGGCATCCCTCTCATACATCTTAAAATTGCAACTTGCTCTAAAATACCAGAAACCGCCCCCCTCTGGCAAGGGGAAAAAGGGATTTTTCACACATTTTTTCAGGGGTGCTTGCGCTCAGCCCCGCAGCGCGGCCAGCCGCCGACGGATGGCCGCCAGCGCCTCTTCGGGGGTGCTACAGTCCATCACCGAATTTTCGATGGGGCACTGGCCGGTTTTGTCCCGGTTTTCGATGAAGGGGACCTCGGTCTCGCAGTCCAGACGCATCCCCAGCTCGGCGGCCAGGTCCAGGGCGGGGCGGCTGGCCACAAAGGCGTAGCAGTCCCTCGCGCCGCAGAGGTAGGCCACAAAGACCGCCGCCTTGCCAAAGACCCGGTCACAGATGCAGAGGCCGCCCTCGCCGCCCAGCTGGGCCTCGTACAGGTCCAACAGGGGGGCGATCCCGTTTTTGTGGGAGGAGAAGAGCACCCCCTCCCCCTTCCCGGCCACGCACTTGTAGCCGCGGTCGATCATCTCCTGCTTGAGCGTCTGTAATATGGTATTCATCCTGCCGCCCGCCTTTCTTTCAACTTTCTTGCAATCGGCGCAAACCGGTCGTACTGTTTTATTGTAATACAACCGCTCCCCCCTTTCAACCGGCAGTTTTCCCCGTGCAAAAGGGGGATGGTCGCCCGCTTGAAAAAGGAGTATAATGGGTGCAAAGACAAGCCACCGGCCACGCCGGCGCGCGAATAGAGGGGGACGTCGATCGTGAACCGCAATATTTACGAGCAGTACATTGCCATTTTAGAGGGGGAACTGGTACCCGCCCTGGGCTGCACCGAGCCCATTGCCATCGCCCTGGCCGCCGCCAAGGCCCGCCAGGTGCTGGGGGAGGAACCCCAGAAGATGGTGGTCTCCTGCAGCGGCAACATCATCAAAAACGTCAAGGGGGTGGTGGTCCCCAACTCCGGCGGCCTCAAGGGGATCGACACCAGCGCCGTGCTGGGCGCGGTGGGGGGCGACCCCGAGCGGGGGCTGGAGGTGCTGACTGCCGTCACCCCCGCCGACCTGCAGCGGGCCAGGGAGCTGCTGGACGCCGGCATCTGTGAGACCGAGCTGCTGGAGGGGGTCTCCAACCTGCAGATCATCGTCGAGGCCGCGGCGGGGGCGCACACCTCAGTGGTGGAGATCTGCTACTCCCACACCAATATCGTCCGGGTCGAGCGCGACGGCGAGGTGCTGGTGGGCGGCGCCGACACCCCGGTGGAGGACCACCTGAGCGAGGCCTACGAGCTGCTGGACCTGGCCGACATCTACACCTTTGCCGAGACGGTGGACTTGGACGACGTGCGCAAGGTGATCTCCCGCCAGATCGAGTACAACTACGCCATCGCCAAAGAGGGGCTCTCCCACCCCTACGGCGCCCAGGTGGGGCGCACCCTGCTCAGCGAGTACGGCGACGACGTCAAGATCCGGGCCCGCGCCTGGGCCGCCGCCGGCAGCGACGCGCGGATGAGCGGCTGCGCCCTGCCGGTGGTCACCAACTCCGGCAGCGGCAACCAGGGGATGACCGTCTGCCTGCCGGTGCTGGCCTACGCCCAGGAGCTGGGGGTCAGCGAGGAAAAGGCCTACCGGGCCCTGGTCCTCTCCAACCTGATCGCCATCTACCAGAAAAAGGGGCTGGGCAAGCTCAGCGCCTACTGCGGGGCGGTGTCCGCTGCGGCCGCCTCTGGGGCCGCCATCACCTATCTCTGCGGCGGCGACTTTGAGGCCATCTGCCGCACGGTGGTCAACACCCTGGCCGACGTGTCGGGGGTGGTCTGCGACGGGGCCAAACCCTCCTGCGCGGCCAAAATCGCCTCGGCGGTGGACGCGGCCATCCTCAGCCACTGCATGTCCCTGCAAAACCGCACCTTTGGCGCCGGGGAGGGGTTGGTGATGAACACCCCGGAGGAGACGGTGCATGCCATCGGCCGGATGGGCCGGGTGGGGATGAAATCCACCGACGTGGAGATCCTCAACATCATGATCGGCAAATAGGGGGATCCTCCCCCCACTGTGTAAAGAGCGGCGCGCCCCTGACTGGGGGCGCGCCGCTCTCCTGTCGTCAAGATCCGCTCTCTAGGGGTTCTTTTCCTTTCGCGGCCGCCCCTTGGGGCGAAGCACCTCGCCGGCCGCCAGCCGCGCCTGCTTGCGGTTGTACCGGGTCACCCACCAACGGATCTGGTCCAGATCCAGGCCGAAAAAGGCGGCGATCTCCCGCCGGGTCATCCCCTCCTTGCGCATGGCGATGATTTCGGGCTCGATTGCCTCTAAATTTGCGTTCTTTCTCTTTTCCATCGGCATTCCCTCCCGTCTGAATCTATTTTCCTACATTGAAAAGGGCTTGTCCATTGGCTGTTTGACCGGCTCTATCCCCCTTTGTTTTCACAAATTCGACAAAAAACGCCAAAATTTGAGAAAGGCGCACAAATTTTTTCTCATCCATTGGCCCCTTCTCCAAATCGCCTATACAGGGGCTTCTCCCCCTTCTCTCTCCGCCCTGTCGCTGGTATAATAAAATCAGAAAGGGGGCCTTTTTGTGAAAATTCATCTGCATCGCCTCTGCCTGCTCCTCTCGCCGCCCCTCTACTGCGGGGCACTTCTCCTGCGCTATTTGGCGGGCGAGTCCTTTTCCCGAAACTACGGCTGGGTTCTCTTGGGCCACCGGCTGGAAGGGGTCTTTGCCTTTCAGCTCTTTCCCCTGCTCCTCTCCCTCCTCGCCGTCCTCTTCCCCCTGCTGTTCTGGGCGGTGGGCCGGTCCTACGAGCAGGAGGGGCGCGATCCCCTCTGGCTGCGCTGTGCCCTCTACCTGCCCTTTCCCCTGACCCTGCTCTTTCTCTCCCCGCCCCTCCTTCCAACGGGTCTCTCCCAGTTGGTGCACAGCAGCGCCGCCGGTTTCTCCGCCGGGCTGCCGGCGGCGCTGGGCGGTCTCTTCCTCCTCGGCACGGCCCTCAAAAAGCGGTTTTCCCGGCCCCGCCCGGGGCGCAAACCCAGCCGGCTGCTGCCCCACCTCTGCCGGTCGATCCTGTTGGCCGCCCCGGTCCTGCTACTCCCCTACGCCGCCTTTTTGCAGGAGGTCCGCGTCAACATGGGTCGCTTTTTCACCTATGTCTTTTTCGGCAAGCCTGTCGACGACCCCGCTCTCATCCCTGTCATCCCCCTGCTGCTCCTGCTGCCGTCCGCCCTGGCGCTCTTTTCCTTCCTGCTCGCCGGCGGGTACTGCGAGCGCCGGGCCGTCGACCCCCTTTGGCTGCGGCTGCTCCTCTACCTGCCTTTTCCCCTTCTCTGTATCCCGGTCTTTTTCCCCTTCTCCTTTCGAAACCCGCTGTTTTCCCAGCTCAACCTGCTCTTGGGGCAGGTCTCCTTCGGCTCTGTGACGGTGGCGGCTGGGGCGGTGGCCAGTCTCTTTTGGGCTGTCACCGCCGTGGGAAAGGCCCTGCGCGCCCTTAAGAAGCAAAAGTCCTCTGGGTAGGCTGCCCCCCGGCGCTCCGGGGACCTGTTCCCCCTCTGTGTCCGCCTTGCGTTCTGACAAGGCCCCGCCGCACAAGCCCAGGGGCTGCCCTCTGGGCCGTGCGGCAGGGGGAGAAGCAGCACCGTCCTGCACCCGCCCGAGCCATTGAACGGTCAGCGCTCGATTTGCCGACCAGCTTATCCCCCGTTGGCCAAGCGACCCGCACCCGGGTCGCCGAGCGCCCTGCGCCCGAATCGCCTAGCGCCCCGTATCCAAGGCTCCCAGCAGCCCCCACTCGGTTCACCAAATATCTCCTCCCCTTTTCAAAAAGGCCGCCGCGCTGTGCGCTGGAACGGCCTTTTTTCTTTGCCAAGCATAAAACAGTTTTCTTTTAGTAAAATATACTTGACTTTATGTCTGGTAAGTTATATATTGGTGGCAGAGAAAAGAGGTGAGCAGATGGGGAAAAACGTGAAGCTCAAGGCGGCACGCGCCATGCTGGGGCTGTCGCAAAAGGACCTGGCGGAAAAGGTGGGGGTCACCCGGCAGACCATCGTCGCCATTGAAAAGGGGGACTACAACCCCACCATCAACCTCTGCCGCGCCATCTGCCGGGCGCTGGGGCAGACACTGGATCAACTGTTTTGGGAGGAAGGACAATGAACAAGACATTTCACTGCGAAGGGCAGTACGACGAGCGGCAGCTGCGGGAGCGGGACCGCGTCGGCCTGCAGACGCTGATTGCCGTCTTTGCCGCTGTGCTGGCCGACGGCTTGGTGCGGGAAGCGGGCTTTGACTGGGCCAGCCCCCAGCACTCCGCCTTTTTGATCGTGGTGGGGGGCCAGTCCCTCTTCGGCTGCCTCTGCGCCCTGCGCCAGGTGCTGCCCAAGCACCCCGGCTACCACCGCCTGTTTTACTATGTCGTCCCCGTCTTTGTGCTGGGGGCGCTGGCCTTCTTCGCCTGCGACGCCATCTGGGGCAACTTCACCCTCACCGAGAACGGCCAGCTCGACGGCGGCGCCGCCCTGCTGATGGTGTTGTTTTTGGGGGCGCAGGCCCTGATCTACCACATCCAGTGGAAGCGGGCCCAGGCCGAGGAAGAGGGGGAAGAGCAGTGAGTGAGCGGGAGTACGACGAGTACCAGCTGCAGCAGCGGCAAAAAATCGCCATGCGGACCCTCCTGTTGGCCCTCGCTCTCATCCTGGCCGACGGCATCGTCCGCACCGGCTGGGGCGAGTGGGCCGAGCCGATGATGGAGGCCCTCCTCCTCATCGTGCTGCCGACCCTCTACTTCCTCACCCTGGCCATCTGCAAAAACGCCTATTTCGGGCGCAGCGGCAGCTGGCTCTCCTGGGTCTACCTGGCCCTCGGCGCCCTCTTTTTGGGGGAATTCCTCTTCTCCTGGGCCGCCGGGCGGGTCGCCTTTGTCGAAGGCGGCCTCCTCTCCATCTCGATCCAGCCGCTGGTGATGGGGGTCTTCTTCTGCTACATCGCCGGGCTCAGCCTCGTCCGGCGGGGGATCGAGCGGCATCGGGAACAGCGGGAGGAGTGAGCGCCCCTCCCCCAAAACAACAAATCCGGTGCGGGAAACGGCCGTTTCCCGCACCGGATTTTCTCTTTGCCCTACTCGGGCCACGCCACCGCCTTCAGCCGCAGATCGCGAAAGGCCGCGTACCGCTCCAGCCAGGCGACGGCCGCCTCCCTCTCCCCGGGGGAGAGGGGCGACCCCATCAGCTGGACCGACCAGTTCCTGCCCGACGTCTTGCCCCGCCACCAGCCCACGGCAACGCCGTCCCGCAGCAGGGCCCCGGGGTTGCCCACCGTCTTCCAGAGCTGCCCCGCCAGCCCCTCTTCGCAGAGCCAGCGGCGCCCCCCGTAGAGGTAGGGGTCATAGGGGGGCAGCAGCTGCACCCCCCGCGGGGCGGAGGGGCAGTCCCCCTCCGCCAGGGCCAGGGCCCGGTGTCCCAAAAAGGTGACCGGCTCCCCCACCTCTTCGGCCAGGGCCCAAAGCCGCCTGCCCTGCCGGGGGCAGCAGCCCAAAAAGGTGGCAAACTCCCCCTCGGTGGCCGGACCGTAGAGGGCGAGAAAGCGGCGCGCCAACTCCCGCCGGCCCGGCTCGCCCGAGAGGGCGGGGTCGGTGGGGGCCAGTCGCTCCCGCCCCCAGTCCCCCGGCCAGAAGAGGGGGGAGCGCCCCTGGCGGGGCCCCAGCACCAGGTGCCCCTGCAGGGCGCAGGCCCGCAGCAAAAAGGAGATCGCCGCCTCCCCCAGCCGCTGGTCCGGCCCGTAGAGGGAGGGGCCCTCCCATCCCTCCCTCACCCATGCGGGCAGGCGGGGGGCCATTCGGTCCGCCAGCTGCCGGTCCAGCTCGGCCTTGCCGGTCACCGGGGCGGGCAGCTCCTCCGCCGCCCGGCAGAGCAGGGGCAACAGCCGGTCTGCCCCCAGCCCCAGCCGCGCGGCCACCGGGGCAAAGCCGGGGTAGGCGTAGATCCACTCCTCCCCCTCCTGGGCGCAGAGCGCGCCGAGAAAGAGGCCCCGCTGGGCCGCGGGGAAGAGGTAGGGCGCGCCGCGAAAACTCCAGCAGCGGCAGAGTGTACCGGAGGCCACCGCCTCCTCCACCCAGCCGGGGGGCAGATCCCCCACCCGGCAGAAGAGGGCGGCCTCCCCCATCCCCGGCGGACTGTCCTGCACCCCCAGGGGGAGGGCCCGCTCCACCGCCCCTTCTCCAGAAAGGGGCGCGGTCAGGTGGTGGGCGGCCAGCCGCCGGGCCACCGCCTCGGTCCGGGTGATCTCCCTCATCTCCCCGCCCCCTTCCCCCGCCGCAGGGCGCACAGCCGCACCTTCTCCTCCGGTGCCACCAGGCGGGAGTCGCGCAGCTTGGAGAGGGTTTTGTTGTGGGTGAAGTCGTCCAGCCGCCCCTCGGCGAGCAGGGTTTCTACCAGCGCGGGGAAGCGGGGCCAGGCGGTGCAGAGGAGCCAGGCCCTGGCCATGTCCACATAGTATTCCCCTGCAGGGGCCGCGGCCGCCAGCTCCACCGCCAACGGGGCCCAGTCCCCCCAAAGCAGGTAGGTCATGGCCAACACCAGCCCCACCCGCTTCTCCCAGGAGGCGCTGCCGCCCTGAACCAGCCTCTGGCAGAGGGACCAGGTGTACGCCGGCTGGCCGGCCAACCCCTTGCAGGCGGTGCAGAAGCTGTCGCAGAGGGACCAGTTGTGCACCCGGGGGATGTACCCCTCCACCGCCGACACCCCCTCGGGCCAGGGCAGGGAGGAGGCGCGGCCCGCCACCAGGGCGGCCACCATCCCCTCCTCGTGGCTGTCGTCTCGGGAGAGGGCGAGAAACCCCCACCAGTCCCCCTGCGCGATGGCGCGGGCACAGGCTTGCAGCACCGGCATCCGCACCCCCAGCAGGGGGCACTGGGGGTCGTTTACGATGCGGGCGTTAAAGGCCCGGTAGCCCGGCTCGGCCCGCTCCCGCAGGTAGGCCACAAAGGCCCGATAGTCCCGGGGCTGCCAGCGATTTAGCGCAAAGGGCGGCTTCTCCACAAAGGGCCCCTCCTCTCTCATTTTTCCCATTATCCCCCGGCGGGCAGCCTTTGTCAATGCAGCCGGGGCGGGCGGCGGGTGGGGCACTGGTTTCGCCCCCGTCCACCGCTCGCGCCGCAAAAAAAGGGCGCAAAGAGAGCCGGGGGCCGAAAACTTCCGGCCGCCCGGCTCTCGCCGCGCAGAGGCGCTCGCTCTTTCTATTTGCCTTCCAGTACCTGGGCCATCCGCTCCATGCACTCCTTGACGATGGAGCGGGGGCAGGCCACGTTGATGCGCTCAAAGCCGATGCCCTCTTCGCCGAACATGTAGCCCTCGTCCAGGGCGACCTTGGCCCGGCGGAGCATCATCTCCTCCAGCTCCTCCTTGTCCTTGCAGTACTCCCGCAGGTCCAGCCAGACCAAGTAGGTGCCCTCGCAGTCGACCATGGTGGCCTTGGGCAGCCGCTCGGCCACAAACTCTTTGCAGAAGGCGATGTTGCCGTCGATGTAGGCGTTGACCTGGTTGAGCCAGTCCTCGCTCTCGTTGTAGGCGGCGATCATGGCGGTGATGCCGAAGGGGTTGGCAAAGCCCACCGAGTTCTTGTCGCCGATGGTGTGCAGCCACTTCTCCTGGTACTCGGGGTTTTCGATGACGATGTTGGACAGCTGCATCCCCGCCAGGTTGAAGGTCTTGCTGGGGGCGGTGCAGACGATGATCCGGTCCTTGTACTCAGGGCAGGCCTTGAGCAGGGGGATGTGGGTGACCCCCTCCCGCACCAGGTCAAAGTGGATCTCGTCGGAGATGATCCACTTGTCGTACTTCTTGGCGATCTCCACCACCTTTTTCAGCTCGTCCAGGGTCCAGACCCGGCCCACCGGGTTGTGGGGGCTGCAGAGGATCATCCCCTTGACGCCGGGGTCGGCCATCTTCTTGTCCAGGTCCTCGTAGTCCATGGTGTAGCGGCCGTCCTGGTAAATCAGGGGGTTGTTGACCACCTTGCGGCCGTTGCCGAGGATGCTGTTGGTGAAGGGGTAGTAGACCGGGCGCTGGATGACGATGCCGTCCCCCTCCTCCGACAGGGCCTGGATCAGGTAGCAGATGGCGGGCACCACGCCGGGGGAGAAGAAGATGTCCTCGGCCTTGACGTCCCACCCGTGGCGGCGCTTGTACCAGCCGGTGACCGCCTCTTTATAGGTGGGGTTGTTGTACACGGTGTAGCCGAAAATCTTGCGGTCGATGCGCTTGTGCAGCGCGTCGATGATGGGGTCGGCGCAGGGGAAGTCCATGTCCGCCACCCAGAGGGGGAGGGCGGACTGGTCGTCGCCGGGCATAAACTCCCACTTGGAGCTAAAGGTGCCCTTGCGGTCAACGAGCTGGTCCAGATCGTACTGTCTCATCGCACACGTCTCCTTTTTTGGCCGCCGGGCCGGGCCCGCCCCCATCCCGAGTGGGGAGAGGCCCGGCGCCGGCAACATTTAAGCTGCTTAAGTATTCTCTCATTCCATCCTATCGCCCCAGAGGGGTGTTTGTCAATCGGCGCGGGGGCAAAACTCATTTTTCGGGGATTTCGCTAAAATCCCGGCGGCTTCTTTCCACATCCTGACGGAAGGAGGCGTTGAGGTGCTCCTGCACCGCCAGATAGGTCCGCAACTCCTCGTCGCTAAAGCCCGCCAGGTTGCGGCAGCTGCGCTGATAGCACTCCCTGTCAAAGCGCTCGTGGTTTTCAAAGATGACCCAGCCGTGCTCGGTGAGGCCCAGGTTCTGTTCCCGGTTGTTGCGGGCGTTCTTGGCCTGGGTCACCCAGCCCTTCTCCCGCAGCCGGCGCACCATCTGCGAGCAGGCGCTGGGGGTCTTTTGCAGTTTTGCCGCCAGGTCGGTGACGGTGATGCCCGGGCTGCGGCCGATGAGGGCGATGGTGTGGCTCTCGGCCTGGTAGAGGGTCTCGCCGCCATAGCGGTGGGGCATGGCGTCGTACACCTCCATCAGCCGGCAGCCCTCGTCCAGGGCGTCCAAAAGCTGCAAGAACAGGGCGTAGCGCCCCTCTTCGACCGGCGTCTCCATCCCGCCGCTCACGCCCCGACCACAAGGGCGGGCAGCTCCTCGAGGCGGGCGATCTCGTAGGTGATGGGCACCCCCAGGGCGTTGGGCTTGCCCCCGGGGTTGTACCAGCAGGTGTCGATGCCGGCGTTCTGCCCCCCCATCATGTCGGAGGTGAGGGAGTCCCCCACCAGCAGGGCCGCCGCCCGGTCAAAGCCGGGGATGTGGGCGGCCACGTAGTCAAAGTACTCTTTCTGGGGCTTTTGGTAGCCGGTGTCCTCGGAGACGAAGACGTCGGCGATGTAGGGGGTGATGTCGCTGCCCTGCAATCGGCGGTGCTGGGTGCGGCTGACCCCGTTGGTCACCAGGTAGAGGGGGCAGTGCTGGGCCAGCCGGCGGCAGACGTCGGCCGCCCCGGGGATCGAGCAGCCCTGCTCCCCCAGGGCGTCCATATAGGTGCGGTTGAAATCCGCCCCCGAGTGGGGCAGCCCCAGCTCGGCGAAGAGCTCGTCAAAGCGCTGGGACTGGAGTTTCTCCTTGCTGACCTCCCCCCGCTCAAATTGCTCCCACAGCCGGCTGTTGATGACCTGATAGCGCGCCCGAACGGCCTCTGTCAGGGGCACCTCCCACCGCGCAAAGGCGGTCTGCAGGGCGATCTCCTCGGCCCGGTCGAAATCCAGCAGGGTGTTGTCGGCATCCAGCAGGACAAAGCGGTATTTTGACAATGTCGGTCCCTCCCTTTCCCCCGCTCGCGGGGCGTCCTCTTTCTCGCTCCCATTATACGGGATTTTCTCCCCCCACACAAGCGCGGGAGAGGGGGGCGGTTGAACTGCCCGAGAATGGGTTCAAATTCTGTCGATATTTCGTCGTTTTGACCGCCCCTTTCCCTTTTCTTTGGCGCGGCGACGCAGTATACTAAAAAGCGGAAATCGTCCGGCCGCGAGCCGGTGGGGAGCGCCCCGCCGGGGAACGCGGCCTTTTTGCGGCAAAAGAAGAACAGAGGGGGAAACTGCGATGTCAGAACAAGGGGAAAGCGCCGTCGCCAAGACGGTCAAGCGGGTGCGGGGGTACCGGTACTCCCTGGTGCTGGAGGGGATCGCCGTGGGCGCGGCCGCCGGGCTGGTGGCCGTTCTCTTCCGGCTGGCCATCCAGGGGGCCGACGGCCTGCGGGGCCAGGCCATCGCCTTTTGCAGAGAGCGGGGCGGCTGGGCGGTGGCCCTCTGGTTTTTGGCCCTGGCCGGGGCGGCGGGGCTGGTGACCCTCCTTCTGCGGTGGGAGCCCTACATCTCCGGCTCGGGCATCCCCCAGGTGGAGGGGGAGATGGTGGGCCAGGTGCACCAGCGCTGGTGGCGGGTGCTGCTGTGCAAATTCGCCGGCGGGCTACTCAGCCTGGGGGCCGGCCTCTCCCTGGGGCGGGAGGGCCCCTCCATCCAGTTGGGGGCCATGGCGGGCAAGGGCTTTTCCCGGCTGACCGCCCGCATCCGCACCGAGGAGAAGTTGCTGATGACCTGCGGCGCTTCAGCCGGTCTGGCCGCGGCCTTCAACGCCCCCTTTGCCGGGGTCCTCTTCTCCCTGGAGGAGGTGCACAAGAACTTCTCGCTGGACGTGCTGCTGCCGGCCATGTCCGCCTCCATCACCGCCGACTTCCTGTCCAAAAACATCTTCGGCCTGAAGCCGGTCTTTGACCTGTCGGTGCGGCAGATGCTCCCCATCCGCCACTACTGGGCGGTGGCCCTGCTGGGCGTCGCCCTGGGGCTGTTGGGGGTGCTCTACAACCGCTGCACCTCCCTGGCGCAGGACCTCTACGCCCGCGTCCGCCCCGCCTATCTGCGCACCCTGGTCCCCTTTTTGCTGGCCGGAGTGCTGGCCTTTGTCGCCCCCCAGCTGCTGGGGGGCGGCCACGCCCTGGTGGAGGGGATCGATCCCGCCGCCACCCTGGGGGCGGTGGCCCTCCTCTTTGGCTGCAAGTTCCTCTTCTCCATGGCCAGCTTCGGCTCGGGGGTGCCGGGGGGCATCTTCCTGCCGCTGCTGGTGCTGGGCTCCCTGGTGGGGGCGGGCTTCTTCGCCGGGTTGGCCCCCTCGCTGGGGCTGGCCCCCGAGATGATCGACAACTTCGTCATCCTGGGGATGGCCGGGTACTTTGCCGCCATCGTCCGCGCGCCGGTGACCGGCATCCTCCTCATCAGCGAGATGACCGGCAGCTTCACCCACATGCTCACCCTCTCGCTGGTCTCCCTGGTGGCCTACGCCACCGCCGACTTACTGGGGTGCAAGCCGGTCTACGACGAGCTGTTGGAGCGGCTGCTCAAAGGCCGGGGCCGCCCCCTGGAGCCCACCGGCGAAAAGGTGCTGGTGGAGGCGCCGGTCTGCATGGGCTCCCCCGCCTGCGGCCGCACCCTCAGCCAGATCGACTGGCCCACAGGCAGCCTGGTGGTCTCGGTCCGCCGGGGGGAGCGGGAGCTGGTGCCCGGCGGGGCCACCCTCCTCTTGCAGGGGGACCAGCTCTCCCTCCTCTGCGACGAGTCGGACATCCCCGCCGTGCGGGAGGCCATGGCCCGCTGGTGCGAGACCGCCGTCCGGGAGCACTGATCCCCACGCAAAGCGGCCTGCCGGCGGTCATCCCGCCCGGCGCGGCCCTCTGACCGCCCTTCCCCCGCCAACAGCACAGGGGGGCGGCCCAAACACCCCCAGGGGGCCAGAGAGCGGTCCGCCCCCTTCCCCTTGGCACCCGCGGCAAAGGCAGAGAGAGGGGGCCCGGCCAAATTGGCCGGGCCCCCTCTCTCTTTATCTGCAAAAAGCGCTATTCAGATCCCTTCGCCTACGCCTCGCGGCGGCGCTTGCCCGCGACCGCCATCACCAGGCCGCCCAGGGCTGCCAACAGCCCCCAGCCCAGGGGGGAAGAGGCGTCGCCGGTGTACACCACCAGGGCCTCGATCCTCTCCCGCAGGGCCGGGTCCATCATCTCTTTTTGGTGCTCGCTGAGCTGGCTGTACCGGTCCAAAATGTCCTTCTGCTCCTCTGAAGTGGCGTCGCGCAGATCCTCCGGCAGCTGGCGAACATCTTCCTCCAGCTGCTCCACCTCCTCCACTTCACCGATGGCGTCTTCCAGTTGGTCGACCAGGTCCTCCAGTTCCTTTCGCTCCTCCTCGGTCAGGTGGCTGTCCTCTTCGTCCAGCAGGTCCTCGATCTTGTCCACCACCTGCTGGGCGTCGTCCTTGTTCTCCTTGTCCACCGCACCGGGGTCCAGGGGCTCACTGCCCCCGTCCGGCTTCTTGACCTCTTCGATCTTCTCCTTCACCTCGTCCAGCTTGTCCAGCAGCTCGTCGCAGTTGTCGATGATCTCCTGCAGCTCCTTCTTCTGCTCCTCGCTGGCGTCGGGGTCGTTTTTCACCTCTTCGGCCTTCTCCTTGACTGACTCGATCTCCTCCCGGTCGTCGCCGGTGACGGTGTCGACGGTCACGTCCTCGATGGGGGCGGGGATCTCGCCGATGGGACGGGTGGACACCTTGTACTCGGTCACGTGTCCGGCCTTGTCATAGGCCAAAACGGTGTAGTCCGCCGGCTCCTCGCCGCTGGGCAGGGTCAGGTCGACCCGCTCCTGTCCCTGGCCGGCCGTCGCCTGGTGGACGATCACCCCGTCCTGGATGACGATCACCTGCTGCAAGTTGAAATCGCTCACCTGCAGGTCTTTTTTCACGTAGTAGATGCCGCCGTTCTGCGCGCCAGAAACTGCCGGCGGGGTCAGGTCGACGAGCAGCGGGCAGGCCACGACCGTCTCGTTGCCGGCCACGTCCACCGCCTTCAGGTAGACGATCCCCCGAAAGTCGCTGGTAAAGGGGATGGCGATCTTTCCACTGCCGTCGGGGGTCAGGTCGCTGCGCCACTCCTGGGCGGCGGGGGTGTAGATCTCCGCCGGGTCGGCGGTGGCGTGCAGCGCGTACTGGATGGAGGCCAGCCCGCTGGTGGCGTCGGCGGCGTGTACCAGCAGGTCGATGGGGGTGTTGTACACCCGCTCAAACCCGTCCATGGGGGGCAGGACCGGGTGGCTCTTTCCGTCCCGGTAGGCGGTCGAAATGTCCCGGTCTTCATCCAATACAGGGGCGGTGGCGTCGATCTTCACCACCTCGTCGGCCGGGTCGGTCACCGCGCCGGTATCCTCTTTTTTCAGCTGCAACTGCAGCTGGTGAAGGCCGTCTCCCGTGATGATCTGCTCGCTCCCCCAAATGGCGGGGCTCCCCGCCAGCAAGTCGGCGATCTGCCGGTAGTCGCTCTCGGCGGTGGGGGCGGCGGTCACCGGGCCGGTGAACCAGCCGCTGTTATTTTTGCGCTCGCCGGTGATTTGGTACTCGCCCCCGTCCTGGGTGACCACCACGGTGGCCGGGTTGACCAGGTGCACCCGGTAGTTGGGGTTTTGCCAGACGTCGTTCCCGTCGGTGAATCCCACCACGCAGAGGTAGTAGGTGCCGGCCGGGCTGGTCTCGCTCAACTCCACCCCGGCGCTGTTCTGGCAGGTAAAGGAGGGGGTGCCCAGATCGCTCACCGGGCGGGCAAAGGGGTCTGCCGCGGCGGCGCGGGCACTCGGCTTTTGCAGCCACTGCACCCCGTAGCGGGGGATGGCCTCCCCCACCTTTTTCTCGCTCGGGTCGGCAGTGGGGCCCACCCACACCTCCCGCGGGGTGATGGAGCCGGCCACCTCCAGGCGGTCGGGCTCCAAGGTGTAGTTGCCCGCGTCCGCCCCGGCCAGGGTCAGGCCGGTGAGGGTGATGGTGTCGGCGTCCGCCACCTCGGGCGAGTTGTAGCCCGAACTGCTGTCAAACTGGACGGACAGCTCGTCCCCCGCCACGGCGGAGGAGATGCTCACCGACCCCAAAAACTGGTTGGTGCCGTCATAGGGCTTGACGGTGGGGGAGATGCCCAAATCAGCGGCGGTGATCACCTTGGGGTAGATGGTGAAGGTCTTGCTGGAGCCGGTGTAGGTGGCGTCGTCCGGCTTGGTCACCTCCACCTTGTAGGTGCCGGCGTCGCTGGGTGCCCCCTCGATCTTGGCAAAGCTGCCGTCCGGCTGCTTTTTATAATAGGTATAGATTACCTCTTCCTCAAAGGGCTTGCCGTTGACGTTGGTGCTGGGGACGACCGCGCCGCCGTAGGTGATGTCGGAGCAGTTGACCCCCAGGGTCTTGCCGGTCATATCCAGGGCCATATCGGTGGTGCTGGAGGTGTCGGTGATCCCCTCGCTGTCCCCCTCCAGCCCGCCGAACTCCACCACATAGGCGCAGTTGGTGTCTTTGGAAAAGTCGTTCCATTTCCCCTGCTGGCTAGAGTAAAAGTGCATGCACTGCTCGCCACCTGAATTGTTGGGCTCGCCGGTGGACCAGTTGGTGTACATCTTCGAGCTCTCCGGGTTGTTGGAGTTTGTCTGCTTATACGCACCCGACCACATCAACTGCCCGGCCTCCGGCCCGGTGACCCAGTAGTAGTCCGCCTTGGCAGACCCGTAGCTGCCCGGGTGGCCGGTGTAGTCGTCCAGACAGGTGGCGCCGGTCCAACAGTTGGTGCCGATCAGGGAGTAGACAAAGTCGTGCTCGGCTTGAGAGGTGACGGTCACCAGGTACCCCTGCCGCCCCAAATAGCTCTGCTGGGAGGCCAGCTGATAGGCGGTGGGCCAGTTGACGGCGGTGGGCACGGCCAGGTAGTAGTGGCCGTTGTCCTCGTTGTAGTGGTAGACGCTGTTGAGCTGCTCCACACTCACCGAGAAGCGAAGGCTGCGCACCACGGCCGAGGTGTTGGTCAGGCGCACCTGCAGGTTTTGGCGCAGGTAATCCTGCCACTGCTGGGCGGTCAGCCCGCTGGCGCTGGTGAGGACGCAGTTGGTCACCCAGCCCCCGGCGCTCACCGAGGTGATGCCCGCCGCGGCCGGGTTTGCCGCCTGGATGGCATCCCCGGACTGGATGGCCCGCGAGAACTGCACCACCACGCTCTTGATGGGCTGGTTGCCCGGCTGGGTCACCTCCAACTCGGGGAAGGTGTAGGTGTGGTAACCGTTTTGGTACCCGCTCTCGCCCTGCTGTATCTCGTTTGCGTAGCCCGGCTCGATGCCGATGGTGGAGGTGACCGAAGGCTCGCCCTCCGCCAGGACAACCGGCAGGTTGCCCACCGCCAAAACCAGAGCCAGCGCGATGCAGAGCAACCGCTTTTGCATCTTCATGGCAAATTCAACTCCTCAATTCAATTTTTCCAGTTTGAAAGGTGTAGCTTTTCATTCGCGGATGAAATCGAGAAAAGAGCACGGTTTTTTAGCAGGTCTGTCTAGGACAGACCTGCTTTTTTTGTGCACAAATTCAAAAAATTGAAATGAACGAAAAAGCACGCCTTAATTTGTTAATAGTATAACGCGCTTTGTAAAGAATTGCAACAAATATATCTCAATTGAGCCAATCTTTTACCGCTTTTGCGCTATTTTTCCTTCTTTTGCCCATCCCTGCCGCGGAATTGGGGCATCCTCTCCCCATCTACGGCCTGCACAAAAAAAGGGCGGGGGAGGGCCGTTTCCCCTGCTCTCCCCGCCCTTTTCACCGCAGGGGGCCGCGCCGGGCGCAGCCTCCCCTCCCGAAAAGCCGTTCAAACGGGACACGTGGCACGCAAGATGAAGCCCGCCCCTCTTTGCGTCTCCGCCCCTCTCTGAAATTCAGGCCAGTCCCAGCCGGTCCCAGACGTCCCAGCGCTCCAAATCGGCCAGGATGGAGGTGGGCAGCAGCTCCCCCAGCTCCTCCCGGGTGGCCCAGCGGGCCTCCTGGTGCTCCTCCGACAGGGCCACCTCGCCCCCCGTCCAGTAACAGGCATAGCTGAGCAGCACGATCTGCCGGTGGGGGGCCGGGTGGAAGGTGGTGGCGTAGAGCAGTTCCCCCGGCTCAACGGCCAGGCCGCTCTCCTCTTCGATCTCCCGCAGGAGGGCCTCCTCCAGCTCCTCCCCAAAGCGGATCTTGCCGCCGGGGAACTCCCAGGTCCCCGGCCCGATCTCGTCGCTGTCCGAGCGGCGGAGGACGAGTATCCTCTCCCCCCGGCGCACGATCCCCTTCAGCGCAGTGCGGATCTCCCATTCCACAGCCATTTCCTCCTTCTATCCGTTTGTCGCGGCATCCATCCGCCGGTCCCAACTTGTTCGCAGCGATCGCAGGGGCGAAGCCCGGCGGCCAGCGGGTCAAGCCCCCGCCCGTTTTCTCTCACGCGATGGCCTCCAACAGCCGCCGCTTCATGGCGGGGATGTGGATGGCGCGCACCACGGCGGCGTTGGCGGGGCGCTCGGCGGCGCCGGTCCAGTCGAATACCAGCTGGCCCCTGTCCAGCCCCTCGCCGGTGTTGACATAGGAAAAACAGGGCAGACTCTCCTTGACGAGCTCCGGCCAGAGGGCCACCGCCATGGCCACCGGGTCGGCCATGTCCAAACAGGGGGAGCCGAAGCGGCGGGTGTTGAGCTCCATCAGGCAGCGGTTGCAGCGGATGCACAGCTGGGCGCAGGGGCTGCCCTCCGCCAGCACCCCCTCGATCTCCCCCTCGGTGAGGACGGCCTCGCCGCAGCAGAGGTCCCACCCGGCGTAGAGCTGGGGGATGCCCGCGCGCAGCACCACGGCACAGGCCTCGGGGTCGGCCCAGATGTTGAACTCGGCCGTGGGGGTGACGTTGCCCGGGCCAAAGCCGGCCGAGCCCATCACCGTCAGCTGTTTGACCCAGCCGGCCACCCGCGGCTCCCGCAGCAGGGCCAGGGCCAGGTTGGTCAGCGGCCCCAGGGCCACGATCTCCAATTCCCCGGCAAAGCGCCGGGCCAGCTCGATGATGACGTCGGCCCCGTGGCCGGCGGCCAGGGGCATCTGCGGGTCGGGGATGCCGATGTCCCCCATCCCGTCCCGGCCGTGGGTCTCGTAGGCATAGGTCAGCTCCCGCAGCATCGGCCCGCCGCAGCCCAGGTAGACCGGCGGCCGGGCCGGGCCCGCCCACTCCACGGCGATGCGGGCGTTGCGCCCGGCCTGTTCCAGCGGGACGTTGCCCGCCACGGCGGTGATCGCCTCGACCCGGACCCCCGGGCAGTGCAGGGCCATGACGATGGCCACCGCGTCGTCGGAGCCGGTGTCGGTGTCAATGAGGATGTGTCGCACGGCATTTCCCTCCTCGCTCGTTTTTCCCATCATATCACCCCCGAGGAGATCCTGCAATCGGCCCGTCCAAAAGGCGGGCAAATCTGCCCCCATTTGCAAATTGCCGCGCTTTTTCTGCCCGATACACCTTTCTTGCCCGCCCAAATTCTGCTATAATAACAAATTAGACACACATCAAATCCATTACACATCTAAAGGAGGATATAAAATGAGTCAGAAGAACACATTTTATATTACAACGCCCATCTACTACCCGTCCGACAAACTGCATATCGGACACAGCTACTGCACCGTCGCCACCGACGTCATGGCGCGGTACAAGCGAATGCAGGGGTTTGATGTGATGTTTTTGACCGGCACCGACGAGCACGGCCTGAAAATCGAGCAGAAGGCCAAGGCCGCCGGGGTCACCCCCCAGCAGTATGTGGACGAGATCGTCGCCGGGATCCAGGACCTGTGGAAGCTGATGAACATCTCCAACGACCGCTTCATCCGCACCACCGACGACTACCACGTGGAGTCGGTGCAGAAGATCTTCCGCAAGCTCTACGAGCAGGGCGACATCTACAAGTCGGTCTACAAGGGCAAGTACTGCACCCCCTGCGAGTCCTTCTGGACCGAGAGCCAGCTGGTGGACGGCAAGTGCCCCGACTGCGGTCGGGAGGTGGTGGACGCCGAGGAGGAGGCCTACTTCTTCAAGCTGTCCAAGTACGCCGACCGGCTGGTGAAATACTATGAGGAACACCCCGACTTCATCTCCCCCGAGTCCCGCCTCAACGAGATGGTCAACAACTTTATAAAGCCCGGGCTGGAGGACACCTGTGTCTCCCGCACCACCTTCAGCTGGGGCGTCCCGGTGGACTTCGACCCCAAACACGTGGTCTACGTCTGGATCGACGCCCTCTCCAACTACATCACCGCCCTGGGCTACGGCAACGACAGATACCACGACTTTGACAAGTACTGGCCCGCCGACGTGCAGTTTGTGGGCAAGGAGATCACCCGCTTTCACACCATCATCTGGCCGGCCATGCTGATGGCGCTGGACCTGCCCCTGCCCAAAAAGGTGTACGGCCACGGCTGGCTGCTCATCGACGGCGGGAAGATGAGCAAGTCCTTCGGCAATGTGGTGGACCCGGAGATCCTCTGCAACCGCTACGGGGTCGACGCCCTGCGCTACTTCCTGATGCGGGAATTCCCCTTCGGCTCGGACGGCAACTTCACCAACGAGCTGCTCATCAGCCGCATCAACGCCGACCTGGCCAACGACCTGGGCAACCTGGTCAGCCGCACCGTGGCCATGGTCGAGAAGTACTTTGGCGGCAAGCTGCCCGCCGGGCGGCAGGCCGACCCGCTGGACGACGAGCTCATCTCCCTGGCCACCGGCCTGAAGGCCGCCTATGAGGAGCAGATGGAGCAGTACGCCTTCCAGTCGGCCCTGATCGAGGTCTTCAGGGTGGTCAGCCGCACCAACAAGTACATCGACGAGACCGCCCCCTGGGTGCTCTGCAAGGACGAGGCCAACCGGGACCGGCTGGCCACCGTCATGTACAACCTCCTGGAGTGCATCCGCATCTGCGCCCAGCTGCTGACCCCCTTCATGCCCCAGACGGTGGAGAAGATCTTCGCCCAGATCGGCGCGGGCGAGGCCGAGACCAGCTACGACAAGGCCGGCGTCTTTGGGGCCCTGCCCGCCGAGGTGCAGGTGCACAAGGGCGAGACCCTCTTCCCCCGCATCGACGCCAAAAAGGAACTGGCCGCCCTCGAGGCCGAGCAGAAGGCCAAACAGGCCGCCGCCCCGGCGGAGGAGCCCGCCGCGGAAAAAGGGGAGAAGGTCCCCGGCGTCATCACCATCGACGACTTTGGCAAGGTGCAGCTGCTGCCCTGCAAGGTGCTGGACTGCCAGCCGGTGAAGGGGAGCGACAAGCTGCTGAAATTCCAGCTGGACGACGGCGGCAAGGGCCGCCAGGTGGTCTCTGGGATCGCCAAATGGTACCGGCCCGAAGAGCTCGTCGGCAAGACGGTGCTGGTGGTTGCCAACCTCAAACCGGTCAAGCTGCGGGGCGAGATCAGCGAGGGGATGATCCTCTCGGCGGAGAAGGGCGACTCGATCCAGGTGCTCCTGCTGGGCGACAACATCGCCCCCGGCAGCAGCGTCTGCTAGCAACGAACACACCCGGGAAGGGGGCGGGCGAACAGGCCCGCCCCCTTCTCTTGCAACAACTGTCTGGAGGATCGACTGTGCAACCGATTTTTGACTCACACGCCCACTACGACGACGAGCGCTTTGCCCCCGACCGGGAGGAGCTCATTGCCTCCCTGCCCGGCAGCGGGGTGGAGCTGGTCCTCAACGCCGCCTGCGACCTGCCCTCCTGCGAGAGCTCCCTCGCCCTGACCCGCCGCTGGCCCTTTTTCTACTGCAGCGTGGGGGTGCACCCCCACGCCGCGCAGGAAGTGGCTGGGAGCGACTACCTGCGCTACCTGGATCGCGCCGCCCGGGGAAACGAAAAGGCAGTGGCCATCGGGGAGATCGGGCTGGACTACCACTACGACTTCTCCCCCCGGGAGGTGCAGAAGGCCGTCTTTGACGAGCAGATGGCCCTGGCCGAGGCGCTGGACCTGCCAGTGATCATCCACAGCCGGGAGGCGTCGGCCGACACCCTGGAAATCGTCCGCCGCCACCGCTGCCGCGGGGTGGTCCACTGCTTCTCCGGCTCGGCCGAGACCGCCCGGGAGTACCTGAAGCTGGGCTACCACATCGGCTTCACCGGCTCGGTGACCTTCAAAAACGCCAAAAAGCCGGTGGAGGCGGCGGCCCAGGTGCCCCTGGAGCGGCTCCTCGTCGAGACCGACTGCCCCTACATGGCCCCGGTGCCCCTGCGGGGCAAGCGCTGCGACTCCCGGATGATCCCCCACACCGCCGCCCGGCTGGCTGAAATCAAGGGGGTGGAGGTGGAGGAGATCCTGCGGGTCACCAACGAAAACGCCCGCCGCCTCTTCGCCATCCCCGATTAAAAGTATACGTTCTATACTTTAATACAATTTGTAATATTTGATTGTCAAAAAGAGCAGGGCCCGCCGGATCGGGGCCCTGCTCTTCTATTCTTCTGTCAGGCAGCGGCAGGGGCTGCCGCCTCCCCGCTGGTGGTGTCCTCCTGGGGACTGTTCTCGGTGCCGGGGGCGGGGGTGGTGCCATCCCCCGCGGCGGGGGCGCTGGAAGAGGCGCTGCTGCTCCCCTTCTTCTGCTCATTCTTGACCGTCTCATCCTCGGCCGCCTCGGCGATGGAGTGGATGACATAGCTGCCGTCGCTGGTCTTGGCGAGGGTGTAGATCATGGTCTTGTCGACCTCGGGCTGGTAGATGTTTCCATCGGCGTCGCCGGTCCAGGCGCTGCCCGCGGCCACATAGCCCACCGTCAGGCGGATGATCTTCCCCCGCTTCTCCATCTTGGAGACCAGGGGGGTGTAGTAGCCCATCAGGCCGGTGGCGGGCAGCCGGTAGCACTGGGTGGCGGTGTCGTACTGAAATTTCATGGTGTCGTCGCCAAAGCTCTTGTGCTCCAGCTTGATGTCGCTGCCGTAGAGCTTGGCGCCGTAGAGGTCGACGTCGGCCGCCGGCAGCAGCACAGCGCCGGTCTGGTCGGTGGCGTAGCGGCTGGTGTCCTCGTTTTTCAGCACCGCCCAGACCGCCGACTGCAGCAAAAAGTCGGGGTTTGCTTGGTCGGGGGAGTCAAAGGGGACCGGGTCGAGCATGACCACCGGCTCGATGAACTTCTGGTACTCCAGCCGCTTGTCGCTGTCGTCTAAGAGGAACTGCACCCCTTTGGTGCCCAAAAACACCAAAAAGGCAACCCCCAAGACCGCCAGGCCGAGGATGGTGTACCCCGCCAGGCGGGCTTTTCCCTTCTTGGAAAGCTTGTGTTTGCGTGCAGACAAAAGATCAGCTCCTATCGAATTTGGCCGTCACCCTGCAGGATGTACTTGTGGGTGGTCAGTTGTTCCAGCCCCATGGGCCCACGGGCGTGCAGCTTCTGGGTGGAGATGCCGATCTCCGCCCCCATGCCGAACTCCCCGCCGTCGGTAAAGCGGGTCGAGGCGTTGACGTAGACCGCCGCCGCGTCGATCCGGCGGCAGAAGGCCCGGCTCTTCTCGTAGTCCCGGGTGACGATGCACTCGCTGTGGCCGGTGGTGTATCGCTGAATGTGGGCGACAGCCTCTTCAAAGCCGTCCACCACCTTGATTGCGACGACGTAGTCCAAAAACTCGCGCTCCCAGTCGCTCTCGACGGCGGGAACGGCCCGCTCGCCCAGGATGGCGCAGGTCTCGGGGCAGCCGCGGATCTCCACCCGGGGGGAGGCGTCCATCCGCCCGGCGATCATGGGCAGCCACTGGGCGGCCACCGACCGGTCCACCAAAAAGGTCTCGGCCGCATTGCAGACCGAGGGGCGGGAGACCTTGGCGTTGTAGGCAATGTCGGCGGCCATCTCCAGGTCGGCCGTGCCCTCCACGTAGATGTGGCAGTTGCCGGTGCCGGTCTCGATGACCGGGACGGTGGCGTTCTCCACCACCGCCCGGATCAGCCCCGCCCCGCCGCGGGGGATCAGCACGTCCAGGTAGCCGTTTAGCTTCATAAAGGCGCTGGTGGTCTCGCGGGCGCTGTCCTCGATGAGCTGGACGAAGTCGGGGTTTTGCCCCGCGACGGCCAGAGCCGCCCGCACCGAGGCGACGACGGCCCGGTTGGAGCGAAGGGCCTCTTTGCCGCCCTTGAGGATGACCGCGTTGGAGGACTTGAGGCAGAGGGCCGCCGCGTCCAGGGTGACATTGGGGCGGGCCTCGTAGATGATGCCGCAGACCCCCAGGGGGGTGGAGACCTTGGTCATCTCCAGTCCGCTGGGCAGCCGCTGGCCCCCCAGCACCCGGCCCACCGGGTCGGGCAGCGCCGCGACCTGCTCGGCCGCGTCGGCCATGGCCAGTACCCGCTGCTCGTTGAGGAGCAGCCGGTCGATGAGGGATTCGCTGATCCCCGCCTCCCGGGCGGCGGCCACGTCTTCCCCGTTTGCCTGTAAGATGGCAGCGCAGTCGTCGCGCACCTGCTGGGCCACGGCGGCCAGCAGCCGGTTTTTCTCCCCGCTGTCCAGCAGGGCCAACTCGCGGGCAGCCGCCTTGGCGCGGCCGCCGAGGGCTGTCAAATCGGTCATTTCTCTCCCTCCTGTCCCACAAAGGTGGTGCCCACCGGCTTGCCGTCAAAGACGTCGTAGAGGAGCCGGGGGTCGCCGCCGTTGATGATGACCATGTCGCCGCCGGTGGCGGTGAAGATCTCGGCGGCGTGGATCTTGGTGATCATGCCGCCGGTGCCCCGGCGGCTGCCGGCCCCGCCGGCCATGGCCCGCACCCGCTCGTCGATTTTCTCGACCCGGCGGATGATTTGGGCGGTGGGGTCCTGGCGGGGGTCCTTGTCAAACAGCCCGTCGATGTCGGACATGATGATCAGCTTGTCGGCGCCCACCAGCTCCCCCACCATGGCCGAGAGGGCATCGTTGTCGCCGAACTTGATCTCGTCGGTGGAGATGGTGTCGTTTTCGTTGATGATGGGGATGACGTCCAGCTCCAACAGCCGGTTCAGGGTGTTGCGGGCGTTGTGCCGGCGCTCGTCCTGGTCGATGATGTCCCGGGTCAAAAGCACCTGGGAGACCACGTGGTTGTAGACGGAAAAGCGCTTGTCGTACATGTACATCAGCTCGCACTGCCCCACCGCGGCCGCCGCCTGCTTGGAGGGGATGTCGGTGGGCCGGTCGCGCATCTGCAGCTTGCTCATCCCCACGCCGATGGCGCCGGAGGAGACCAAGATCACCTGTTTGCCCGAATTTTTGATGTCGGAAATGGCCTCTACCAGGGCCTCGATGCGGCGGATGTTCAGGTGGCCGGTGCTGTATGTAAGGGTGGAAGTCCCCACCTTGATGACCACGCGGTCGGGAATGCGCTGCACGAAAACTCCTCCTTTTAAAAAAGAGCGGTGTTGGAATGGGGCGGACCCGCCCCCCGCCTTTCCCGGCAAGCGGGCGCTGGGGCGGCGGGCCCCGCCAATAAATTGCCATCATTATAGCATACCCCCTGCCAAAAAGCAAAGCGCCACCGGCCAGGGTGGGGCGGCGCAAGGCCGTTTTTTAGGGGCGGCTGCGGGCGCGCAGTCCACGAAAAAAGCCCCAGGGCAGACTGGCCCCAGGGCTTTTAAAGGCAGTGCGTGATTTCCCCTTTGGGGGAGGGAACATGCCCCCTTTGCGGCAGGGCGCCGCCAGGTGCAAAATCCTCCGCCGGGGCAGGCCGGGCCGTTTGGGCCGGTGGGCGACAGCGCTCCCTACCGGGTGGGCCCTCCCCTCGCCTCTTTCAAAAGGGCAATCACCTCTTCGGTTTTCAGCACCTTGCCAAAAGAGACCACCTTTCCATCCACCACAAGGGCGGGGGTCGTCATCACGCCGTACGCCGCGATCTGCGCAAAGTCGGTGACGTGGTCGATCGCCGTGTCCATGCCGAGGGCCTTTAGCGCCTCCAGCGCGTTCGCCTCCAACTGGTTGCACTTGGCGCAGCCCGAGCCGAGGATTTTTACGCCCGCACCGGCGGTCTTTCCGCCCTGCGCCGGCCGCGCGGCCCGGCCGTTGCAGCCACCCCCACAACAACCGCTCTCCTTCTTCTTTCTTCCAAACAAATGCACGGTGATCCCTCCTAAATAAATAGATACTGAAAGATGTTGAACAGGTAGCCGACCGCGATGATCCCCCCTGTGCAGATGCCGATGAAGAGCGCCAGCAATTTGGGCTTCACCGCTTTTCGCAACATGATCAGCGAGGGGAGGGACAGCGTCGTCACCGCCATCATAAAGCTGAGAACGGTGCCCAGCTGCGCCCCCTTGGAGAGCAGTGCTTCCGCCACGGGGATCGTCCCGAAGATGTCCGCGTACATCGGCACGCCGATAATCGCCGCAAGGACCACGCCCAAGGGGTTGCCGCTCCCCAAAACGGCCTCGACCCAGTGCTCGGGGATCCAGTTGTGGATGACGGCGCCGATCCCCACCCCTACGAGGATGTAGGGGAACACCTTTTTAAAGGTGGCGAGCATCTGGTCCCTTGCGTAAATCAGCCGCTCTCCCTGCGTCAGCGAGGGGGCTTCAATGTCGACCGCGCCCGCAGTTTTGATAAAGGACTCCACATACCTCTCCATCTGCCATTTTTCGATCAATGTGCCGCCCACAACGGCAATCACCAGGCCGACCGCCACATAGGCGAGGGCGATTTTCCAGCCGAAAATGCTGGAGAGCAAGAGGAGACTCCCGAGATCGACCATCGGGGACGAAATCAAAAAAGAAAAGGTCACGCCGAGGGGGAGCCCGGCGCTGGTGAACCCGATAAACAGTGGGATGGAGGAACAGGAGCAGAAGGGGGTGACCGTCCCCAGCAGCGCGGCGACGACATTCGCCCCTATCCCGCGAAATCGCCCCAGGATTTTCTTGCTGCGCTCCGGCGGGAAGTAGCTCTGAATATAGCTGATGAGAAAAATCAAAAGGCAGAGCAGCACCGCGATTTTTGCGACGTCGTAGAGAAAGAACTGCACGCTGCCGCCAACCCGCCCGGCGGTGTCCACCCCCAGGGCAGAGAGCCCCGCGCCGATCAGTGCATTCAGCCACTTCATGCCGAGAAGCTGCTCCTGAAAAAAAGTCCAAACTACCGACACCCGCAGTCACCGCCCCTCGTGCCGTTGAGGCCCCCAATAAAGGCCTGGAATGCGGACAGCGTCTCGCCGCTTAGGGAGTAGTGCGACCACCGGCCCTCCCGGCGCGTCTCCACCAAACCGCACTCGCACAAAATTTTCATGTGGTGGGAGAGCGTCGGCTGGGTGATTTCAAAGGCCTCCAGCAGCTTGCAGCCGCACTTCTCCCCGTCCGACAGCATCTTGACAATCTTTAATCTGTTGGCGTCGCCAAGCGCCTTGCAGATCAAGGCCACGTCCATCTCCTGCACTGCATTCACCTCACATAGATTTCTGTCTATATGTTACCACACCCATAGACATTTGTCAATGTGTTTTGGAGCCGAGTGGGGGCCCCGGCAAGCCCGTCCCCAGTTTCGCTGCGGACACTGGGGACAGGCCATCTGGAAACAGGGGCCGGAATATCAAAAAATCCCAACTTGCAAAGGGCGGCAGCGAGTCAAAGGCCACAAGGATGGGGCGATCCCCCCTTGCGGGAGAGGCGCCGCAGCAAAGTGGACGTGGCGTCGCTCGCAAAAAAAGCGGCAAGAGGTGCGCGGTTCACAGCGCCGACCCGTGCTGCCAAAAAGGCAGCTGCCCCTGCGCAAGCATAAAGGGGGGAGAGCCCGCCAAGTGGGGCGCGGCTACCTGCCGCTGGGAAACACCCGCCAAACAGCCGCCCACTCCAAACCTCGGCGGCAAAACCACAAAAAGGGCGGGCACAAACTGCTTCGCCCACTGCCGGCGCGGATTTGCACCATAAAAAGGTCCCCAACAAAGACATCGGCGCAAAAAACAGAGCGCACCCGCCAAGCGAGGCGCGCAATTGGGGGACAGGCCCAGCCCGCCCGGGAAACGCTGGCGAACAGGACTCCCGCAGGTTGCCGCAGCGCTGACCCGCAAAAGGTCGGCGGTGCACCAAGGCCGTCCCGAGGGCGTTTGCGGCCGAGCGGACAATGCGAGCATGTCCTCCATGCGAGAGAAAAGAAGCAGGCGTATGGCTTGGTTCCCGCCGAAGACAAAAAGCAAGTCGGAACAAAGCGGACTTTGTCCTGGCAGCGGAAACCCTTGGCGAGCAGGATAGCCGCAGGTTGCCACAGAAAAGAAAGTCCGCACAAGGTCAGCAGCGCCGCAGAGGCGTTGTGGGCGCGCTTGCGAACGGCCGTGGCAAGCGCGGCTCTTTTCGGGAAGGAGGAGCGACGGCGCACGCCGACAACTTTTTTAAGAGAAAAGTCGCCACAAACGGCAGAAGGTCCGCGGCGCTGCAGGAGGTGTTGACAAAAAGAGGCCCGCCCCGGCGCGGGTACAAGAGAAAACACACACCACAGGGTGAGATATACGATATGACTTAGGTGCAGCAACTTGCTGCTGGCGGAAGCGTTGGGATCCTACCCACAGGCTAAAAGACGTGCTTCCAGCACATTTTCCCGCTCTGTGAAACGTCGCCCTGTTTTCATCTCCACCTTCTAGCCGTAAAAGGGAAAAGCTTTGACAAAATGAGGGCCCCCTCGGCGCGGGCGCAAAAGCCCCCCTAAGTGAGTGTGCGACTTGGGCGCGGCAGCCCGCCGCTGAGAAGTGCTAACAAAATAGGTGCCCATTAAAGACGCGGGCACTATCGAAAAACAATAGAAAAAACCAGCGGCGCGCGTCTTGCTCACCGCAGGCGTGGGAAGCGTTGACGAAATAGATACCCGATACCCGTTTCAGCACAGGCGCAAAAGAAAACACACCCCACAAAGTGAGGTGTGCGACTTGGGTGCGGCAACTTGCCGCTGGCGCGCTTGAAGGGATTCGAACCCCCGGCTTCATCCTTAGGAGGGATGCACTCTATCCAGCTGAGTTACAAGCGCAGATGCAAAGGGGCCTCTCCGGCCCGCGCTGCGAGTCGGTCGGCTGTCCATTATTATAGCAGACTCCCCTTTCAAAAGCAATGCCCGCCCCGCCCCGAAGGGGGGTATTAAGAAAGCGTTAAGAGAGGAAAAAGAAGCCTAAACTTGTTGTAAAGAAAATGGGGATTTGCTATACTGATAGGCAGTTCGCTCCGGCGGGGGCAGCCCATTTCGCCCCCGCCCCGGGCGCCGTTTCAGTGGTTCGATAGGCAAAAATTTGAAAGAGAAGAGAGATTGCTGTCATGTCGGAACAAACGGTAGAAAAAAAGGTCAAGAAACCGCTCTCCCCCACCCAGATCATCGTCGCCAGCTTCCTGCTGGTCATCACCGTGGGGGGGCTGCTTCTCTGTCTGCCCCTCTCCTCGCGCAGCGGGGAGTTCACCCCCTTCTTGGACGCCCTGTTCACCGCCACCTCGGCCACCTGCGTCACCGGGCTGATCGTGGTGGACACCTACCTGCACTTCAGCTTTTTCGGGCAGCTGGTCATCCTCTGCCTGATCCAGATCGGCGGGCTGGGGCTCATCACCTTCGTCACCTTTTTCAGCGTGGCGGTGGGCAAGAAGATGCGCTTCAAGAACATGTCCCTGGCGCAGGAGTCCATCAGCGCCTCCTCGGTCAGCGGGCTGCCCCACCTGGTGCGGATGGTGGTCAAGGCCTCGCTGCTCATCGAGGGCTGCGGCACCCTGCTGCTCTGCCTCAGCTTTATCCCCCGCTACGGCTTTTTGCAGGGGCTGTGGACCGCCTTCTTCCTGGCGGTGTCGGCCTTCTGCAACGCGGGCTTTGACATTTTGGGCCACGAGGGGGCTTACAGCAGCCTGATCCACTACACCGGCGACCCCATCGTCATCGGCACCATCAGCGCCCTGATCGTCATCGGCGGCCTGGGCTTTTTGGTCTGGGCCGACCTCTACGGTCTCCGGCACACCAAAAAACTGCGGCTGCACACCAAGATCGTCCTCTTCATCACCGCCCTCCTCATCCTGCTGGGGACCCTCCTCTTCTGCGTGCTGGAATGGAACAACCCCTCCACCATGGGCCCCCTCTCCGTCCCCGAAAAGCTGGGGGCCGGGCTCTTTCAGTCCATCTCCTGCCGGACGGCGGGCTTTAACTCCATCGACCTCAACGCCATGTCGGGCTTTACCAAACTGGTCGCCAGCATCCTGATGTTTATCGGCGCGGGCCCCGCCTCCACCGGCGGCGGCATCAAGGTCACCACCTTCGCCGTCATCGTCATGACCATCCTCAGCTTCTCCTCCGGGCGGGAGAACACCGTCATCCTCAAGCGGCGCATCGACCACAAGACCGTCTACAAAGCCCTCACCATCTCCGCGCTGGCCCTGGTGGTGGTCTTCATCACCTCCTCGGTGATGTTCTACTCCATCCCCCGCAGCGAGTTCAACACCCCCATCAACGCCATCTTCGAGGCCTGCTCGGCCTTTGGCACCGTGGGCCTCTCCGACGGGCTCACCGGCGAGGGGAACGCCCTCACCCACATCATCACCATGCTCACCATGTTCATCGGCCGAGTCGGCCCCGCCTCCCTCGCCATCTCCCTGGCCTCCGGCCGGGGCGGGCGCAAAAAAAACCAGGTCATGCCCGAGGGCAAGGTCCTGGTGGGCTGATTTGCCAAGAGACGCCAAAAAGCGGCGAGCGCATGCTCGCCGCTTTTTTTGCAGTTCCTACTCTTTCAAGCTGCCCTCGCCGCCCATCAGGGCGGTGAGCTCCTCCACCCGCTCGAGGGGGAAGGAGGGTAGTGCCAAGGGCTTGAGGGCGATGGACATCAGCTTCATGGGGTTGTCGTCGGCCGCCACCCGGTTGGACGAGAGATGTCCGCAGCGCCGGCAGCGGTGGATGACCGCCCACTCGCCGCCCTTCCGCACCCAGACGCCCACCGGCTCCATGATCCCGCCGCAGCAGGCGGCCCGGTCGCCGGGCCGGTCGTCGACGTGCAGGCTGTGCAGGCAGTTGGGACAGTGGTTGCGGTGTCCGCTGCCGGCCCCCTCGGGCACCACTTGGCGGCCGCACACCTTGCAGGTAAAGACCTCTTCGCAGTGGTGGGTCCGGTAATACCCTGGGTCTTTTTGTCTTCTCTTGTTTTCGCGATTCATGGAAACTCCTCCTAAAAGCGGGGTCGCTCTGTCGGGAGGGTTGCGGAGATCAGTTTGCGCAAACCTCCCGGTTTGGCGCAATCTCCGACTGGTTGGAACGCTTCAAAAAACAGCTCTCCTCTTTTTTGTGATGGGGCGGGGGGCAAAGCCCTCTGTCCGCCCCCATCATACCACGCTGGGGTCCCAAAAGACAACCGGCTTTTTTGTATCCGCCGCGGCATTCTCCCCCTTTTCGGCGGGAATTGTGCTATACTGTAAGGGTATTTGCGGCGCGGGGAAGGCGCCCCGCCGCTCCAAAATCGTTCAAAGGGGGACTTTGCCCTGTGAAGATCACCGCCGTTTTGCAGGACTCCATGCCGGCTTTCGACATGCTGCCCGCCGTTTATCCCACCGACTTTCCCCAAGAAAAGGGCTCTTTCAAGCCCTTTATGCACACCCGCCTGGCCGCGGTTGCAGGGGCCGGCCTCTACGTCAACCACGCCGTCTTTGAAAATCCCGACCTGATCCCCATCCAGCGGGACGAGGGGGACATCTTCCAAAACTGCTGCGCCTCCTTCTCCCTCGACCCCTTCCCCCAGGCCAGCCGCTACTACATCAACGTCACCTGCGACATCTACGGCGGGTTTCTCGCCACCCTCTGCGACGGGGCCGAGATCGTCGACGACCTGACCCGGGAGATCTGCGCCGACTTCACCCCCCTCACCCAGGGCGGCTACAACGAGATCGGGGTCTACTGGGGGTGTACCTTCCTCCTCTCCGAGCGGCTCTTCGAGCGGCTCTACGGCGCCCACCAGCTGGACGAGACCACGGTGATGAAGGGGAACCTGTACATCTGCTGCCAAAACCCCAAGATGGCCCATTTCGGCGCCGTCTCCCCGGTGGAGGAGCGGGAAAGCACCTCGGTCTACCGCACCGATGGCTTCTGCGACATTGAATTTTTGCGCCTCTAGGGTGTATACTGGACCAAACGGCGCGACTCAACCGCCCCGGGCGCTCTGCCGCCCCGGGCCAAAAGGGAGGACATACCTGTGAAAGGCCTGCTGAAACTGCTCATCGTCATCGCCCTGGCGGCTGTCGCCATCGGCCTGATCAACGACCGGGAAAACGACAGCTACCGCGACCTGTACCGCCACTACGTCAAACTGGACCTGGACGGGGAGGACGAGCCCGAAACCGTCTGAGCGCCCTCTGCAAACAGGCAACCGGCCCCCGCTCGCGAGAGAGCGGGGGCTTTTCTGTCTGCCGGAAACCGGCTGTTTTTTCTCCGAAAATGACGAAGTGATGAAGTTTGTTTTGCGCCCCTCTAACGATTGCCCTCCCCCCCTTGTCGGCCGCCCCCGGCCCGGGTATGATAGGGGTGAACAGAAGACTTTGCCCATGTTTGGGCCAGCGCCGTAGAGGAGGGATTTTTATGGTACTTGCCGCCCGCTCTGTCTCCGCCCTGTCGGTCCTGGGCTTTATCGGCCTGGCGGCTGTTCTCATCGCCCTGTTGAGTGTGATCTCCTTTCTCTTCTACCGAAAGAGAAAATAGCCGCCGGTCAGATCCGTCAAAAAAGGGAGCGCTTCCAAAGCGCTCCCCTTTCTATTTTTTCGACCTTTTCCCTTCGCCCTTCGCCCTCCCCGGTCAGAGCGACCTGCCAAAGGCATAGGCCTCTTCCAGGTGGCCGGTCTGCGCGATCTGCGGCGCCCCTTCGGTGGGGCCGCACCCGCCCGCCAGCACCATCCCCCGGTCGCGAAAGCCGATGTAGTTGACCAGGGCAAAGCGGTAGTAGGACACCGCCTGCTCAAAGGTCCAGAAAAGGTTGTCCGCCGCCGTCATCAGCAGGGCGCACTCCTTGTCCGGGTACCGCTCGTACCGGCCCAGGGGCGGGTTTTCGTCGGCCTGCGCAAGGGAGTAAAACCGCTCGATCAAGGCCTTGATGCGGGAGGAGAGGGTCCAAAAATAGAGGGGCGAGGCAAAGACGATCAGGTCGGCCCCCTCTATTTTGGGGACCAGGTCGGCAAACCCGTCCCGCATCATGCAGGGGCGGCCGCGGCGGCAGGCGTTGCAGCCGAGGCAGCCCTTCACCTCGGTTTGCAGCAGGGAGACCCGCTCCACCTGACACCCAGCCTCCCGGGCCCCCCGCACGAAGGCGTCCACCAGCTGGGCGGTGTTCCCGCCGGGCCGGCCCCCGCCGACGACGACCAAGACCCGCTTCATCCGCTCTCCCCCCTCTTTCCCCGTCAACGCCGTCATCCCTCCGCCAGCGCCCGGTCCAGCTCCGCCGCCGTCTGCCGGATCTGCTCCTGGTAGCCCAGCAGTCGGGCCTTGACCGCGCCAAAGTCCATGCTGCGCAGTTGGCGGCGGTGCATGACCAGCTCGCCGTCGGCGATGGTGCTCTCCACGTTGCCCGGGTTGGCGCTGTAGACAATGACCGAGTAGGGGTCGTAGAGCGGGCTCATGTTGACGCTGTCGGTCTCGAAGATGGCGATGTCCGCCTTCTTCCCCACCTCGAGGGAGCCAATCTCCCCCTCCATCCCCAGGGCGCGGGCCCCGCCGATGGTGGCCAGCTGCAAGATTTCCCGCGCGGGAAAGAGGGTGCGGTCGCCGTTAAAGAGCTTTTGGATCTTCCCCACCAGGGAGAGCTGGGTCACAATGTCGATGGTGTTGCCGCTCATGGCCCCGTCGGTCCCCAGGGAGACGGGGATGCCCCGGTCCAGCATCTGCCGGATCTTGGCCACCCCCTTGGCGGACTTGGCGTTGGAGCCGGCGTTGTAGGAGACCTTGACCCCCCGGCGCTGGTAGATGTCCAGGTCGGCCTCGTCCATGAGGATGGAGTGGGCGGCCAGGAAGTGCTCGTCCAGGATGCCGATGGAATCCAGGTAGGCCACCGGGCTCAGGCCGTAGCGCTCGAGACAGCCGGTGTGCTCGTAGGCCATCTCCGCCACGTGCATACTCATCAGCAGCCCCTCCCGCCGGGCCAGGTCGTGAGCGGCCACCAGGTGCTCGGTGTCGTTGGAATAGGGGGCGTGGCAGTTGACCGAAGGGGTGATGCGGGGGTGGCCCTTCCACTTCTCCACAAACCACTTGGTGTACGCCCACTCGCCATAGGGCTCCTTGGCGCTGGGGCTGGGCCCCTCTAAAATGGTCTCGGCCAGCACCGCGCGGATGCCGCAGGCCTCGGCCGCCTGGGCCACCTCGTCCTCAAAGTAGTAGGCGTCGTAACAGGTGGTCACCCCGCCGAAGAGCAGTTCGGCAAAGGCGTAGTCGGCCCCGGCGCGGACCATGGGGGCGTCCAGCGACTCGTTTTCCAGCGGGAAGAGGTAGCGCTTGAGCCGGTCGGCCACGTCGTCGCCCAGGCTGCGAAAGAGGATCATGGGCAGGTGGTTGTGGGTGTTGATCATCCCCGGGATGACGATCTTTCCGCTGCAGTCCAGCACCTGGTACCCCTCTTCGGAAAAGGGCGGTTCCCCCTCGCCCAGGGCGGCGATGCAGTCGCCGCGGATCTGCAGGTATCCCCTCTGCACCGTCGTCAGCGCCTGGTCCATGGTGAGGATCAGGGCGTTTTTCAGCAGTAGATTGGCCACGACAAATTCCCCCGTTTTTTGCAGACTCGCCCGGCAAAAGCACCTGCTGCCGGGCTGTTTTTTCCAGTATAGCACGGCCGGGCCCCGTTGCCTACCGCCCCCGGCGGAAAAGCTTCCCCTTTCCGCCCCATAAAAAAGGCGGGGACCCCGTCCCCGCCAAAAGCGCCCTCTATTTTTTCAACAGGTCCTTCAGGTTGCCCACCTCTTTTTGCGCGACCTCACCGCCGTCCGTCAGGTTTTGATAGCGAAAGAGGATGAACCCCCGATAGGCCGATTTTTTGCGGGCGTCGGCCACCATCCGCACCATGTCGTCGCCGTTTTGGGAGAAGCCGGTGGCCTCGTCGCCCATCCGGTAGGCCGCCAGCCCGATGTAGAGTTTGACCGACGGCTCTTTGCAGTAGCTGTTCCACTCGCTGATTTTCACATCGTAGCGGGCCGATGCCTGGGGGTGGCTGTACCCCCAGTAGATCTGGGGGGCTATGTAGTCCACATACCCCGGCTGCGAGGCCCACTTCTTCACGTCGGCATACATGGAGCGGTAGCAGTTGTCCACGTTCCCCTGGGGGCTGATGCCGAAGACCAGGGCGGGGTTTTTGGCCTTCACCGCCCGGTAGACCCGCTGCACCAGCGCATCCACATTGGCGCGGCGAAAATCGCCCAGGGAGAGCTGGCCACCCCCGTCCTGGTAGCGCCGGTAGGCCGCCGCGTCAAAGCTGTCGTCGGTGCCGGAGGGGTAGAAGTAGTCGTCAAAGTGGATGCCGTCAACGGCGTAGTTCTGCAAGATCTCCTCCACGCCGGAGACGATCAGGTCCTGCACCTGGGGGATGGCCGGATTGTAGTAGAGCCCCTCGCCCACCTGCACCACCCAGTCGCCCTTGGTGGCGCTGTCGGCAAACCACTTGGCGCCGGGATTCTCGGCACAGGGGGCCGAATCGGCCGCCGAACTGATGCGGTAGGGGTTGATCCAGGCCTCGATCTTCAGCCCCTTCTGGTGGGCCGCCCCCACCATGATCTTGAGCGGGTCAAACCCCGGATCCTGCCCCTGCTTCCCCGCCACGTACTTGGAGTAGGGGAACAGCTTGGAGGGGTAGAGGGCGTCGCTGTAAGGCCGCACCTGGACGATGACGGTGTTGAGTCCCATCTCCGTACAGTTTTGAAATTCATTGTTTATACTTTTAGTAAATTCCGTTTCGCCCTTTCCGGTGAGGATGTCTGCCAGGTCCAGGTAGGAAAACCAGACGGCCCGGTACTCGCCGTCCGGAGCCTCGCTGCTCTCCAGGGCGCTCAAGCCGCCGCTGCCGCCGGAGGCAGAGGGGGCGGCAGAGGACGGTCCCCCCTCCCCCCTGCCCGAGAGGCGAGGCAGCAGCCAAAAGGCGCCCGCCATCAGGGCAGCGGCCAGCAACACCGCCAAAAAGCGGGTGCCGCCACCGCCCGCCTTTCTGCTCCGGCTGTCCCGGTACGGCCGGCGGTAAGGAGGTCTCGCCACCGCTTGCCACCCCTTTCTCTCTGCGGAATAAAAAGGAGCCGCCCAGTCCCCAGGGGACCGGGCGGCCCGCTTGTCCCAGTATTGATTCTATGAGCTAGAGGGAGAAGATATAACTGCCGGCCATGACAGCCGCCACCGCGCCGTCGGCCGCCGCCGTCACCAACTGCCGCACCAGCTTCTGGCGGGTGTCCCCCGCGGCAAAGACGCCGGGGATGTTGGTCTTGGTGTCCTCGCCGGCGGCGACAAAGCCGCTCTCGTCCATCTCGACCGCCCCGCGAAAGAGCTCGTTTTGCGGGATCTGGCCCACCGCCACAAAGACCCCGTCCACCGCCAGTTCGCTCTCTTCGCCCGTCTTTTTGTTCTGCACCTTGAGGCCGGTGACCTGCTGGTCGCCGAGCACCTCCAGGGGGACGGTGTCGTAGAGGATGCGGATGTTCTCCCGCGCCAGCACCGCCTTGACGTTGTGGGCGTCGCCCCGGAACTCGTCCCGCCGGTGGATGAGGGTCACCTCCTCGCAGAGGTTGGCCAGGAAGAGGGCGTCTTCCAGCGCGGTGTTCCCCCCGCCGACCACCGCCGTCTTTTTGCCGCGGAAGAAGCCGCCGTCACAGGTGGCGCAGTAGGAGACGCCCCGGCCCTGGAACTTCTCCTCCCCGGGCACCCCGAGCTTGCGCTTGACCACCCCGTTGGCCAGGATGACCGCCTTGCACTCGTAGCGGCCCTCATCGGTCTCCACCACCTTCACCGGGCCGGAAAAATCAAAGCCGGTGACCTTTTCGTAGCGGATGTCCGCCCCGTGGGAGGTGGCCTGCTCGTAGAGGTTGCCGGCAAACTCCACCCCGGAGATACTGAGGATGGCGGGGTAGTTCTCCACCTCGCCGGTGTTGACGATCTGCCCGCCGTGGACATTTTGTTCCAGCACAATGGCGCTGTTGCCTCCCCGCGCGGCGTAGACGGCGGCGGTCATCCCCGCAGCGCCGGCGCCAATGATGACAATATCGGTCTTGGTGGTCTCACTCATGTCCTCGCCCTCCTATAACAATTCGTATATTATATAACCAGAAATACTATATGTCTTTTCTCGACGGCGCCCGCAGCGCATACCTGCTGGCACTCTATTTCAGTGTATCCAAATTTCTGGAAGAATGCAAGGGAAAAGGGCGTTCCATCAGGTAAGCCGCCAGCATCCCCCCAAAACAGCCATACTCTCCCTGCCGCTATACTACAACAATCTAGACGCCGCCTCCTCCAGCCGCCTGCTCTCCCGCTCCCCAATCCATATCTTTCCCCCCACCCGCTGGATGAGTCCCTCCCCCTCTATCGCGTCGAGCTGCCGGTAGAGGGTGCGCAGGTTCATCGCCAGCTCCTCCGCCAGGGCCCGCTTGCTCTTTTTGAACACAAAGGGGAGGGGTTGTCCCCGGCTGTACCGGTAGAGGCAGAGCAGTACATTCTCCCGGTTGGTGTACTGGGCCAGTTCGTTGACCCGATCGATGCTGCCCCCGGCGAAGGAGGCCAAAAACCGGAGGATCTTCAGCGTCAGTTCCCGGTCAGACAGCACCACCTCCAAAAACAGTTCCCCCGGAAAGGTCAGGTACCAGCATTCGTCCAGCGCCGACACGGTGGCCAGCACCGCCGACTGTCCCCCCAGGTACTCCAGCAACCCCAGCAGGATGGCCTCCTCGTGGACCGCGTAGGAGAGGTTGTCCCCCTCCGCGCTGTACCGGCTGACCGCACACCGCCCGCAGAGAAAGAGCACCACCCGGTCCGCCGGGTCGCCGTTCAGCAGCAGCACCTCCCCCCTCTTGGCCCGCCTCAAAAAGGCAGTCTGCCCGCAGAGCGGCGCCAGCTCCCGCCGGACCGACCCGTCTGTGTGCTGGCGCCCCATCCCCCCTGCCACAATGGCGGCGACCTTCCTCTTCTCCCCTTCGCTGTACCCCACGGCCATCTCTGCAAAACCTCCCCCAAACAGTGACAACTGTCATTGTTTTTAGTATACACCCGGCGCTACAATAAGGCCATAGACAAACTGCGAAGGGGCGCCTTTCCCGCCGGACCGGACCGCCCCCGCCATAAGGAGGATATCGCCGTGGAAGAAAATTCCAAATACAGACAGTTTCAAGAGGCCGTTCTGCGGGTGGTCAGCGACACCCACCTGACCCATGAACAGGCCATGATGCAGCTCTCCCGCCTGGCCGAGAGCTACACCGAGGGCTTCCCCATGCCGGAGGGCTTTTTAGAGCTGCAGGATGAACTGGACGAGATGAGCGCCATGGGGGAGGGCTTTGTCCCCTATGTCCCCCGCTACATCCTCCCCGACTACGACAAGCTGATGAGAGAGGGCTGCCAGTTCCTCCGCCTCGATCCCCCCACCAACCTGCGGGAGGCCATCAACACCCTGGAGATCTTCTATCACCACGTCCCCTCCACCACCCACTTCCCCGTCTTCATCGGCAAGCTGGACCGCCTGCTGGAGCCCTTTATCGAGGATGAGGCGGAGGCCAAGGTCCTGATCAAGGACTTCATGCGCTTTATCGACCGCACCATCTCCGACTCCTTCTGCCACGGCGACCTGGGCCCCGAGGCCACCACCGCCGGCCGGCTCATTCTGGAGGCGGAGCGGGAGCTGCAGGACTCCACCCCCAACATCACCCTCCTCTACGACCCAGACAAGACGCCGGACGACTTTGCCTGTCTCTGTGTACAGGCGGCGCTGGACTGCGCCAAGCCCTCCTTTGCCAACCACAAGATGTTCTCCGCCGACCTGGGCGAAAACGAGTACGGCATCGCCAGCTGCTACAACGGGCTGCTGCTGGGCGGCGGCTCCTACACCCTGGCCCGGCTGCTGCTCAACAACATCGCCTTCCACTCCGAGGGCAAGGAGGACTTCTTCCAGAACCGCCTGCCCCGGGCCATCGATGTGCAGTGCGCCATCATGGACGCCAAAATCGACTTTTTGGTCAACAAATCCGCCTTCTTCCGCTCCAACTTCCTGGTCACCGAGGGGTTTGTCCACCCCGACCGCTTTACCGGGATGTTCGGGATGGTGGGGATGTGCGAGTGCGTCAACGACCTGCTGAAAAAAGAGGGCGTGGACGGGCGCTACGGCCACGACGAGGTGGCCAACGCCCTGGGCGATGAGATCATGGCCTTCATCGACCAGCGGGTCAAGGCCCACCACAACCCCTACTGCCCCCAGACCGGCGGCCGTTTCCTCCTGCACGCCCAGGTGGGGGTGGACAGCGACAGCCAGTGCTCCCCCGGTGTGCGCATCGCCATCGGCGACGAGCCCGAACTCTACGACCACCTGCGCCACTGCGGCCGCTACGAGAAGTACTTCGTCTCCGGCGCCGGCGACATCTTCCCCTTCGAGTCCACCGCCGCCCGCAACCCCGAGAGCGTGCTGGACGTCATCAAGGGCGGCTTTGCCGCGGGGATGCGCTACTTCTCCACCTACTCTAGCGACAGCGACGTCATCCGCATCACCGGCTATCTGGTCAAGCGGAGCGACATGGAAAAATACGACAGCGGCAAGGCCGTCCAGCACGACACAGTGGCCCTGGGCGCCAACTCCATGCGGCTGCGCCACTTTGACGACCGAAAGCTGAGGAGCTTATGCTGAGAGCGCCCGTCAACAAAATCATCCCCCAGAGCAGTGTGGACGGCCCCGGCAACCGGACGGCCATCTTCTTTCAGGGGTGCAATTTCAGCTGTCACTACTGCCACAACCCGGAGACCATCCACCTCTGCCAAAACTGCGGGACCTGCGTGGCGGACTGCCCGGTGGGCGCCCTGCAGAGGGATGCAGCGGGAGCCGTCTGCTGGGACCCCGCCCTGTGCGTCGGCTGCGACACCTGCATCAAGGTCTGCCCCCACCTCTCCTCCCCCAAGGTGCGGCTGCTCACGGTGGAGGAGGTGCTGGCCGAAATCGAGAAGGGGGTGCCCTTTATTCGGGGGATCACCGTCTCCGGCGGGGAGTGCACCCTCTACCGCGATTTCGTCGTCTCCCTCTTCGAGCGGGTCCACGCCCTGGGGCTGACCGCCCTTCTGGACTCCAACGGGAGCCGGGACTTCTCCGCCGATGCCGAACTGCTGGACGCCAGTGACGGGGTGATGCTGGACATCAAGTGCTTTGACAGCGCCATCCACCAAAAACTCACCGGCCAGCCCAGTGAACAGGTGCGGGAAAACGCCGTTTTTCTGGCAAAAAGGGGGAAACTCACCGAGATCCGCACGGTGGTCATCCCCGACTATCTGCCCAATGAGGAGACGGTGCGGGGCTACTGTGAATTGCTGGCCCCCTACCTCTCCGCAGGGCCCATCCGCTACAAGTTGATCCGCTTTCGCCCCTTTGGGGTGCGGGAGCCATACAACCAGCTGGAAACCCCGTCAGAGGAGTATATGGGGCAGCTGGCGGAGATCGCAAAGGGATATGGGTTTGCGGATGTCATCAGCGTTTAGCGATAGAAAAAGAGGGCCGCAAAGGGCCCTCTTTTCTTGTGCCATTCTCCCCCGCTGTGTTACAATTGCCTTACACCCGCACCATTTGAAAGGAAGTGCTCACCGTGTTTCAAACTGCCGTTATCCCGTCTTTTGGCCCCTTCAGCCCCGCTCAAAAGGAGCGGCTGAAGACGGCCCATCCCCGCCAGGAAGTCCACTTCTTTGATCACCTGCCCACCCCAGCCGAACTCGCCGGGTTTGACTGCATCATCGGCAATCCCCCGGTTTCGCTCATAAAAGAGCTCCCCGACCTCAAGCTGCTGCAGCTCTGTTCGGCCGGCGTGGACGTCTACGTCAACGACCCCGACTATCCCCGCCAGGTCATTTTGGCCAATGCCAGCGGCGCCTACGGAGAGATCATTGCCGAGTTCACCATTGGCATGCACCTCTACCTGCTCAAGCAGCTCGGCCAGTACCGAGACGCCATGGCAGAGGGCAGATGGGAGATGCTCGGCCAGGTGAGCCAGCTGGCCGGAAGCACGGTGGTCTGCCTGGGAACCGGCGATTTGGGGGCCAGCTACGCCAAAAAAGCCCAGCTGCTGGGCGCCCATACCATTGGCGTCAAGCGCACCCCCGCCGCAAATCTGCCCGGTTTTGACCAGGTGGCGACGATGGACCAGCTAGAAGAGGTCCTGCCCCAGGCCGACGCCCTGGTCCTCTCCCTCCCCGACACCCCCGAAACGCGCCAAATCCTCAATGCCCGCACCCTCTCCTGCTGCAAGGACGGCGTCTTGGTCATCAATATCGGGCGGGGGACCGCCATCGACACCGAGGCCCTCTGCCAGGCGCTGGACGCCGGCAAAGTCGGCGCCGCCGGGCTGGATGTCACCGACCCGGAGCCCCTCCCCCAAGAGCACCGCCTCTGGAAATACCCCAACGTGCTGATCACCCCCCACGTCACCGGCGGCTCCTGCAACGCTGTCAGCAGGGAGCGGATCGTCGAAATCGCCAACCGCAACATCTCCGCTTTTATTGAGACTGGGGCTGTTCCTCACGCAATCGATATCGAGCGAAAATACTAGTGCCGTTCCTCCCTGCATGAAGGGGTGAAAAAGGGCAGGCCATGAAAGCAATTTTTTGCAGGCTATTGCCTTTTGTAGAGCGATTTGTTATAATAATTGGGCTGTGACAGGTAGTCACAGCCCAATTGAATAGGGAGCGGTATCGAAGTGGTCATAACGGGACTGACTCGAAATCAGTTGAGCCGCAAGGCTCCGTGGGTTCGAATCCCACCCGCTCCGCCAAATTTCCCCGAAAGATGTGCTTATATTTTTCGGGGAAATTTTTTTGCCTAAAAATCACTTTTTCAACATATCCATTTGCAAAATAGTATCATTAGCTATTGCTGTTGCAGTAACAGCACCCACGATACTCTCTATTTCTGCTGGTGAAATGCCACTTCCCGGTCGTTTAAAGGTGAGCATTTCTCGAGTCAAAATCGTTCCTTGAGGTATGTCACATGCTGCTACAATTGATCTTCTTGCATTGTGCCGTGCCTTTCGTTCGCTATCAAGACACTTTATCTCATAACTCCCTCTAATTTGGTTGATAAACTCGATACTATCTAAGATTTTATGAGCATCATCCGGATCCATAGCGTGGTAATGATCGTTCCCCTTTAGCTTCTTATTAAGAGTGAAATGTTTTTCTATTATTTGTGCCCCCAGGCAATACGCAGTTTTAATTACATCATAACAGGCATCGGGCTTTGTATGATCCGAGTAACCTATGAACACATTTGGATAACGCTCTTTTAGCGAAATAATTTTATTTAAATTTGCGTGTTCATAGGGAGTCGGATACTCAAGGACACAGTGAAGCAAAACAAGGGGGCATTTATTATACTGTCGAATAGTCTCAACTGCATGGTCAATTTCATCCAAATTGGAAGCCCCCACAGACAATAAAATAGGCTTATTTTTTTTGGCTTGATGAATGATAAACGGAAGATTGCTGAGATCAGACGATGAAATTTTGTAGATATTCATCATGGAGTCTAAATAATCTGCAGATTCGAAATCAAAAGCCGTAGAACAAAACTCAATACCCAGTTCATCACAGTATTTGGCCAATAGTTCATACTCTTCTCTGCCAAATGCATCAAATTTTTGAAACAGTTCAAACTGAGAGCGGGTTGGTTCCTCAGTTATGTCCCAATAGTAAGGGGATGCCTTGGCAGCTAATGTTTCAGCTTTGTAGGTTTGAAATTTAACAGCATGAATACCCGCCGCCTTTGCTTCTCGCACCATCAGCTTGGCAGCATCCATAGGGGAGATTCCTCGCTCCGTGGCTATATCATAATAATTTACACCAATTTCAGCAATAAGTACAAACTTACCTTCCTCAAGTCTGCGAACTACTGTACTCTCCATTGTAACACCAGCCTCTCTTTTCTACACACAAATAGCAAACAAAGCATTTTTCGAGAAATGCTGAACCAATAAATTGATTTTATCTTTCATCTAAAATAAGTCTAATTTCATTTTTTACTCCATTTTTTAGGCGCTGACGGTGGGATAGCATTAGTTGACGCATTTCATCGCGAAGTTGAGGTGTGTTGACTAAAAACTCAAATGTGCGTTCTAATGTTTCATCCTCTAAATGAGACCCCAATCCTAAATTAAAGAAGCCATTCTGCATTTGCGCAAAAATGTGAAGTTGCTCTCTCTCATTCTGTGCCATGACAACTGCAGGAATACCTAAAGCTGCTAGTTCATACACCGTACGCCCTTGTGACGTGAGAGCTAAATCGGCCCGCTTCATGTAAGCACTAACAAACTTTGCATTTTGTATAACTGTTATATTACATCCCTCGCAAGAAATCACCCCGTGGGCTTTACTGTCATAACCAATCCCTACAATAAAAGTAAAATGCATATGGGGATATTGTGGGTGAATTTTCTTTGCCAAACGATATGCCTTTTCCGTCAAATTTGATGGATCTGTCCCACCGAAGAGAACCACAACCTCCCGAACCTCTTGAGACAATGGCTTAGGCTCAGCCACTAAAAATTCATCTCGTAGGCAAATATAGTCTTCACCGCAGTATACATTTTTCCAAACCGCCACCTTCTCATCTGCATACAAAGCATTAATTACTACATCGGCATAGCGAGCTCCTTCCCCCATATCTTCAATGGTAACCACGCGCGGACAAATTTTTTTCAATTTTTTCATATACTCTTCAGAAGTGTCAAGACAATCATTAACCACCACATCCGGACAATATTTTTCTAAAAATCGAAAAAACTCCTCGTCATTTTCCACTATCATTATGGGCATAAAGGATTCTTGGAGTTTTTCTATCCCCTCTCGATATCTTGCTTTTGTTACAAACATTACTTCGTGGCCAATCAAATTATAAGCTAGAGTTAAACAATGATAAATGTGTCCCATGCCAAGTGTTTGATGACCATCAGCACGTAGAACAATCTTCTTGCGCCCTAAAATAGCTTCACAAACTATCCAATCGTTAGCTGTGTCAATATCTACTGCCTCTTGTTCAGGAATTTCATATACCGAAATTTGACTTCCCATACGGCTGTTCTCTGTAATAAACTCTCTACGAGTGATAAAAAAAGCTCCTGCCTCTAAATAATTGGGGGGAAGTTGTTGACGGTTTAGACGTTCCTTATATAGGGGGTAGTAGCCTTTGTCAGACTTAGACCAGGATAGATGAGGCTTATTAACAGCACTGATATATGTATCAGCAGCATCTTCTATAAATGCTTGTAATGCCTTTTCAAGTGTTTGCGCACGCAAAACGGGTGATGTAGGTTGTAGCGTAATAACTATATCATAATGCTGGTTTCGCATTTTCTCCATTTGTAACACCGCATCGCAAATCACTGGATCTAGTGTTACAGAATCTTCTGCTAAATAGGCAGGCCTTTGTAAGGCTTCGGCACCATAGGTTGCAGCAATACCTAAAATCTCTTCATCATCGCTGCTAACTGCTACGTCAGTAATTAAACTGCACAGCTGTGCATTATGAATGGCATAGTAAATTAAAGGCTTACCATTCATTAATCGCACATTTTTTCGTGGGATTCCCTTTGAGCCACCTCGAGCAGGGATAATAGCTAAAACCTTCATAAAAATCCTCTCTTCACCTTAAAAGCACTTAGAATACACTTTTTTGTTTAATGATCCGCCATAGCAAAAGGACTCCAGTCACCAATGCTAAAATCCACCGAATATACCAAAAATCAGAAGTAATATAATAAATAACAGCAGCAAGAGTTAAAACTGCCAATCCTGGCAAAAACATCATTGTTCTATAATGATAATCTCCTTGACCGATATAGTTTGCTAATATCTGATGAAAGCAGAAAAGAAGCACATAGGCAGCCATAGTAGCTAATGCAGCCCCCATTGTACCCCAAATAGGAATCAATAAGAAATTGAGCACAATGTTTAAAATTGCTGCGCCACAAGTGCCTACAGCAATAACCGATGTTTTTTTATGAAAGAATTCAAAATTCACTGGAAAGCTATACAAAAATACCATGTAAACAGAAATAACCATAATTGGGATTAAATCCATGCCAGACCAAAAATCCCTTGATGCAAATAACATAGTAAATTCAGGTGCTACCAATATAAAGCCAACACAAAGAGATGTAAAAAGAAAAATATAATTTCGGCTTCTGCGTATAATTACTTTTGTATCTTTTTGAGATAAATAATCATAGTAAAAAGGAACCCAGGTATTATTGAGAGCACTCCAGATAATCGACAAAATATGAGTTAAAGTAAAAACAAAACTATAGATGCCGACAGCACCTGTATCTTGAAGCTGTTGCTGCAACATAATACGATCCGATTGACTTAGTACAATATGGGATAAACCATGAAAAACTAGGGGAAGGCACAACGGCAAACAAAACTTCCAATATTGCTTATCAAAGAAAGTTTTCCCTCGCAATAAAAAGAAAGCAAGTATACTGATACCAACAACCCCTGCTGGTATCGCATAACCAATAATTCTTCCCCAATATCGATCTTCAAAAGAGCTAATACAAGAAACTAAAACTAAGGACAAGGCCACAGAGATGATAGCTACGCTTGTGGATATAATAAAATTGGAAAATGCCTCTTTATGGTATGTAAACTTAAGTGAAGCAAAATTAATTATATAGGTACCAAAAGACTGAAGTAGCATGACGAAAACCAGCGCTGGTGAAAACTTCATAAACTTAGATATTGGTCCTATAAATACGACAGTTAAAACAGCTATTGCTATTGAAGATAGACATGACAAAGATATAATACTAGAATAATATCTGTCCTGTTCTTTTTCTTTCAGATGAGCACGGGAGACGGCAATCGTTCCTCCTGTTTGGATACCCATAATAATAGAAAACACTTGAACCCATGTTGTATAAAGGGAGACAATTCCATAGTTATCTGTCCCCAACAATCGAGTAAAAATTGGGACCGTAAAAAAATTAATACCATTGAGCACAACTGGCCCCAAAATATTAAATATAGCCAAAACATTTTCGTTTTTTGAACTAATAATGCGACGGATTTTAGACATAAATACACTTCACCGTTCTTTAAACATCTAGTTACGCTACAAATGCAATTATACTCTATTGTACCTCTTTACTTATGGATTCCAACACATTATGAAGCTCGTCAAAAGTCTTTGGAATAAAAAAGCGTTCCGGGTTTCGATAAGAACACCGAATTTTTTCAAAAAACATTTTCATTGTTTTTCCTCCATCTGCGTGAAATGCCATACATTCAGGTACAAGCTCATATAGCAAAATGACAAACGGTTCTTGATCAAAAACCATTTTAGAAGTAATACACGCGGTCGAATTAATGGATATAAACACTTTATTTTGTAAATCCATATTCAACAGGAGGACTTCCCAAGGAATATCGACAGCAGGTGCAACCTCGACGCTATTACCTGAATATTCTTGATCATCAGGCATTCGTGTAGGATGTAATCGTAAAGTAATCTGACTTTTACAAACTACTCTGCAAATTTGTGTTAGTAACTTGCCATTATCAATATCGATATTTAGCTGCTTTTTATATGCTTGATCTAAATAGACAAAAGTTTTATCTTTATAAAACTCGGCTTCACCACTATAAGCAAAAATACAATTAAATAACTCCTGTCTCTCTAAAGATACTGCAGGAATGCAGTAGCCTGGGAATTGCCTGTTAGTGAGTATTGCCTCTGGCATATAAGCATACAACCCAGAAATTGACTCAAAATAATCTCTTCCTCCTATACTTCTTATAAAAAACTTAAGCTTAGTGCTAGCCTCAATAAGTGGAGTACAGTAAATACCTATTCCTTCATCATAATAAAAAAATCGCAAATCTGGATTATTTTTATAAAGTTTAGAGTAAAAGACGGAATTAATAACACCTATACATGTCCCCAGTAGTATCTTGTAGAACTTTTTATTTAGAACATTTGACAAGCTTTTGTCTAAAAACAGAAAGTCCTTCATCGTATTCCACATATTTGATGGATGGCGAAAAGCATTGATAACATATATATTTGAAAACATATGCGAAGCTTTTAATCTCGAAAAATACATTGAAATATCACTGGTATGCGTGAGAAGGTATAAGTCCGCCTTTTCATCAGAGTATAATGTTGTTTTCAAAGCCACGCAGTTAAATATTTGATAGGGGGTCGCACATAAAAAAGCGATCACGTTGCTCGTTCCTCTCCCTACAGAGTATTTCCAATCAGCCCTGCTTTTCTAATGCCAACAAAGTATCCTAGCACTAGCCAAAACATTACTGTAATCCCCGATTGGCACATATATACAGTAGCCTCAACCATATTATTGGCAAGCATAAGAGCAATCAATCCAAACAGAAGAATGTCAATAATAGAAATAGAATATTTTCCTTTTTTAATATCTCGGACAAAATCCACAAACCCATAAGCAAAGAAGGACAAAAATAGAATAGCCCCTATCAATCCATTGCTTACTGCTACCTGTAAATAAATATTATGCATTCCGGATGCTGTCCTAGCAACGATATTTTGATTCAGTCCGTAGCTGTTTTGCTGTGCATAATCTAAAATATTTGCTTGTCCAACACCCCAAACAGGCTTTTGCTTTAAAATGCGTAAACCAACCCGCCAAAGCGTGATACGTCCAGATCCACCCGGATCGTCCTCATACTGACGTTCTGTTTTTTCTGACCACAGGCGCAAAGGCTTAGACTCATTTGCAGGTTTTGAAGACTGAGAGATTGCCTGCTTTGATGATGAAGATTCTGGAAGGGGTTCTTTTTCCTGGTTACCATTCGATGTAATATCATATGGTATCACACTTTCAGACTTATTGGTTTCACTCTGATCTTGCACCACATATACTATTGAAGGTAAATAGCTTACAACTTTAGCAATACCCTTAAGCAAACTAAAACAAAGGAAAGGGAATATAAGCACATACAGAAAAACTAATAAATATTTTTTCCAGAAACAAAATGTATATTTCCTACATAAAATAAATTTTGCAACCATAAAGCCAACTATAGCAGAGCCTATAATACAGGAAACAAAGGTTCCATAAGAATCTGTCAGAGAAATATACACAAACTCGATAATAATATTAAACCAATAGAAAAATTGCCATGTCCTTTTTGCTTTTATGTTTTGATGAATTAGGGAAAAGATAGATACCAAAGATAAAATTATTGAAATAGTTGCAGTAATTCCTCCCGCATTAGGGCTAACATATACTCCCCATAGCCTGCCCAAATAAAATCCAATACGATATTGATTAAAAACTACAGTATATCGCAACGAAAACATCACTAAAGAAATAGCTGACGCAATACATGTGATCATGCAAAAGAACCTGTTGTAATGCTCAAAATCTAATTCACAGCGTTCCCTTGACTTCCCATAATAGTCTGTAAAAACAATTAGTAACAGCACCAATGAATACGCAAAGTTCTTTAAATTTTCAATCAAGTTAAGCCGATAATTTACAATAATTGTAATGACTGAACAGGCAATAAAAGCAAGTAGTATTTTTCCTCCAAACACTTTCGTGATATCTCTTCTTTGTACAATATCCACACAGCAGATTAGCGCTGCCCACACTAATAGTACTTTTGTTATCGAACCAGTATAGTAATGAAGAAAGGGGACTGTAACTGCTGTCATAGCAAAAATATAGCAGTAGATAAATAGAGTTCTGCTTTTTGCAACAATATGCAGTACTTTTTGCATATTAGTTCTCCTTATTTTAAATGCTCTTCAAAAAAATCTAAGGCTCTGCTAATTGTATCTTCCATATTGTAATATTTATAATCTGCCAAACGCCCTACTCCTAATACAGATGGAAACTGTTTTAGTTTGTCTTTATACCTATTGTATATGGCCAAGCATTCTTCATTGGCAATAGGGTAATATGGCTCCCCAAACTCTTTTGAATCTAACTCATATGCCCCTGGAAATTCTGTAATTGTAGTCGTTTTACCAGGGAGCACCTGTTGTGTAAGCCGCTTCATCTCTGTCCGTCGGGTAGCGCTACGTGAATCAGGCCAGTTTAAGACAGATGTACTCTGTATATAATCTACATCAAATGTATTGAACTCGAACTTTAAAGAGCGATACGGCAACATGCCAAACTCATAAGCAAACAGGGCGTCTAAAGCACCTGTATAAACAACTTTCCCTTCAAACCGTTCATTATTGTACCAAACTACATGATTTGCCTCATCCAGCCGCAACACATTCAGTGCATCTGTATTTAATTTTACACAAATTGAAGGATGATTAAGCATCCTTTCAAAAAGCACCGTAAAGCCATCTTTGGGCATAACTTGGTATTTATGAAGAAAATGCTGGTCATCATAAGAAAGGCGTATTGGAACTCTCCCGGTCACAGCCGGATCAATTTTATCAGGGGAGAGACCCCACATTTTAATAGTATAGTGTAAAAAAACTTTTTCAAAAACAAATTGTGCCAGTTCCTGTATCAACGGATTTTCACATTGTAAAAGGGTCAAAATTGGCACACTTTTCCCTATCCCATATTCATCACAAAGAGCTTTTTTATATGCTGATGCTTTTTCTGATGAGAAGAGTCGATCTATCCCATTAAGATTAAAAGGCAATGGAACTTCGATTCCATCAATTTCTGCATTTACATGATGAATATATGGCACCCACTCTGTAAATCGAGAAAGAAAATTAAAGACTTCTTCTTTATTCATCACTGAAATATGTGGACCAAATTTGTGAACTAAAATTCCATCTTTATTATAAAAGTCAAACATATTACCTGCTATTTGCCCACGTTTTTCCAAAACAGTGACAGAATATCCATTCTCTGCAGCTAATCTTGCAACGACAGCCCCTGCATATCCACATCCGACAACTATTATATTTTCCATAAATAGCGCACCCCATTTTTTATTGTTTTATTTTTTTCGCCTGTTTTATTTTTAGATACAAGGATTTTCGATTTTTAAAGTGATTTAATAACCAAAACAAAACAAATTTTTTTCTAACCGCTACAGCTAATCGTATATTTATTTCTTTCATCTCTTTATAAAACTGCACTGCATTTTTACGGCCGTGAAGTGAGTCTTCATCATAAATAAAAGAAACTAGGAAAACTGATTCAATAGCTCCTTTTACCTTATAAAAGCAATATTGATAATTGCTACTTACAGTCTGATTTTCTACTAAATATTTTGCTAATCGCCGAGTTACTTTTTTCTTGTCTTCCAACCGGCGTATTTGATTCTGCATAAAAACACTTTGATTGCTATTCCCTATCAAATAATTATATATTAAAAGACTGGACACAAAAATCTTTTGTATGTACACAAAAGGAAGTACATCAAACTCTTCATCTACATAAAAAGTTTTTTCTTGAAGCCGAATATTATTTTTCTGTAATATATCAGTCCGATAACATAATGTTGCCATTGGAAAGAGAACACCTGACTGTAAAATCGCTTCAACTGTATATTCCTGGTTTCTTTCCAAACCATTAAATAAATATTTTTGCACTTCACCTGTTTCCATGTGAACAGTTTGATAATCCGTAAGAACCAGCTCTGCATTGGTCATCATTAGTTGAGACAAAAAGCTTTCCAGATTTTCTGTCTCAATCCAGTCATCGCCGTCAACAATTTTAAAATATTTTCCGGTAGCATGTTTAATACCAGCATTGACAGCAGAGCCATGTCCCCCGTTTTCTTTACTAATTAGAAAAAAAGTTTGAGGGTACTCATTTACAAACATTTCGGCAATCTTTGCTGTCTGGTCCGATGAACCATCGTCTACAATTATGACTTCTAGATACTCCATTGCTTTTGCGCTTATAAAGGATTCTAGACCTTTTTTTATGTAGTTTTCAACATTATAAGAAGGCACAACAACCGATAATATTTTATTCATTTTTATCCTTTCATCGTCCTAACAAATGATTTTTAAACAATTTCCTTAAGTCGGAAACTTTTCTAACTACCCAAACCAATCTACTTTTTAGCGCCAACCTGTACAACAAAAACGCCCCATTCGCTGAGGCACTATTTTGAATCGCTATAGAAGTATAAGGATGGTCAATTATCTGTTTTATAGTCTCTTTGTCCTGATAATATCTATCTATACTTTGAAAACAATCTCTTAAAAAGACACTGTAAATAGAACAATATGAATGTGAATCCGAGAAATGGGTTTGACAAAATTTAGAGACGGCTTCAAAAAGATAAATTTTATTTTTGAAAAAGCTCGGATCACATCGGTGAGTTAAAGAATCCCCTCGCCTTTCTACATAGTGGTATAATGCTTGATCCAATACTACAACTTTTTGTATATGGGCAAAGTAAGAAAGGTTAAAAATCAAATCTTCCCCATTGTATATGTCCGTTTGAAATAAAATATTATAATTCTCGATTACTTCCTTTTTATATATTTTGTTCCAAAGGACGTTGAAATAATTTTTATAGTACCATTCATCGAAATATTGCCGCCAAGCTTTTTTAGAAACCTCTGCACTTTCAGTTGTTACCTTCTTACATGCCGAAAGGTGTTCGCCTTTATAATATTCTCGTATATATCCACAGATAGCAACATCTGCATCTGTAGAACACAGTTTTTCAAGGAGTATATCATACATTTCATTTTCTATATAGTCGTCGGCATCTACAAATGCAATATAGTCTCCTTTCGCATTTTGCAAGCCAGTATTTCTTGCTGCCCCAGGCCCACCATTTTCCTGATGAATTACTTTAATCCGTGTGTCTTTCTTTTCATACTCTTTGCATATTGTTAACGATCCATCTGAAGAGCCATCATCTACTACAATTATTTCTATATCATCCCATTTCTGTGCCAAAACACTCTCAATGGAATATCCTACAGTTTTTTCTGCATTATAAACGGGTATAATAATACTTAGGAAAGCCAACGATATCCCCACCTTTAATTTGCATCTACATTTTTGTTAGATTTGCGCAAAAAATGCATATAAATCCAGCGGCGCAAGCTGCTAGGAACCAAACATACTATCCCTTGCCCACATATTCCAATTATATATTGCAAAAAAGTGCAAAAATGCATTTTCCTTATTCTAGTGCGAAAGGCTGCCACCTTTTTTAGATAGCTCCAGCCGCCTCGGCGATTATACAACCCACTATCTGCCCGCATTAGACAAAGAGTTTCAGGAAAATTATAGGCTTTTGCTCCCCTTATAAGCATGCGTACCCATAAATCATAATCCTCATATAAAGGGACCTCTTGGTACCCACCTGCACACAACACTGCAGATTTGCGATACATAACTGCCGGATGATTAAATGGGCAACGCATTTTCGCGTATTCATAAATATCTTCATGTTGTTCTGGTAAAATCTTAACTGCTGTGATATGTTCAGCACTGCCCATAAATTCTTTAACGGTACCACTGACCACTGTTAACTCAGGATTTTCTGCAAATTTACGCATCTGCATAGAACAGCGTTCTCTCACGCTAATATCATCAGAATCCATTCTTGCCACAAGCTCATTTTTACAATGCCTCAAACCGACATTTAGCGCATGCCCCAAACCCTGATTAACTTTCAAACGAATTACATTAAAAATCGTTGGATACTTTTCGGAAAAGCAGGCAATAACTTCATCTAACTCCTCCGTAAGTGGTCCATCACAAACAAGTATAAAGTTATCTGTTTGTACTGTTTGATCTATCATGCTGTATATACTTTGACGAAGAAACTCTGGGTTTTCCTTATAATAAACTGACATCAACACACTATAACTCTTCATAACACCATCACACAACTTTTTAGTCTCATCGGCTAATATTACAAACATTATACTGTACTAGGACACTTTTTTCAATTAGAGCTTCTAGGCTACTCATGCCAAATAGCCATTATTCCTTTCTATTCTAGCTTTAAAGCTTCACGTTGTAAGCGTTTAACCCTAATAATTTTACATCTTCTTGAAATTTTCCTCACACTGCAAACCCGCCATATGTTTTTCAATTTCTTTTTTAGCCTTGTCGTATAAATTATCTAATAGTATATCAGCCTTCTCCTTTTAATCAGTTACTTGTTTTACGATTGCCTCTAGTTTATACGGAATACCGACCTTTTTACCAACTCTTACAAGTTCTCAGGTATTCTCCTTTTTACCAGTTTGGTAATTTGTTGCAGAAATATTTTCAATAATGCTCTTTTTCTAAAGCTTTACTCATATGGTCACAACAATCTCTCTTCTTTTTATTGACAGCCCACCAAAAATTACTGCCGAGCATTCTGTACTTGTATATAGCCCCTCCTCCCCCCCAAACACCCGCCTCTCCCCCCGCTCATAAACTGGTGGTGTGCGCCGAGCGCGCACCTCAAATCTACACCCAACGGGAGGGATCAACCGTGTTTGACCGCCCTTTACGCAAATGGGCCGTCGCCCTGCTCGCTGCGCTGCTCTGTCTGGGCTGCGCGCTGCCCGCCTTTGCCCTGGACCCGGCCCCCGGCCGGGAATACCGCGGCATCGACGTGAGCGAGTGGCAGGGAGACATCGACTTTTCCGCCGTCCGCGCCTCCGGCGTTGAGATGGTCTATATCCGCGCCGGGGTAGGGGGCGACTACCAAGACCCCCTCTACCGGCAAAACTACCGCCGGGCCAAGGATGCCGGGCTGCTGGTGGGCCTCTACCACTACGTGACCGCCCGCACCCCCGACCAGGCCCGGCAGGAGGCCCGCTACTTCGCCTCGCTGGCCGGGGGCACCCAGCCGGACTGCCTGCTGGCCATGGACTTTGAGGCCTTTGGCTCCCTGAGCCGTGAGGAGATCGGCGCCGTCGGTCTGGCCTTCCTGGAAGAGCTGGAGGAAGTCACCGGCAAACCCTGCGCCATCTATGCCGACGCCTCCAACGCCCGGGACGTCTTCGACAGCCGCTTTGCCTCCTACCCCCTGTGGGTCGCCGAGTACGGGGTCGACCGGCCCAATGCCGGCAACGTCTGGGCCTACTGGGCCGGCTGGCAGTACGCCGACGACGGCCAGGTGCCCGGCATCTCCGGCCGGGTGGACCTAGACCGCTTCACCCAGGCCCTGCTGCGCGGCGACAGCGATCCCCTGCCCACCGTCACCGCCCCCGCGCCGGTGCCCGCCGGTGGCAGCTATACCGTGCGGCGGGGAGACACCCTCTGGGCCATCGCCCGCCGCTTCGGCACCACTGTGGGGAGGCTGGCCTCCCTCAACGACATCTCAAACCCTAACCTCATCTATCCCGGGCAGGTGCTGCGCCTGCCCGGCCACGCCGGCAGCGGCACCGTCGGCGCCAGCGGTGGGCCCATCACCTACACCGTGCGCCGGGGGGACACCCTCTGGGCCATCGCCCGTCGCTTCGGCACCACCGTCTCGGCCATTGCCAGCGAAAATGGCATCCAAAACCCCAGCCGCATCTACCCCGGGCAGGTGCTGCGGGTCGGGGCCGCCTCTTCCGGCGCGGCGGTCGACCGCTCTTCTGTGTCCGCCGCCACCTACACCGTGCGCCGGGGCGATACCCTCTGGGCTATCGCCCGCCGCTTCGGCACCACCGTCTCGGCCATCGCCAGCGAAAACGGCATCCAAAACCCCAGCCGCATCTACCCCGGGCAGGTGCTGCGGATCTCCGCGGGTCAGGCGAGCGCCGCCAGCGGCGGGGCCATCACCTATACCGTACAGCGGGGGGACACTCTCTGGTCCATTGCCACCCGCTTTGGCACCACCGTCAACCGCCTCGCGGGGATCAACGAACTGAAAAATCCCCGCCTCATCTATCCCGGGCAGGTGCTCAAGCTCAACTGAACCGGCGGCAGAGACGAGCTGACAGGGGGCGGACCTCCGCCCCCCTACATACCCATCTCCCCTTTCAAAAGACACAAAAATAGCCAGAGCCCTGAGCCGCCCTATAAAAAGCGGTTCAAGGCTCCGGCCTTCAAAACATCAGATCACTAGTCGTTGTTGTTCTGACGCTGGTTCTGCTGGTTCTGCTGATTCTGCTGCTGCTTTTTCTGCTGCTGGTTCTGCTGGTTCTGGCGCTGCTGTCTCTGCTGCTGGTTCTGCTGATTCTGCTGGTTCTGCTGGTTCTGCTGCTGATTCTGCTCGTACATGGATCGACCCCCCTTTCCATTGAAAAGTACGCTGTTAGTATCCGCCCTGCGCCGCCTTTTTATGCAGCCGTCACCGCATAAAAGAAGGGGAAAAAGCCATGCTAATACTGCCAAAACAAGGAATCACTCGAAGGGCGGCGAAAGCGTGCTGATCATTGAAAACGGGCGGGTCTTCCCCATGTGCGAAGACCCCATTGAAAACGGATGTGTCCTTATTAAGGAGGGCAAAATTTTGCGGGTGGACACCCACTGCACCCCAAAGGAGCGGGCGGGGGCCACCGTGTTGGACGCCGGCGGCGGCTGGATCCTGCCGGGCATCATCGAGGCCCACTGCCACCTGGGCATCAGCGAGGAGAAGACCGGTCTGCAGGGGGACGACTGCAACGAGACCACCGACCCCATCACCCCCTATCTGCGGGCCATTGACGCCATCAACCCCATGGACGCGGCCTTTCACAACGCCGTGCGGGCGGGCATCACCGGCGCCATGATCGGCCCGGGCAGCTCCAATGTGGTGGGGGGGCAGTTCGCCTTTTTAAAGACCGACGGCCGCAGCGTGGACGAGATGGTGGTGCTGGCCCCGGCGGCCATGAAGGTCGCCTTCGGCGAGAACCCCAAGACCAACTACAGCGGCCAGGGCAAGATGCCGGCCACCCGCATGAGCATTGCCGGGATGCTGCGGGAAGAGCTCACTGCCGCCCGGGCCTACCTGGCCAAAAAGGAGGCCGCCCAAAAAAGCGGCGGCGAATTTGAGAAGGACTTTCGCAAGGAGTGCTGGCTGCCGGTGCTCCGCCGGGAGATCCCCCTCAAGGCCCACGCGCACCGGACCGACGACATCCTCACCGCCATCCGCATTGCGCGGGAATTCGACCTCCGCCTCACCCTGGACCACTGCACCGAGGGGCACCTGATCGCCCGGCAGGTCAAGGAGTCGGGCTTCCCCGCCATCGTCGGGCCCTCCATCGCCTCGCGCAACAAGGTGGAGGTGCAGTACGCCGATTTCAAGACCGCGGGGATCCTGGCCGACGAGGGGGTGACGGTGGCCATCACCACCGACCACCCGGTCTCCCTTCTCCAGTATCTGCCCATCTACGCGGGGATCGCCGCCCGGGAGGGACTGGGCGTCATGCGGGCCCTGCGGGCCATCACCTGTGACGCCGCCGCCATCTGCGGGGTGGACGACCGACTGGGCACCTTGGAGCCGGGGAAGGACGCCGACATCGCCGTCTTTTCCGGCAACCCCATGGAGGTGTTCACCGAGACCCTCTACACCCTCATCGGGGGCGAAGTGCTCTACGACCACCGGCGGGAGCGCCAGGGCGCGACACAAGGAGGGCAAAAAAATGGATGAAAAAACTTGTTTTCCCACCGCCATCTGCGGGGTGAGTGGCCGACAGGTCTTTGACTCCCGGGCCAACCCCACCGTCGCCGCCCAGGTGCGGCTGCGCTGCGGCGCAGTGGGGGAGGCGATGGTGCCCTCCGGCGCCTCCACCGGGGCCTTTGAGGCGCGGGAGCTGCGGGACGGCGGAGAGCCCTTTGGCGGCAAAGGGGTGACCCGGGCGGTCTCCCACGTCAAAGGGGCGCTGGCCCAGGCCCTCACCGGCCTGGACGCCGACGACCAGCTGGCGGTGGACCGGGCCATGCTCGACGCCGACGGCACCGAGTCAAAGTCCCGCCTGGGGGCCAACGCCATTTTGGCCCTCTCCCTGGCCAGCGCCAAGGCCGCCGCTGCCGCGCGGGAGCTGCCCCTCTACCGCTGGCTGGGCGGAGCGGCCGCCTGCACCCTGCCGCTGCCGATGATGAACATCCTAAACGGCGGCGCCCACGCCGGCAACAACCTGGACGTACAGGAGTTCATGATCGTGCCGGTGGGGGCAAATCGGTTTTCCCAGGCCATGGAGATGGGCGTCGCGGTCTACCACAGCCTGGGCCGCCTGCTGCGGGAGCGGGGCCTCTCCACCGCCGTGGGGGACGAGGGGGGCTTTGCCCCCGACCTGCCGGGGGACGAGGAGGCCCTCGCCCTGCTCTGCCAGGCCATCGAGGCTGCCGGCTACCGCCCAGGGCAGGACCTGTCCATCGCCCTGGACGCGGCGGCCAGCGAGTGGAGCCAGGGCGAGGGGTACCGGCTGCCCAAGCGGGGCCAGCCCTTCACCCCCGGAGAGCTGGCCGAGTACTGGTGCGGTCTCTGCGGGCGCTGGCCCATCGTCTCCCTAGAGGACCCGCTGGGGGAGAGCGACTTCACCGGTTTTGCCGCCCTCACCGCCCGCCTGGGCGGCCGGGTGCAGATCGTGGGGGACGACCTCTTCGTCACCAACCCCGCCCGGCTGCGCCAGGGCATTGCGGCGGGGGCCGCCAACGCGGTGCTGGTCAAGCCCAACCAGATCGGCACCCTCAGCGAGACGGCGGAGACGGTGTCCCTGGCCCGCCAAAACGGCTACCGGGCCATCCTCTCCCACCGCAGCGGCGAGACCGAGGACACCTCGATCGCCGACCTCGCCGTGGGGCTCTCGGCCGGGCAGATCAAGACCGGCGCCCCCGCCCGCAGCGAGCGGGTCTGCAAGTACAACCGCCTGCTCGCCATTGAGGAGGAGCTGGGCCGCCGGGCGACCTTTGGCCGCCTGGGCCGCTAAGCTCCCTCTTTCCCCGGCAGCGGGGGGTCGGCAGAGCGGACCGCCCCCCGCTAAAAACAGCTGCGCCTCTGGCGCCAAAGGAGGAAGAAACGTTGTTCAAACACGAGAAAAAGTTGCTCCACGAAGTAAAGGTGGACAGGCCCAACCCCAACTACGCCGCCATGCTGCAGGAGCAGTTGGGCGGGCCCCAGGGCGAGCTGAAGGCCGCCCTGCAGTACCTGTCCCAGAGCATGCGCATCAAGGACCCGGAGATCAAAGACCTGTTTTTGGACGTGGCCGCCGAGGAGCTCTGCCACATGGAGATGGTGGCCACCGCAGTCAACCTGCTCAACGGCCATGACCTGGACGCCGCCCACGCCACCGTGGGGAACGTGGAGGCCCACGTCCTCACCGGGCTGACCCCCATGCTGGCCAATGCCTCCGGCTACCTCTGGACAGCCGCCTACGTCAACGAGACCGGCGACCTGGCAGCCGACATCCTCTCGGACATCGCCGCCGAGCAGCGGGCCAAGGTGGTCTACCAGTACCTCTACCGCCAAATCGACGACAAGGGGGTGCGGGACACCATCGACTTCCTCCTCAACCGGGAGGAGGCCCACAACACCATGTTCCGCGAGGCCTTCAACCGCATTCAGGACACCGGCAGCCAGAAAGAGTGGGGCACCACGGTGGATTCGCGCATCTACTTCGACCTGTCCTACCCCGGCGGCCAGTCCTTCGACCCGGCCAAAAAGCAGCCGCCCAGCTTCAACATCTAGTCCGCGAAGGGCGATCCTCTCGCGAGAAAATGCCCTTCCCCAAAAGAGAAACGGCACCGCCAAAGCGGTGTCGTTTCTCTTTTTCCCGCCGCACGGCGGTCGGCGCGCCCTCACCTTTCAGCCGCACCCAGCCACAAGAGGGGATACAGGGAACACGGGAATAGCGCAGCGGCCAAAACTCTGCGAGATCTTTCCCCTTTTCACTTGCGCTCCCCCGCAGGACAAACCTATAATATAGGGGGAAGGGAGATGAAGAAGTGGAGAATGCGAGAAGATGGCCCAAGTGCGGTTCGCAAAACACCGTCCGCGTCCCAGACGCTCCGAATCGCCATGCCAGCGGCAGCAACATCTCCCCCTCGTCCATGACCCCGATGGGGAAGATCCCCGTCATCCGCTATGTCTGCTGCGACTGCGGCCACGCGGAAAACTGGGTGGAGACCAGGGGAGAACTCGAAAAAAACAGGTCCCCTTTGGTCAATAAAAACCCTGTCACAGCAGCGGCAAGCCCCTGTGGACCGCCGTTTTTCCGCCTCTGGGGAAGGCCGGCAGCACTGCTTTTCGGCAAAAGCGGAAATGCGGCGAAAAGGGCGATCGAACAGCCGAAACAGTGCGCTGCAGCACAGCAGACAGACGCACAGGGGGGAGCCTATGATATTGCTTTTGGCCGTCGTCGCAACCGCCTTTTTGGCCTGTGAGATCGCGCGAAAAAGATACGAAAAGACGGCGTATTTCAAACAAACCCGCAACCCCTACTGGCGCGTCCGAAGGGACAAGGGGCTGCTTGGCGAGTTTTATACATACCGGTGCCTGCGGCAACTGCCGGGTTACAAGCGCTTCCTCTTCAACTGCTATTTGCCAAAGCAGGACGGGGGAAAAACAGAGATAGACGTCATTTTCCTCCACGAGTCGGGCATATATGTCTTTGAATCAAAAAACTACAGCGGGTGGATCTTTGGCACCGAAACCAACTCATACTGGACGCAGACCCTGCCCGCGGGGAAGGGCCGTGCAAAAAAAGTTTCATTTCTCAACCCGATCGTGCAGAACAAGGTGCATCTGAAATGGCTGAAGGCGTTTTTGCAGGAGGATTTTGTCCCCTTTCTCTCCTATATCGTCTTTAGCGATCGCTGCACATTAAAAGACATCCGCCTGACCAGCCGGGAACACCGCGTCGTCAACCGATACGACGTCCTGTCCGATATAGCCCAGACGGCAAGAGGGCTGGGCAGCCAGCTCAAACCCCAAAAAATCGATGAGCTGTACGACCGGCTGGCCCCACTGGCGCAAGCGGGCGATTCCGAAAAGCGGTCGCACATCGAAAATATACACAAAAAGCACCATTCGCCCGCCAGTCCGTCGGCCAATAAAGTCTGCCCGAGATGCGGGGGCAAACTCGTCCTCAGAACGGCCACCAGAGGGGCGCATGCGGGAGAGCAGTTTTGGGGCTGCTCCCATTTCCCCAGGTGCCGATATACGCAAAACGCCGATTGACGGCGGGGGAGGGCGCGGTCCCTCTCTGCCCCCTGGGCGCAGTTTGCGGGGAGAGGGCGCCCCCCTCCAGCGCCCAAAGGGCGCAGAAACAGGCGGGGGAGAAGGCATCCCCTCTCCCCCGCCTGTTGCCGCGGTCCGCTCGCCCGCCTTCGGCGCCCCCGACGGGGTCCGCCCCTCGTCCGCCCGGCCGGATCACAAAATCATGACAAAGGTCCCAGCGGTGATCAGCACCCCGCCCAGGGCGGTCTTCAGGGTGATTTTTTCGTGCAAAAAGACAAAGGCCAGCACCATGGTGATGACCACGCTGAACTTGTCGATGGGCACCACCCGGGAGACCTCCCCCATCTGGATGGCCTTGTAGTAAAACAGCCAGGAGGCCCCGGTGGCCAGCCCCGACAGCACCAAAAAGACCAGGCTGCGCCCGCCGATCTGCCGCAGCCCCGCCTGGGCGCCGGTGAGGAAGACGATCCCCCAGGCCATCACCAGCACCACCGCCGTGCGGATGGCGGTGGCCAGGTTGGAATCGATCTTCTCAATGCCCACCTTGGCCAAAATCGAGGTGAGGGCGGCAAACACCGCCGACAGCACCGCGTACAAAATCCACACCCGCTTCTCCCCCTTTGCCTCTTTCATCTCGCGACTCCCCTCTTTCTCCCCTCTAAAATAGCACCTTTTTCACCCAAGTACAACGCCCTTTTTTCCACAGCTGTCCCCCGCCCTGTCGAAGGGGTGGGGATCGGGAATTTTTTTGTAATTTCTCGCCCGGGGCTTGACGTTTGGGGCCAAGCCGTACTATAATAGTAAAGCACTTACAGGTGCAGGCGTAGTTTAGTGGTAAAACATCAGCTTCCCAAGCTGAGGTTGTGGGTTCGATTCCCATCGCCTGCTCCAAACAAAAAAGCCCTGGCGCGTCTGCGCCGGGGCTTTTTTCTCTGCCCCTGTGCGGGTCGTCCTCCCCCCGCCACCCCGGTGGGGGAAACCGGCGCGCAGGGGCAGAGGGCGGTTCACCCCCGCCAAAATCTGGTGCAGTCCCGCTTGTCCTCCCGGTTGAAGCGGATGATCTCCCCCAGCAGCGCAAAGTCCACCGCCTGTCCCCAGGGGATGCGGATGAGCTCCTTGCTGTGGCGGTACCCTGCCCGTTCGATCGCGCCGGAGAAGCGGAGGATCCCGGCCCTCTCCGGGGCGACCGCCAGGTGGGCCTTGGCGGCGCTAAAGCCGATGATGAAGGTGCCGTGGTCGGTGAACATCGGCTGGCTCCAGGCAATTTTGGGGGTCAAATCGGGAAACGCCTCCCCGACCCAGCGCAGGACCCCGCCGAGGACTGCCCGCTGCTGCACCGTCTCAAGCCCCTCCAGATACGCTGTGAATGCGTCCATTCGTTTCTCCCCCTCCCTTCCTCCCCCTTATTTTTCACAGCCGCCCCGCCGTTATCCAGCCGCCGCCAAAGACCGCCCGCCCAGCGGGGAAAAATGGACCGGCCTTCCCGCGGCCGGGCGCACATCTGCGGCAAAATCCCCCCTTCAATTGACTTGTGGGCCCGGGCCGTGGTATAGTGGTCTCATCAAAATAAAATGGTTTGTTGTGGTCCGCCCCTTCTGGGGCGGAGCAAAAGGGAACACGGTGAAAATCCGTGACAGTCGCCGCTACTGTGAGGATGGCGAAATCCAACGGCAGCTTTGCTGCCGCCACTGGGTCTTTTGGACCTGGGAAGGCGGGTTGGAGAGTAGGGAGACATCCGAGTCAGGAGACCTGCCGCAACAGGGTGTATGAGTAGTTCCGGCCGAGGACAAAAGTGCCAAAACAGGCTGGGCTGCCCTGCGCTCGCCCCTTTTTGCACGAGAGACCGTCGGACGACGGTCTTTTTTTGTCGTCCTCCCCGGCCGCCCATCCCCCGCGACCATCGAGAGGAAGAGAAAAAATGGGAAACATCTCTGTAAAAAAACGGGCGGCAGCGGCGTTGCTGGCGCTCTGCCTCTGCGCCTCCGGCAGCCTGCCCGCCCTGGCGGCAGAACCGTCGGCGGAACTGGGCTGGCCCCAGTTTTTGGGAGCCGACGGGCTCAAGGGCGTCTCCGACGCCAAGGCCCCCACCACCGCCGCCGAAATCGAGCTCAAGTGGGAGAAGCAGACCGGCGACTCCAGCACCTGGACCGACTCGTCGAGCACCCCCGTCATCCTGGGGGACTACGTCTACTGCTACAGCTTTCAGCGCCTGCGCAAGTACGAGCTGGGCAGCGGCAAAGAGGTGGCCAGCGCCCCGGTCTTCGGCGCGGCCCACAACCAGTACACCATGATCCTGGGCGCGGGGGACGGCAAGATCTTCGTCCCCTGCGAGATCAACAACCTGGACGCCGACGCCACCGGGGTGCAGAAAAACTTCCTGCGCGCCTTTGACGCCGAGACCCTCGAGCAGCTCTACGTCACCCAGGAGCTGCCGGGCTCGGCCGTGCAGAGCCCGGTCACCTGCCACGACGGGCGGGTGTTCACCGGCTCCTACCGCACCGGCGGGGTCTACGCCTGTTTTGACACCGCCGACGAAAACCCCGCCAGCGCCACCGAGGTGAAGGCCGCAAACTGGACCGTTGCCTCCCCCTCTGACGCCGGCTTCAACACAAACGGCGTGGCCTTTGCCGGGGACTATGCCCTCTTCACCGACGCCAACTACGCCGGCTCCAGCACCGTCTGGTCGGTCAACTACAAGACCGGCGCGGTGGCCGACACCTTTTCGCTGCCCAGCGGCTACAACGCCCGCTCCACCCCCTTTTACTATGAAAAGGACGGCCGCGTCTACCTCTCCTCCGGCCACCCCACGGCGGGGGCGGCGGTGCGCAGCTACAAGCTGCTCGCCGACGGCAAGCTGGACCAGGCCAGCCTGCGGGAGTGGACGGCCGGCATCTCGGGGGGAGACACCCAGTCCTCCCCGGTCATCTACAACGACCGGCTCTACCTGGCCGGCCAGAGCTTTGGCGCGCAGATGCCGGTCTTTGTCGTCGACACAAACACCATGACCACCCTCTACCAGACCGACGCGGTCAACAGCGCCGGCTCCGCCGCCCTGACCACCGCCTATGCCAGCGCCGAAAACGGCAACCAGGTCTATCTCTACTTCGTGGCCAACGAGTCTTCCGACAACCTCTTCATCTTAAAGGATAAAGAGGGCCAGACCGCGCCCCAGGTGGAGGTGGTCCCGGGCATCGGCCGCCGCCAGTACTGCACCCAGAGCATCGCCATCGCCCCCAACGGCTCGCTGGTCTGGTACAACGACGCCGGCTACCTCTACTGCTACGGCAACAAGGGGAACACCGCCCTCACCGCCGCCGATGTGCAGCGCCAGATCGAGCGGCTGCCCGACGCCAGCTCCTACCGCTACGTCAACCTGGCGGAGGCCCGGCGGGTGGAGACCCGCTACCGCGCCCTCTCCGCCGCCGAACAGGCCAAGGTGACAAACCACGGCAAGTTGGAGGAGATCTTGGCCCTCTCCACCGCCGACCCCATCGCCCGCATCAACCAGGGCATCGCCTCTCTCGACCTCCCGTCCCTCACCCTGCAAGACGCGGACAAGGTGAGCGCCCTGCTCTCGGCCTATGAGGCCCTCTCCGCCCAGGAGCAATCGCAGATCGCCGGCGTCGACACCCTGCAAAGGGCGGCGGCCGCCATCGAGGCCCTGCGCCAGGAGGCGATCGTCCAGAAGCTGGACGAGGACATCGCCGCCCTGCCCGGCCTTTCCGCCCTCACCTCCGGCGACCGCGCCGCGGTGGACAGCCTGCAATCGCGCTATGAGGCCCTCCCCGACGCCCAGCGGGAGAAACTGGCCAACCGGCAGCGGCTGGCCGACAGCCGCGCCCGGGTGGCTGCCATCGAGGAGCAGATGGCCGCTGCCGCCCAGTTGATTTCCGACAAACTCGGCGGGGCGGAGATTACCCTGGAGAGCCGCCCCCTCATCCAGGAGCTGGACCGGGCGCTGGAGGGGCTGCTCCCCGCCGACCTGGCCAAAATTTCCGAGATCGAGCAGTACCTGAGCCCGGCCAAGGTGGACCTGGTCAACCTGATGACCGCCCAGCTGCTGATGAAGGACGGACAGCCCATCCCCGTCACCGCCGAAAACGCCGCCGAGCTGCTGGCGATCGCTCGGGAGATCCAGGGCTACCGCGACGGCATCCTGGAAGGGGACTTGAAGTACCTGCAAAACGGCCAGCTGGCCGACGAGGTGGCCCAGCAGGCCGCCGCCCTGCTGGATGAGCCCGGCGCAGAGGGAGGCAATGGCGACGCCAGCGCCAACACCGCCGACGCCTCCGCCCCGGCAGCCCTGCTTGCCGCCGCGCTGACCGCCCTTTCGCTGGCCCTCGCCTGCAAGCGCCGCCGGGCCTGACCGCCTTATCTGTTCGCACCCACCCGCTGAAAAGGGCGACCGGCCCCGTCGCCGGTCGCCCTTTGCGCGCACGGACCAAACCAAGGGGGAGATGCCGATGAGCACCTGGAAAAAAAGGGCCCGCCTGTGGGCCGTTGTGGGCATTTTTGCCCTCCTCGCCGCGGCGGGGATCTTCAAACTGACCACCATCGAACCGGCCGGGCGCGGCGGGGAACTGGGGGCGCAGATCGAGGCCGCCCAGGCCCTTCTCGACGGCGCCCAGGAGGGGAACGCCGCCGGCGAATACTCCTGGAACGCCCTGGGTGCCCTGCGCCGCGCGCTGGAGAGCGCCCAGACCCTGGCCCAGAGCGACAGCGCCACCGAGGAGGAGCGGGCAGCCGCCGCCCAGGCCCTGGCGGAGGAGGGTGCCCGCTTTGCCGAGGGCGCCAACCAAAACTGTCTGACCCCGCAGGAGCTGCAGGCCGCCGCCGAGAGCGGCGCGCCCCTGACCCGAACCCTCTCCGTCGAGGGGGCGGGGGAACTGACCTGGTCCCTCCCCTGCGACCAGCTGGGGGAGGCGGTCCCCGTCAACCTGCAGGTGGTCGCCGGCGGGTCGGAGGGCGACGAGATCGCCCAACTGCTGGCAGCGCAGGGGAAAGAGGACCCCGCCTTTGCCCTCACCCTCGCCTTCTGCCACAACGGGGCCCTGCCGGTGCGGGCCGACCTCTCCCTGAAAACAGGGGGGGAGACAGCCTACGCCGCCCTCTACCGCTACACCGGCGGCGCGCTGGAATACGCCGGCCCGGTGCAGGCGGAGGAGGGGGCCCTCTCCTTCTCCCTGGGGGAGGGGGGGAGCTGGGTCCTCCTCCCCGCGACAGGGGAGGAGGCTCCCGATCAGTCCAGCGGGGAGGAGGAGCAGCCCGAAGCCCCCTCCGCCCCCTCGACCACCCCCGCGGGCGGCAGCTCCTCTGCCCCCGCCAGCCCGTCGGGTCCCAGCAGCGCCGGCAGTTCCGCCGGCTCGTCGCAGGGCGCTCCGTCCGGGGGGAGCAGCACCCCCCAAACCTCCACCGTCACCGTCTCCATCGTCTGCACCACCCTGTTGGACAAACTCGACCAGGTGGACGACAATCTCCGCCCCTACATCCCCCAAAACGGGGTCATCCTCCCCCCCACCAAGGTGGAGATCCAGGATGGGGAGAGCGCCTTTGAGGTGCTCAAGCGGGTGACCCGCAGCCACCGCATCCAGATGGAATTTCAGAGCCAGTCGGGCTACGGCAGCGCCTATATCGAGGGGATCGGCCACCTCTACGAAAAACAGGTGGGCAGCGGCAGCGGGTGGATGTACAAGGTGAACGGCACCTTCCCCAACTACGGATGCAGCCAGTACCCGCTCAAGGACGGGGACACCCTGGTCTGGTGCTACACCTGCGACTTCGGCAAGGACGTGGGGGGCAGATGAGGGCCCCCCCGCGGGAGGGCGGCTTTGCCCGCTGCCACCCCCTGGTCACCTTTGCCTACTTTGCCGCCCTGGTGGTCGCCTCGGTCTTCTCCCTCCACCCGCTGCTGTTGGGGCTGACCTTCTGCTCGGCCCTCCTCTATGCCCTCTTGCAGCGGGGGGCGGCCGCCCTGCGGCTGGCCCTCCTCTTCCTCCTGCCGGCGGTGGTGCTGACGGCGCTGATCAACCCCCTCTTCAACCACCGGGGGGCCACCGTCCTCTTCTACCTGGCCGACAACCCCATGACCGCCGAGGCCTTTCTCTACGGGCTGGCCACCGGCGTGCTGATGGGGGGCATCCTCCTCTGGTTTTCCTGCATGGGGCCCCTCTTTCGCTCCGACAAGGTGGTCTACCTCTTCGGCCGGGTCTCCCCCGCCCTCTCCCTCACCCTCTCCATCTGTCTCCGCTTTGTCCCCCTGCTCAAAGCCCGGTTTGGGGAGGTGTCCACGGGGCAACGCTGCCTGGGCAGGGGGGGACAGGGCGGCCCCCTGTCCCGGCTGCGGGTCTTTGGGCGGGAGTTGTCCATCCTCCTCTCCTGGTCGCTGGAGGCGGCCATCGCCACCTCCGACTCGATGGAGGCCCGCGGCTACGGCCTCAAGGGCCGCACCAGCTTTCACACCTTCCGCTTCACCCGGCAAGACGGCGCCCTGCTGGGGCTGATCGGGGGGCTCTTTGCCGCGGCCTGCGCTGGCATCTTCAGCGGCGCCTGGGAGGTGGCCTTCTACCCCAAGATCGTCCTTCCCCCCGCAAGCCCCCTCTTTGTCTGTTCTGCCGCCGCCTACGGGGCGCTGCTGTTGCTGCCCCCCCTGATCGACTGGAAAGGAGAGCGCCAATGGAAGAGATCCGCTGTGAGCGATTGAGCTTTTGCTATCCCGACCGGGAGGAGGACGCCCTGCGGGAGGTCAGCTTCTCCCTCTCTGCCGCCTCCTTCGCCGTCCTCTGCGGCCGCTCGGGCTGCGGCAAATCCACCCTGCTGCGCCACCTCAAGGCCAGCATGACCCCCTACGGCGACCGCCGGGGGGAGGTCCTCTACCGCGGCACCCCCATCGACCGGCTCGACCCCCGCACCGCCGCCTGCGCCATCGGCTTTGTGCAGCAGGACCCCGACGCCCAGCTGGTGACCGACAAGGTGTGGCACGAGCTGGCCTTCGGGCTGGAAAACCTGGGGCTGCCCACCCCCGAGATCCGCCGCCGGGTGGCGGAGATGGCCAGCTTTTTCGGCATTCAGGACTGGTTCCACCGGGACGTCTACGCCCTCTCCGGCGGGCAAAAGCAGCTGCTGAACCTGGCCGCGGTCATGGCCATGCAGCCGCAGGTGCTGGTGCTCGACGAGCCCACCTCCCAGCTCGACCCCATCGCCGCCTCGGAGTTTTTCGCCACCCTCGCCAAAATCAACCGGGAGCTGGGCACCACCGTCTTCCTCTCCGAGCACCGGCTGGAGGAGGCCTTCCCCCTGGCCGACCGGGTGATGGTGATGGAGGGGGGCCGCATCGCCGCCTTCGACACCCCCCAGGCCGTCAGCGCCCAGTTGAGCCGGGCCGGGCAGGCGCACCCCATGTACCTGGGCCTGCCGGCGGCGGTGCGCATCTGCGCCGGGGTGCAGCCCCAGGGCCCCTGCCCCGTCACCGTGCGGGAGGGGCGGCTCTGGCTGGACGACCTCTTTCCCCAGGGGGTCCCCCAGCCCGCCCTCCCGGAGAGGGACACCGCCCCCCCGCCCCCGGCGGAGCCCGCCCTCGCCCTGGAAAACGTCTGGTTTCGCTACCGGCGAGGGGAGGACGAGGTGGTGCGGGGGCTCTCCCTGACGGTGCGCCGGGGGGAGTGGTACTGCCTGCTGGGGGGCAACGGGGCGGGCAAGAGCACCGCCCTCAAACTGATTGCCGGGCTGCTCAAGCCAAACCGCGGCCGGGTAAAGGTGGCCGACGGGCTGGCCCTGGGGGTGCTGCCCCAAAACCCCCAGGCCCTCTTCACCGAGCTGCGCGCCGAGGAGGAGCTCTTCGACGCCCTGGCAGACCTCCCCGGCACCGATCGCGCCCGCCGGGAGGGGGTGGAGGAGATGCTCGCCCTGCTGGAGTTGACCGGCCGGCGCGCCGCCCACCCCTACGACCTGAGCGGGGGGGAACAGCAGCGGCTGGCCCTGGGCAAGATCCTCCTGCGCCAGCCCCAGATCCTGCTGCTGGACGAGCCCACCAAGGGCCTCGACCCCTTCTTCAAGGCCTCTCTGGCCAAGCTGCTCAAGTCTCTGCTGGCCCGGGGGCTCACCCTCTTCATGGTCTCCCACGACATCGAGTTCTGCGCCGAATACGGGGACACCTGCGCCCTCTTCTTCGACGGCTGCATCGCCTCGCAGGACCCGCCTCGCCGCTTCTTCGGCGGCAACAGCTTTTACACCACCTCCGCCAACCGGATGTCCCGCCACCTGTTTGCAGAGGCCGTCACCTGTCAGGATGTGATCACACTGTGCGCAATGAATTTGACCGCCAACAGCTCCGGGCCAGAAAGCGGCGCACCCTCCTCTCCGCCGCCATCATCTTTCTGCTGATCCCCCTCACCATCTTCGCGGGGGTAGCGTTGCTGGACGACCAGCGCTATCTCCTGGTCAGCCTGCTGATCGTCTTTTACACCTCTCTGCCCTTCTTCCTCGTCTACGAAAAGCGGCGGCCCAAGGCGCGGGAGATCGTGATGATCGCCATGATGGCGGCCCTGGCCGTCTGCGGCAACCTGCTGGGCTATCTGGCGGGCCCCCTGCAGCCGGGCACCGCCCTGGTCATCATCGCCGGCATCGCCTTCGGGCCCGAGGCGGGGTTTCTCACCGGGGCCCTGGCCCGGCTCTGCGCCAACCTCTTTTCCATGCAGGGGCCCTGGACCCCCTGGCAGATGTTTTGCTGGGGGCTGCTGGGCTTTCTGGCGGGGTTGGTCTTCAACCGCGCCGCCGCCAACCGCACCAACTCCCGCCAATTCCAGCTGGTGCAGGGGCCGGTGGTCTGCACCCTCCTTTCGGTGGCGACGGCCCTGGCGGTCCACCTGCTGGGCACCGGGGCCCTCGCCGGGGGGCGCCTGGCGCTGCTGGCGGCCGCCCTCACCGCCGTCGCCGCCGCCCTCGGCCTGGGCGTTTGGCAGTGGCGGCGGGCGGGGGACGCCCTCCCCCTCCTCGCCGCCCTCCTCTGCCTGGGGCTGGCCGTTCCCCTGGCCCTCCTGGCCAAGCGCTGGGACGGCGGAGGCAGCTTTCTCGGCTGGCGGCTCTACGCCTTCGGCGCCCTGGGGCTCCTCTGCGGGCTGGTCATCCAGCGCAGGCGGCTGCCGCTGGACGGGCTGACCCTCGCCTCCTTCGGCTTTCTCACCACCTTCATCGTCTACGGGGGGATCATGAACGCCGCCGCCCTGGTGATGGCCAGCGCCCTCCCCGCCTCGGGCATGGGGCTCACCCTCCCCTCCCTGGGGCTCCTCTACCTCTCCGGCGTCCCTTACGATGCCCTCCACGGGGCGGGGACCGCCCTCTTTCTTTTCCTCTTCGGCCCCTCCCTCATCCAAAAGCTCGAGCGTATCAAGGTCAAGTACGGCTTCTACCGCTAAACCGGCAAAAAGGGGGAGCCCCGGGACAGACTTCCTGTCCCGGGGCTCCCCCTTTTTGTCTCAATCCCGCTTCCAGCGCTTCAGCTGGGGAAAAACCGCCTCCATCTGCCTCCTGGCCTGGCCGGCGTCCATCCCCGACTGGGCCATGAGGGGGACGCAGAAGTCGATCATCTCCTCCATGGTGCAGTCGGCCAGAAACCGGCCCTTTTCGTAGCAGTATTTGCAGTAGTCGCGGCTGGGGCTGCCGTCGGCCTCGCTCCCCCGCATCTCTTCGCCTTCGCCCAATGGCATCCCGCAGGATTGGCAGTACGCTTCGCTCATTTGATACGCTCCTCTCTCCAAGGGGGTCTTCCCCTTTGCTGCTCCCATCCTACCGCAAAAAAGCTGACAGCAGTCTGTCCACTATCAAAAGGCCATTCCTTTTTTCTTTTGCCGCCGCTCCCCTCTTTGCCAGGGGCGGGGGGACGCCCAGCGGGCGCAAAGGCCGGACCGTCATAAGGCTGCTGCACAGGTCGGGCAGACCCTCCCCCTCCGCCCGACTCGCCGCCAAGGGGGCCATTGTGGCGCTTCCCCATTCGTGCTATACTCAAATCATGCCAATACATCCCCCTTTTGGGGACATCTGCCGGCGCGCGGCCGAAAGGGCCCCTCCCGCCGACACAGAAAAAAGGAGGTCTACACCCTATGTCAGAGATCAAATGCCCCCTCTGTGGCTTTGCCGAGCAGGCTCCGGACGGCGAGGACTGCTGCCCCCGCTGCGGCACCCGCCTCGCAGGCGGCGAAGGGGAGAAAAAACTGCTGGAAGCGTCTGGCACCTTCACGACCGAGGACAAGCAGTTTTTCGGGAAGATGAGCACAAGCGCGTCCATCTACCTCACCGACCGGCGACTGCTGGCGATCCCCGAAAAGCTGGAGGGATTCAACCTGAGGACCGGGCTCACCGCCGCCGCTGTCAACAAGATGACCGGCCAGTACGGCGCCATCTCCATCCCGCTGGAGGAGATCCAGGCCGTGCGGGACGGCAAGTTCGGCCTGCTGCAAAAGGCGCTTGTGGTCATCGCAGCGGACGGCGGGGTGCTAAAGCTCACCCTGCCCAAGCAGGCGCAGTGGAAAGAGGCCATCCTCGCCGCCGCCCCCAACCTCCATTAAAGGGGAAAAACCGGCAGCAAAGGGCGGCTTCTCCCAACACAGACTCCGCGAGAAGGCCGCCCCATCTCTCTCCTCTGCCTCCCCCAGCGCAGGTCCCAGGAAAAAGGGCGCACCCGTCTCTCCTCCCAACCTCCCCCGCCGCAGGCCCCCGGGAAAGGCCGCGCCATCTCTCCCCCCGACTTCCCCCCGCCGCAGGCCCCGGAGAAAAGCCGCGCCATCTCTTCCCCCTGCCTCTCCCGACGCAACCCCGGGGGAAGGGCCGCACCCATCTCTTCCCCTGACTTCCCCCGCCGCAGACCCCAGGGGAAAAACTGCGCTCACCTCTCTCCGGCCTCTCTCGACGCACCCCCCAGGAGAAGGGCCGCACCCATCTCTCCTCCCGGCTTCCTCCGCCACAGGCCCCCGAGGGGAAAGACTGCGCCCATCTCTACCCCCAACCTCCCCCCCGACCCGCGAACGAAAAGGCGCCCCTGTCCCTGTATCCCCCTTCCCTTTTGCTCCCGTTGAATGGGCAGAGTGCGCTTTCGCCCCCTGGCAAAAGGCGATTTTCCCCCATCACCGGCAGAGAAAACCAACAAAAAAAGGCCTGTCCCCACTTCCCATCTGGGGGCAGGCCCCTCTCCCTCCCACATAAAAAGAGCGGGCCACCGGCACAGTTGCCGGTGACCCGCTCTTTTTCTTCTCTCAAGTCGCCTGCAGGCGGCCCTTCTTTTAGATGCGCAGCTTCTCCTCCAGTTCCCCCGCCTCTTTTTTCTCCGCAAAGGCGGCGTCGGCCTCTTTCAGCCAACCCTCCAGGGCGGTGCGCCCCCCCTCGTCGAGGGGAAAGGACTGCTCGCCCTCCACCGCGCTCTTGGCCCGGCAAAAATACCCGTACCAGACCTCCGCGAGCAGCTGTCCCTCCTGGGGCCAGATCCGGTAGTTAAACCCCCTGTGGCTGCCCACATAGTCGTTTCCGCTCTCAAAGTAGTCTAGGTTGGGGACTTCCAACACCCGCTCTTCCACCGCTCATTTCCTCCCTTACTCCAGGGGCAAGCCAGCCGCCCCCGCGATCTCCTGTCAGACAGTATAGCAGATTTTCGCCGCCCCCGGTAGCCCTCCTCCCCGACCTGCCCCCCTGTTTTTCTCCCTTTTCGCCAAAAAATCAGGGCAGGATTTATATAAAGATTTCGTTAATTTCATTCGCCTTATTGTTAATAACGTGTTAAGATATACCCATCGCGACAAAATTCTTTTCTTTTCACGAGAGATGAGAGGTGTTGAAATGAAAATCGTCATTGTCGGCGACGGCAAGGTCGGTCTGGCCCTCACCGCCCGCCTGTCCCGCGCCGGGCACGACGTGGTGGTCATCGACCGCGATCCCCGGGTGCTGGAAGAGAGTTTACAGACCTATGACGTGATGGTGGTGCAGGGCAACGGCGCCTGCAAGTCGGTGCTGGAGGAGGCGGGCATCGACACCGCCGATCTCCTCATCGCTGCCACCAGCAGCGACGAGATCAACCTCCTGTGCTGCATGGTGGCCAACAAGATGGCCAATGTCCACACCATCGCCCGGGTGCGCAGCCCCGAATACGCCGGCCAGCTCAACTTCCTCAAGGACGAGCTGGGCCTCTCCATGACCATCAACCCCGAGATGGCCGCCGCCCGGGAGATCGACCACCTGCTCCAGTTCCCCTCCTTCCTCAAGCGCGACCGCTTCGCCAAGGGGCGGGTGGAGATCGTGGAGCTGAAGATCTGCACCGACTCCCCCCTGCGGGGCAAGCCCCTCTCCCAGCTCTACAAACTCATCCGGGTCAAGGTGCTCGTCTGCGCTGTCGAGCGGCGGGGGATGGTCTACATCCCCTCCGGCGCCTTCACCCTTGAAGAGGGGGACAAGATCTCGGTCACCGCCGACAGCAAGGACTTGGTGACCCTGCTAAAAAATCTGGGTCTCACCACCGAGCGCACCCGCAGCGCCCTCATCATCGGCGGCAGCCGCATCGCCTACTACCTGGCGCGCCGCCTCCTCTCCAGCGGCATCACCGTCAAGATCATCGAGCAGGACATCGCCCGCTGCGAGGAGCTGGCCGCCCTGCTGCCCAAGGCCACCATCATCAACGCCGACGGCAGCCGGCAGGACATCCTGCGGGCCGAGGGGATCGCCTCCACCGACGCGGTGGTCACCCTCACCGACATGGACGAGGAAAACCTCATCATCTCGATGTACGCCACCCATGTGGGGGTCCCCAAGAGCATCACCAAGATCAACCGGGCCGAGTACGTCGACACCTTCTCCGACCTGGGCATCGACACGGTCATCAGCCCCAAAGACCTCTGCTGCACCGACATCGTCCGCTATGTGCGCGCCATGGAAAACACCACCGGCGGCGCGGTGCAGACCCTGCACTACATCGTCGAGGGGAAGGCGGAGGCGCTGGAGTTCGTGGCCACCTCCGCCACCCGCCATCTGGACGAGCCCCTGACCCAGGTGCCCATCAAACCCAACATCCTCCTCTCCTGCATCCTGCGCGGGGGAAAGACCATCATCCCCCAGGGCTCCGACTGCATCCACCTGGGCGACACCGTCATCGTCGTCACCACCGCCGAGCAGACCATCCGGGACCTGGGCGACATCTTCGCGGGATAGGCGGGGGAGGAAGCTATGAACTGCGCGATCATCAGCCGCTACCTGGGCAATCTCCTGCTGTTGGAAGCGGCCTTCCTCGTCCCCCCCGCCGCCATCTCCGCCTCCCTGGGGGAGGAGGCCGCCCGCCGCGGCCTCCTCCTGACTGTCGGCATCCTCGTGGTGCTGGGGCTCCTCCTGCGGCAGGCAGGGCAGAGATCCGGCTCCACCTTCTACGCCAAAGAGGGGTTTGTGTTGGTGGCCCTGGCCTGGGTGGTCATGTCCTTTCTGGGCAGCCTCCCCTTCTACTTCAGCGGGGAGATCCCCAGCCTGGTGGACTGCTTTTTTGAGACGGTCTCCGGCTTCACCACCACCGGCGCCTCTATCCTCACCGACGTGGAGGCCATGAGCAAGGGGCTGCTCTTCTGGCGCAGCTTCACCCACTGGCTGGGCGGCATGGGGATGTTGGTCTTCCTGCTGGCCGTCGCGCCCGGGCAAAAGGGGCAGGGCTTTACCCTGCACCTGATGCGCGCCGAGAGCCCCGGCCCCTCGGTGGGGAAACTGGTGCCCAAGATGCGCCAGACCGCCAAGATCCTCTATCTCCTCTACGTCGGGCTAACGGTCATCTGCGTCCTCTTCCTGCTGGCGGGGGGGATGCCCCTCTTCGACAGCCTCTGCACCGCCTTCGGCACCGCCGGCACCGGGGGCTTCGGCATCAAAAACGACAGCATGGCCGGCTATTCCATCTACCTGCAGGGGGTCTGCACCGTCTTTATGGCCCTCTTCGGGGTCAATTTCAGCGTCTACTACCTCCTCTTTCGCAACTGGCGCGCCGCCCTCAAGGACGAGGAGGTGCGGCTCTACTTCGCCATCATGCTCAGCGTCTCGGCCGTCATCGCCTGCAACATCTACCCCCAGATGGGCTCGGTGGGGATGAGCATCCACGAGGCCACCTTCCACACCAGCAGCATCATGACCACCACCGGCTTTGCCATCTCCAACTTCGACCTCTGGCCGGAGCTCTCCCGGGCCCTTCTCCTGGTGCTGATGATCGCCGGGGCCTGCGCCGGCTCCACCGGCGGCGGCGTCAAGACCATCCGCCTGCTCCTCATCTTCAAGAACATGAAGGCGGGCTTTCGCAAGCTGCTGCACCCCAACAGCGTGGAGACGGTCAAGCTCAACGGCCGCCCGGTCAGCCGCTCGGTGCTCGAGGGGATCAACACCTACATGTCGGCCTACTGCCTAATCGCCATCGCCTCCCTGCTGGTCGTCTCCCTGGACAACTTCAGCCTGGTGACCAACCTGAGCGCCGTCCTCTCCTGTTTCAACAACATCGGCCCCGGACTCGACATCGTGGGGCCCATCCACAATTACTCCACCTACTCCGACCTCTCAAAGATCGTCCTCAGCCTAGACATGCTCTTGGGGCGGCTGGAGATCTTCCCCATGCTCATCCTCCTGCGCCCCGCCACCTACCGGCGGCGGCAGGCGTGAATGCCCCGCGCACCAAAGGGAAAGGCCCGACCGGCGATTCGGTCGGGCCTCTCCCCCTCTATGGGGTCTTGTCGCTACTGGATCTCGGGGATCTGCGCATCCCGCGGGTCGACCCATTCCCGGCCGTAGCCGGTGGCGATGGCCTGCCAGTCGGGGCCGGAGGCCTTGCAGTGGGTCACCCGCATGGGGTCCACCGTGGTGTCCTTCGCCCCCCGCAGCCCCCTCTTGAGCAGATTGGAGTGCCCCGTCAGGGTGGGGGTGTAGGCCGGGTAGCGGGTGTCGGTGTCAAACTCGACATGCAGGTGGGGGCCGGTGGTCAGCTTCCCGGTGTTCCCCACCGTGCCGATGCGGGTGTCCTTGGTGACCCGCTGCCCCTTTTTCACCCGCACGTCTGCCATGTGGTAGTACCGCCCCACCAGGGGGCGGTGGCCGCCGTCAAAGTGGTTGACGCAGTCGTCGTAGACGATGCCCACCACATAGCCGCAGACGTTGTCCCAACCGGCAAAGGCCACCGTGCCCTCGCCCTGGGCGTAGACGATGGGGCCGCCGGTCATGTCCTGCCCGTAGTGCAGGGCCCCAAATTCCCGCTGGTAGGCGCCGCCCCACTTGTAAGACGCGGTCACCCGCGCCCGGTTGAGGGGCTGGATCAGTCTCTGTGCCATCTCTCATTCCCCCTTTTTGCCGCTGGACGGCTGTTTTGCAAAATAGAAGGTGATCACCGCTGTGGCCACCGTCATAAAACTCTGCACATCGACCCTCCCCGCTGCCGACAGCGCGCAGAAGACCCCCATCACCATCAGGGTGATGATGCTCTTGACATCGATGAGCCGCGCCAACTTCTCCTTTACCTGCACTTGCACCCCTCCTTTAAAGTGTCTGGACATACCAGATAAAAAATCCCAGCAGGACCGAGACAATGGCCCCGCTCATCCCCCACAGCGCCTTGGTCAGCCCCTGTAGGGAGTGGGTCAGGCTGTCGAATTTCTCCTCGAGACGGGCGAGCTGCACCGCGTGGTGGTCCAGCTCCTGGCTCTTTTGGTCCACCCGCCCCTCCAGCCTCGAAAAACGCTCGGTGCAGTATTCGTTGGGACAGGTCGACATCACTGCCCTCCTCTGTTCTCGCTGACAGTCGGGGCCTCTCCCCAGACGTTGGGGATCAGCCAGTCCTGCACCTGCTTGGGGTAGCTCATCAGCCGCTGCCGCCCCTCCTCCGAATTTTTCAGCGCCTCGCTGTGGCCCTCGGGAATGGTGTATTTGGCCCCGCCCAGGTCCACCGTCAACTGCGCTTTGATCTGGCAGCCGTCCCGGTCGACCGCGTCCAGTCGAAATGACAGCCGTTCGTCCTGTAAATCAACCATCTGTCCCGCAATGTAGATCTGTTCCATATCTCTCTCCTCCTAAGCAATTCGGTAGACAATGCCACCGGTGATCACGTCGTCGCCACTGCCCGAAACTTCGCGCCCACTCAGGGTCCAGGGGCGCCCGCCCGAAAACCCCATCAATCTAAACGTATTGCTTCCAGCATAACACCCCGGGAAGACCGACGGCGCCGGATTGTTGCTGGAGGCATTGATGTAAAAGCACACATTTGTGTAGAACAAATTGCCGACGCCGAATGAATCGCTCGTATACGGCAGGCCGGAAAACTCCATCTCCCCCCCGTTGGTCTTGGTGCTGGAAATGTGGATTTCAAATTGAGCGTACACAAGTTTGCCGATCCGCACATAGCGCCCGCTCCTAGAGCCGATGTTGAGCTGCGCGCAGTTCGGCGTCCAGCTGCCCACCTCGTAATCCCCCACCGGTTTCCCGTTGTTCTGAAATATCTGGTAGGTGGCGTAGACATTCTGGTTCGGCAGATAGGTGTTCCCGCCATTTCCAAAGATGATCTCGGTCTGCGTGGCCGCGTCCTTTTGATAGCGCAGCCCCTGGTTGGCACTGGCGCAAAAATAGTTGGCGCGCACCGTTCCCCCGGCAGTCAATCCCCCGGAAATACTGGCGTTTCCGCCCGAGAGGGGTACCGCCCCCACCTGGGCCGCCGTGTGGGTGTGCCCCGCAAGGGCCGCGCCGACCTGGGCCGCCGTCACCCCGTGGGGGTTTTGCTTGTTGCCGGTGTGGCTGCCCAGCGCCGCCTGCACCGCCGCCGCACTGCCGGCCGCATCGGCCCCCACATCGCCGGCCGTCGGCATCTGCGCCAGCTTGCCCGCGCCGTCCAGGGTGGCGATCCCGTCCGCCTGCCCCCTGCTGTCCGCCAGCGCCTGCAGTGCGTCCTGCCCGGCAATGCCCCCCGGCTGCCCCTTGCTCTCGGTGATCTGGTTGATCTGTGCCTGCAGAGACCCCGCCACATTGTCCGTCAGCTGGTCCTTAATGGTGTCGAACCAGCCCTGAAACTCCTCGTTTTTGCCGGTGCGGTACTCCTCCGCCCAGGCGTCCAACTGCGCCATCAGCTGGCTGAAATCCATCTGGTCAAACCCCTGGGTGTACCCGCAGACCGCCTTGTCCGTCCGGGTGTCCTGTACCGCCGACTGGGTCAGGGCGATCGTCCCCGTCTCCACCTTCACCAGCGCCAACTGCAGGTCGTACACCTGGCTGTCCCGGCGCAGGGCGGGGGGCTGCGGGTTGTTGGCAGGCGTCCCCTCGACCACGCACACCCCCATCACCTTTTCCGGCAGATCCCACCGCAGCACCACCGCGTCCTTGCGGGGCAGCGAGGGGTGCGCTGTGGGCACGGTGACCTCGACCGCCTCGTCGCTGCGGTAAAAATACCCGTTGATCCAGGCCCGTCCCGGCGTGACCTGCAGTTTCATCGACCCGTCGGCCAGCACCTGCGACCCGTTTTGGTAGACGCCGTTTGGCACCAAAGCCGCAATTCGCTGGGCCGGAAAGTCCTCGTCATAGGCCAGCCCGTTAAAATATCCGTATTGTTCCGCCATCTGCAAATCCCTCCTTTTACAACTGCAACGTCTCTGGAAGGGGGGTCCCCAGCACCGGGATCACCTGGTGTACCCCGCCCTCAAAGACCTCTTCTATCTCGGTGACCCGGGCGTCCAGCCGGATCCCCCATCGGGAATCGTAGACGCTCACCACATCGCCCAGCGCCCAGTCCTCCCCGTACACAAAGGGGGCGGTGGGCAGAATGGAGGAGTCGAAGTTTTCCGCCACCTGGCTCTCCGCCAGCTTCTGCAGTCCCTCCTGGCGCAGGAGCGCCCGGTACTCCTCCTCTGTGCGCTCCTCCCGCCGCAGGCCGCCGGCATCGACGTAGAGCATCCGCCGGTCACCCCCGCCGCTTCGGTCCACCTCCACCACCATCCGCTCGCCGTTTTCGGCCTCCTCCCCGGCCACCAGGGCCACGTTTTTGTAGCCGGTGGCCGAATAGGTGTAGACCGGGGCGAGCAGATTGTCATACAGGTCGCTGAAGATCACCTGGGCGTTCTCCGTCTGTTCCAGCGTCCGAACGGCCCCCTGGTAGATGGCCAGCTGAAGGGCGCCGTCTCCCAGCACCTCCAGATAAAACCCCAGGTTGTAGGCCTTTGCCAGGGCGGAGACGATCTGCAGGTCGCTCTTGAACCGCGCCTGCAGCTGAACGGTCTCCTCCGCTCCCCCGCCCCCAACAGAGGGCTCTGTCAGCGCCTTTACCTCCCCGGCCGCCACCGCCCTGCGCATGGCCTCGACCGCGCTGCAGGAGCAGGCAAACAGCGGTTGGATGTGCTGGTCCAGCCGGGCGGAGAGCATGCGGCCGGTCACCGACATCTCCTCCCCCTCCAGCTTGATCCCCGCAATCTCCCCCTGCTCCCGGCAGTCCAGCCGCTGCAGCCGGGCCCCTGGGCGGAGGAGGGCGACATTCTCTTTGCTGGCGGGGAGGTGCAGCTCAAACTCCCCCGGCTCGGTGTATTTCCGGCGCCAGCGCAGGGAGCCGAATTGATCGATCACCCCGTTCCACGCCAGCCCTTGGCCGACGGGTGGGTACACATACAGTTCCATCTCTCAAGCCCCCCAGTATTCCAGGGTGTACTCCAGCTTCACATCCAGGTGTTCCACCCCCTGTTTCGCGCCGTACTGATAGGTGTTCTTCCCGGGGTACAGCTGGATCCAGTCGTTTGCCAGGGGCCAGATCTCCGGGTGGGAGATCCCGTTGAGCAGCGTCCGCTTCTGGCCGCGCCCGGTCGTCACCACCACCGTGTCCCCCTCCGCCATCTCCAGCGCAAGCGCCAACTTTCCCCCGCTCCCCAACTCGGCGAGAGAGGGGTCTTTGACCGGCCCGCGGGCCACAAAGGTAATTGTCAGGTCGCAGGCCACGTTCTGGTCGTTTTGCACCTCCACGATCCGCTCCGCGATCCGCCGGGCGGTCATGATGGGGGCGCCGTACACAAAGGGGAAGCGCACCAGCGGCTCCCAATAGGCCATGTTCACCACCGACCGCTCCGGCGCGCGAAACAGCGGGTAGGGGCAGATGAGGGAGATGCTCACATCCCGGGTCTTTCCCTGCAGCGCAAACTCCACGCTCTCCACCTGGTAATCGATGACCTTCTCCCGGCCCCCCTGTTCCCAGTAGGTGAGGGTCCCCCTCTCCCGGGGCTGAAAGAAGCCAAAAAGCCGCTCTCTCTGGGCCGCGTACTCCCCCTTGATCGCCGCGGTGATGACGATGTTCCTCTTCTGGGCGCAGCTGCTCTGCCAGCTCTCCCCGTCCATTCCGTCCTGCCGCTGGGTGCTCACCTCATAGGCAGCCGAGGTCAGCCCGGTGGCGTCCTTGAGCCAGAGGGGCAGAAAATACCCAAAGGAGATCTTCTCCCCCCTGCTGTTTTCACAGGTAATTTTCTTCTGTGTGATCAAGCGAATTTCACCCCCATCACCATCTGGCGCATTGCATTGCGGTTGAGCCGCGCCGTCTCCGCCGGCGAAAGGGCCTTGGGGCTGTAGTTGTTCACCGTCTGGTTGAGGACCACCCCGCCGGGCGCCCCGGCAGAGGCGGCGGCCAGTGTGCTGGGAGAGATCCCCCCCGCCAACACGATCCCGCTAAACCGGGTGGGAATGGCGGCAGCCATCTGCCTGCTGACATGTTCCATCTCATCTACAAATCCAACGCCAATGCCTTTGGCCAGATTTACACCCACCTTGTCCCGAAAAACTCTGGACGGGGAGTGAATTTTAAAGAGGCCAAAGAACTTGTCGAGAATCATCTTGGCCACCTTTTTCACCGCTTCGATCGCGTGTTTGACCCCCTCGATCAGCCCCTGTGCGAGTCCTTTTAGGATGTCGATACCCACCTGCAGCCAGTCGGTGTTCAAAAATGTGTCGATGATTTTCTCAATGATTCCGGGGATCTCATCGATGAGCTGTGGAATCGCCTGCACCAGTCCCATGGTCACCGCAAGCAGCAAATCAAGTCCCGCATCAATTAGTTCCGGCAGATGGTCGAGCAGCGTATTGACAATGGTCGGAATCAGGTCGACAATCTGTTGAACCAACTGCGGCAAGGCGTCTACAATCCCATTGATGAGGGCCACCAGCAGCGCAATCCCCGTCTCGATGATCTTGGGCAGATTCTCGGAGATGAGGTTTGCCAGCGTCGGCACCATCGCCATGAACTGCTCCATCAATTCTGGAAGGGCCACCGTGACGCCCTCCATCAGATTTAAGAGCAGCTCGACGCCGGCATTGATGAGCAGCGGCAGGTTTTCGATGATCACCTGGCTGACCTGCCCAATGATTTCCGGCAGCTGGCCGATGAGAATGGGCACCACCGTGTTGAGACCGTTGATGAGCTGTAAAAACAGCTGTATGCCGGCCTCTAGTAAAACGGGCAGTAGATCCGGCAGTAGGGTGACCATACTGGTAATAAGTGCTACAAATCCCCCCACTAAGACCGGCAACAGCGTATTGATCAACGTCGGCAGGGATTCTCCCAAAGCCGTCAGCACCGCGACCACCACAGTGTTCAGGCCCTCCAAAATAGTGGGCAACTGCTGTGACAGCAGCACGATCCCATCTGTAAACAACCTGGTGAGCCCATCTGCAAGCAGGTTCCCGTCTCCCCCCTGAAAGATGCCGCTAAGGGCGGTTGTGAGCTGTGGCCCAAAGGCGGTGAGCAGCCCGCTCAGCCCCTGGAACATCGGGGTAAACGCCTCGTTGAGCACCCCTTGGGCGCTCCCCTTCACCTCCTCAAACTGCTCTTTAAAAGCCTTTCCCACCTCTGTGCTCATGGCGGCGCTGTAGATATTTTTGGCGTAGTCTACAAACTTGTCCTTTGCGTAGGAAACCAGCGAGACAGCCGCCTTGGTGGCCGCCCCGACGGTGGCGGGCAGCGACTTCGCCATTGTCACACCAAAACCGGTCAATGCCGACCGCATCCCCGAAAGGGCCACTCGGAACCCACCGGCCAGCTTCTGCCCCAGTGCGTTCACGCTCGACTGGTCAAACGCCTCCTTTAAGCTGCCCTTGGCCGCATCGGCAAAGCCGTCCATATTGGTCCTGGCGTGCAGGTACTCCTCCTGCAACTTGCTCACGGCCAGCTGGTGCTCCAAAACCTTGTCTTTCGCATCGTCTACGGCTTTCTTCTCGTCTTCCGTCAAATCGGTGTACTGTTTTTTTCCCTTGGTCAGCTCAGAAAGCGCCTCTCTGGCACTGTTGAGCGCTTGGATCTGCTTCCCCTGTTCGGCAGACAGGATATCCAGTACCTTCTTTTGCTCTTTTGCCTGGCTGTTGAGAAGAAGCAGCTTGCTTGTCGTCACGCCGACTGTGCCGCCAAACAGCTTGAACTTCTGTGAGACGTAGTCCATCTGCGCCTGCATCGTCTTCATCGTCTGCCCCAGCAAATCCAGCTGCTTCTGCGCAGCATCGCTCCCCTCGACCTTAAAGTCAAACGTCATCGCATTCGCCAAATCCTCTCCTCCTTTCTCTCTCTTTAGAAAGGGCGGGCGGCCAACGACCGCCCGCCCCTTCTCTCTTTTCCCTACGGGAGGTCGGGGATCATCTCCTCATCCAGCGGCCGCATCGGCCGCTCCTTTGCCCCCTGGGCGATCTGCCAGCAGGCGATCAAGTCGCACAGCTCCCCCATCGGCATCGCGCACAGCTCTCGGCGGGGGATCCCCAGCATCCTCCCGTAAAACCAGTACCACGCAGTGCTTACCGGCCCTGCGCGGCCTCCCCGTTTTTTGGGTCGGCCTGCACCTCGACCTCTCTGCCCTGGCCCAGCTGCATCGCCTCGGTCAGGGCCTCTGTGATCCGCCCGGCGTCCTGCGCGCCCAGCAGGCACTTCAGCTGCTCTTCGGTGAAGGGCTCTTCCTCTCTTCCCTCCATCACCCGGCAGTACTCGGCCCCCTGGCGCAGCAGGACCGCCAGGATCCAGAGGATGTCGCCCAGCGCCTCGTGGATCGGCTTTTCGTCAAAGGCCGAAAAGGCCTCCTGCATCCCCTCCAGGCTGCCGTAGCGCCTGCCGATCTCCTCCACCGCACCCAGCGAGAAATTCAGCGGGCACTGCCGGCCGGCCAGCTCAATATAACTCAACCTCTCCATCGGCTCTCCCCCTTACACCTGGGGCTCGGGAGAGGGGGCCCCAATGTGCAGCACCTGCTTGATGTAGGCCTCCGCCTTCTCCTCGCTGTCCAGGGTGGCCTCCCTCTTCCAGACGTGGGTGGCGCTGTCGTCCCGGAAGATGGCCCCCTCGATGGCCGGGGTCTGCCATTCCACCGCCTCGCCCTGGGTGGTGGCGCTGTCCTCCGGCACCTTGAACTGCACCTTGGTGAAGATAATGGCGCGATAGGCATAGCTGCCGCTGCGCTTTTTCTTGATGATGATCCCCACCCCCAGATAGGGGGCGACGGACTCGTCGTCGTACACCAGCTCGGTGACCTTCTCCTCGCCCACGGTCACTTCGTTGGTCTTGAGCCCCAGCAGGGCTTTGCTCGCCTCCTGCAGCAGGTCGTCGGTGGTAATGGTCAGGGTGCCGCCGGCAAACGAGCTGTCGCTCTCCACCACCATGTTGTCGGCGTACAGGTTGTTCTCCTCGCCAGCCTCGATGCTGGCAGACAGTTCCACTGCCCTGCCCATCAGGCCGCCGCCCTGGTAGCTGACGGTGCCGCCCTCGCTCTGATACAGGGCATAATACGGTTTGCTCACGCCAATAGTCGCCATCTTGATCCGCTCCTTTAAAAAATTTATTTGCAAACGCCTCTCTCGGCGGTCTGCACCCTCTCAAAAGCCCTCACAGGCTGACCCAGCGCCAGCGGTGCTTGACCAGCCCCGCGTCCCGGTCGTAGCCGCTGCTCTCCCAGGAAAACGCCAGCCTCGCCCCGCGCATCGCCTCTTCCACCGCGGCAAACAAGGGGTCTTCCTCCAGGGCGGTGTAGAGTTCCACCATCCCCTTCATCCCCCGTTCCCCCGGCCGGTTGTCGGCGGCTGGCCCCCCGGCCGGGCCGGTCTCTCCCCACACCAGGCAGCGCCCTGTGCCGCTGGGTGGGAACTGCCAGTACAGCGCCACCCCATCCTGCAGCGCGCCGGTCAAAACGGCCTTGATTTCCGCTTTTGTCAACGTCTGTTCCCCCTTTATCGTCTGGGCTCACCGCCCTGGTTATCCTGCACCGCCGGCCCCTTCCCCTGCCGCTTCGCTGCGGTGTCTCTGCCACATCGGGGGAGTGTCCTCCCCTTCCACAATTTCAGTATACCGCCCTCCGGCCGTCCTTTTCGTCAAATGCGTCCCTCCTCCTTCACCCAGAACCGGCGGCACTTTTTGCGGGGGTACTGCTCATCGTACTCGCCAATGGCAAAGGCCACCCGCTGCCAGCTCATCCCCTCGAGGTAGCGCAGGTTCAAGATCTGCCGCATCTGGCTGTCCTCCACCTCGCCCAAAAACGCATAGCCCTCTTCCACCCGCATCAGGTATTCGCGAACGGTGGCCTGCAGGCGGCGCTCCAGCTCCCACATCTCGGTGCCGATCTCCTCCTGCGCCATCTCCCCTTCACGGGGCCGCCGCATCGTCCACCTCTCCTGCGCCCTGCGCAGCCGCTCCAACTGCCCCTGCAGCAGCTTGACCTCCCGCTGCAGATGGGGCAGCTCCCGCCATTCTCTCTCTGTCATTTTTTGTCCTCCCGTATTTTTTGCCCCCGCTAGGAAACAGTAAATGCAAACCCATCATCTCTTCCCAAAGGAGGTCTTTCTCATGTCCGCCAATGCCAACTTCTACCTCAACGACCCCGCCCTCTCCCCCTACTTCAACTCCCTCCCCGTCGCCGTCCGCGAGATCATCCTCGACTCCGGGGCCGAGATCACCACCCTGGGCGAGCTGCAGCAGATCGCCGAACACTACCGAGGCGACCTGACACTCGAATAATCGTTTCTTTTCAGAAACGAAAAGGGCGCACCTCTCCCCGGCGCAGCCCCCGGACAGGGGTGCCGCGCCATTTTTATAGAATCTTCACTCATGGGGTCGCAAACTGACTGGACGGAAGTATCCCCCCTTCCAGCAGCCCATCGTGTCCTCATTGCTAAATTTCTTTTTCGCAACTCTGTAAATACAGTATACCGCGTTTGTTTCTAATTTGCAACTATTTTTTACCGTTTTGTTTCTTTTTCCTTCTGTCCTTCACCAGCTGACAGCCCGCCCAATTGTCTCCACACCGAACACACCTGCATTTTTGCTGTAGACAACTGCCGATTTCTCTGGTATACTGCCAAACGTGTGACAAAAGAAAAAAGGGGCGTTATCATGTCATTTTTGGAATCTCTCGTATCGGTTGCAAACGACTATCTCTGGAACTACTTCCTCCTCTTTCTGCTCTGCGGGGCGGGGATCTATTTCACCTTCCGCCTGCGATTCGTGCAGGTGCGCCGCTTCGGTCAGAGCTGTAAAGAGGTCTTCGGCAAGATCCGCTTCAGCGGGAAAAAGGCCGGCGACGACGGCATGAGCTCGTTTCAGTCCCTGGCCACCGCCGTGGCCGCCCAGGTGGGCACCGGCAACCTGGCGGGGGCCGCCACCGCCATCGTCATGGGCGGACCCGGCGCCATCTTCTGGATGTGGCTCTCCGCCTTCTTCGGCATGGCCACCATCTTTGCCGAGGCCAGCCTGGCGCAGGCCCACCGCACCCAAAAGGACGGCGCGGTCATCGGCGGGCCGGTCTACTACATAAAAGCGGCCTTTAAGGGGCGCTTCGGCAGGGTGCTGGCCGTCCTCTTCTCGGTCTTCATCATCCTCGCTCTGGGCTTTATGGGGAACATGGTCCAGGCCAACTCCATCTCCTCGGCCTTCGCCACCGCCTTTGGCGCCAACAAACTGGTTGTGGGCATCGCCATCGCCGTGCTGGCCGGCTTTGTCTTCATCGGCGGCATCCGCCGCATCGCCTCCCTCACCGAGAAGATCGTCCCCTTCATGGCCATTGTCTACATCCTGGGCTGCGCCGTCGCCCTGGCCTTTCACGCCGGCTCCATCGGCGACGCCTTCCGCCAGATCTTTGTGGGCGCCTTCTCCCCCGCCGCCGTGCTGGGGGGCGCCTGCGGCATCGGGGTGCAAAAGGCCATGCGCTACGGGGTGGCCCGCGGCCTCTTCTCCAATGAGGCCGGCATGGGCTCCACCCCCCACGCCCACGCCCTGGCCCAGGTGGAGCACCCCTGCCAGCAGGGCATTGTCGCCATGATGGGGGTCTTCATCGACACCTTTGTGGTCCTCACCCTCACCGCCCTGGTGATCCTCACCAGCGGCCAGTACGGCTCGGGAGCAGACGGGATCGAGCTGACCCAGGCGGCCTTCACCGCCACCTTCGGCCCGTTCGGCAACAGTTTTATCGCCATCTGCCTGCTCTTCTTCGCCTTCTCCACCATCGTGGGCTGGTTTTTCTTCGGCCAGCAGAACATCGTCTACCTCTTTGGCAAAAAGGCCGTCCTCCCCTATGCCCTGCTGGTGGTGGGCTTCATCGTCCTGGGCTCCCTGCTCAAGCTGGAACTGGTCTGGTCTCTGGCCGACCTCTTCAACGGGCTGATGGTCATCCCCAACCTGCTGGGCCTGCTGGCCCTCTCCGGCTCCGCCTCCCGCCTCTACCGCGACTACGCCCGGTCCCCCCTGCTCGCCAAGGCCAAAAAGGGGCAGCAGTGACCCATTTCACAACAAAAAAGGCTCGAGACCGCGCCTTCGGTCTCGGGCCCTTTTTTGCTTTTTGACAGTCGCCTACTTCTGTGCTTCCTGCCGCAACTCCACCCGGCGGATCTTGCCGCTGATGGTCTTGGGCAGCTCCTCCACAAACTCCACGATCCGCGGGTACTTGTAGGGGGCGGTGTTCTTTTTCACGTACTGTTGGATCTCCTTTTTCAGCTCCTCGCTGGGGGCGTAGCCCCGGGCCAGCACGATGGTGGCCTTCACCACCTGGCCCCGCACCGGGTCGGGGGCCGCCGTCACCGCGCACTCCAGCACCGAGGGGTGCTCCATGATGACGCTCTCGATCTCAAACGGCCCGATCCGGTAGCCGGAGGACTTGATCACGTCGTCGGTGCGTCCCACAAAGAAGAAGTAGCCGTCTTCATCCCGCCAGGCGGTGTCGCCGGTGTGGTACATCCCGTCGTGCCAGGCCTCCTTTGTCAGGGCCTCGTCCAGGTAGTAGCCGATGAACATCCCGCAGGGCTTCCCCTTGTCGGTGCGGATGACGATCTCCCCCACCGCGCCGGGCACGCAGGAGCGGCCGTTTTCGTCCACAATGTCCACGTCGTACTGGGGGCTGGGCTTGCCCATGGCCCCCATCCGCGGCTCGGCCCCCAAGAGGTTGCCCACCGTCAGGGTGGTCTCGGTCTGGCCAAAGCCCTCCATCAAGGTCAGGCCGGTGGCCGCCTTCCACTGGCGAAACACCTCGGGGTTGAGGGCCTCGCCGGCGGTGTTGGAGTAGACCAGGGAGGACAGGTCGTACCTGCTCAGGTCTTCCTTTATAAAGAAGCGGTACATGGTGGGCGGCGCGCAGAAGGTGGTGATGTGGTACTTGGCAAACAGGGGCAGGATCTTGTTGGCGTCAAAGCGGTCGAAATCGTAGGTGAAGATGCAGTCCTCACATAGCCACTGGCCGTAGAGTTTCCCCCACATGGCCTTCCCCCAGCCGGTGTCGGAGATGGTGAAGTGCAGTCCCCCCGGCCGGTTGTTGTGCCACCAGCGGGCGGTCACCACATGCCCCAGCGGGTAGGTGAAGGAGTGGGCCGCGATTTTCGGGTACCCGGTGGTGCCGGAGGTGAAGAACATCAGCATCGGGTCCTCGTTGTCCGGCGCCTCCTCGGGGGCCGGGCGGGGAAACTCGCCGGGGAAGGCCCCGTACTCCGCGTCAAAGGGCCGCCAGCCCGGCCGCTCCCCGTTGACGCAGATTTTCAGCTCCACCGTGGGGCTCTCCGCCATGGCCCGGTCCACCTCGTCGGCCACCGTCCCGTCGCAGGTGCAGACGATGGCCTTCACCCGGGCGGCGTTGAAGCGGTAGACAAAGTCCTTCTTCATCAGCTGGTTGGTGGCGGGGATGACGATCGCCCCCAGCTTGTGCAGCGCCAGCACCGCAAACCAGAACTGGTAGTGGCGCTTGAGCACCAGCATCACCACGTCCCCCTTGCCAATGCCCATGTTGGCAAAGTAGTGGGCCGCCCGGGAGGACTCCCGCTTGAAGTCCCCAAAGGTGAAGACCCGCTCCTCCATTGCCTCGGACAGCCAGACCATGGCCCGCTCGTCGGGTTTGGTCCGCCCCAGTTCGTCCATCACGTCAAAGGCAAAGTTAAAGTGTTCTGGCGGGTGAAAGGAGATGCCGGTCAGCCGCCCCTTTTCGTCCACCGTCTCCTCCGTAAATCTCTGGTAGATCATCTCGCTCACTTCTCGTCACGCCCTTCCACAACCATTGCCAAAAATTCGCAGTCCTCGCCCTCGGCGGCGATCATCCCGTGCCCGTGGCTGGAGTCGTAGTAGATCGAATCCCCCGCGTGCAGCACCGTGTAGTGGTCCTCAATGCGCACCTTCAGGCTCCCCTTGAGGACAAAGTCGAACTCCTGCCCCTTGTGGCGGGAGAGGGCGATCTCCTGGTTTTGCTCTTCCTTCCGATAGGGAGCTTTGACCAAAAAGGGCTCGCACATCCGCCCCCGCAGCAGATAGGCCAGGTGCTGGTACTCAAACCCCGCCCGGCGGCGGATGGGCATCCCCTCGCCCCGGCGCACCACGGTGAAAAAGGACAGCTTCGGCATTTCGCCGGTGATCAGTTCGGTCAAGTCCACCCCCAGGTGTTTGGCGCAGTTGTAGAGGAAGGTGAAGGAGAAATCCTCCTCCCCCTCCTCCAGGCGCAGGTACTCCTCCACCGCGGTGTCGGTGACCTGGGCCATCTCCTCGGGGGTGGTGTCGGTCATCTGGCGCAGGCCCCGCAGTCTCTCGGCAATTTGGCTGATTTCATTTTGCAGCATTGCAATGTCCTCCTCTGACTCTGGTTTTGTTTCCCTGTTGGACGTGGGCCCTGCCGTGAAGGCAAGAAAAAAAGCTCCGCCCCCCTGACCGACCCGCCCTCCCGGGCGGATCGGTTCAGAGAGACGAAGCCGACTGTTTTTCATCGCTGCTCCGCGGTACCACTCTCAGTTGCCCCTCAAAAGGGCCGCTCAGCCGTGTCCAACAACACGCTCCCCTCTAACGGTGGGATACCGGCGACACTTACTCCCCCTTTTGGGTTTCACTGCGCAGCTCCGGGGTGATCGGCGGCGGAACGGTCCGCCGGGCCAAGGCCCTTCCACACGGTTTCCTTCGCGCCTTTCACCAACCGGCGCTTCTCTGTAAGGTCCCGTCTGGTCCGCTGTCCCCTTCTGGGCTTTTTTGCTCTTTGCTGTAGCCCCAAAATACCACAATCCACCAGGGTTGTCAACCGCCCTTTGCCAATCTTTTTCACCCCTCACCCTCTCCGTGCGCCGGCGGCAAAAAAGGGCGGATCGCCGCTGCCGCCGTCTCTCTGCCGGTTTTCTCCTCGCCAGGGGGGCCCTTCCCCAATCCCAAAAAGCGGGGGCTACCATCGCCGCCTCCGCTTCGCCATCTTCTCCCGCCAAATCGCCCCCCACATCTCCAGTCAAAAGGAGGGAGGGCGCCACTGCCGCTCCCCATTGGGCCGGTTTTCTCTCCTCCCTCCGTCGGGGTAATCCCCCCTTCCTCTCCGGGGTGGCCCCTCTTTCCCCGCTAAAAAAGAGAGGGGGGAACCTGCCGCTCTCGCCCCCACCTTGCCGGGTTTCCCCCGCCCCTCCCTCTGCCAGGGCAGCCCCTCCCCTCTCGGTCAAAAAAGGGGGCATTCCCGCCGTTGCCCCCACTTCGCCATTTTCCCCTTAGCCCCCCTCCGTCGGGGCAACCTCCTCTTCACCCGGTCATAAAAGGGGCGGCGGCCGTCGCCGCCCCCACTGTGCCCGCCCCTTCCCGATCACCCCCGCCGACGCATCCCCCCTCCCCCGGTCGAAAAAGGGGCCAAAAATTGGTTTTCATGCTTTTTTTGCGGGCGGGAGTGTGCTATGATATACAAATGGATGCGCCCGGGAAGCGCGGTATCCCCCGCCCCCGGCGCAGCGCCAGCGAGAACACGGCGGCCGGGCGAAGAGCGCCCGCCGACTTTCAGGAGGTATTTCAAATTGGCAGAATTCAAATACGAAATCGTGGACATGATCGGCGTTCTCTCTGAAAACGCCAAGGGCTGGACCAAAGAGCTCAACCTCATCAGCTGGAACGAGCGGGAGCCCAAGTACGACATCCGCGAGTGGTCCCCCGACCACAGCAAGATGGGCAAGGGCGTCACCATCACCAAGGAGGAGCTCTACTCCCTCAAAGAGCTGCTGATGGAACTGGAGATCGAGGCCCCGGACGACGAGCCCGCCCTCTAAACCCCACCCTTTTCGGCCCTGCGGCGGGCCGCCCCAAATCCCATCACAGAGAGGACAGTGCACCCCCTATGGAAATTGCCCTTGCAGTATCCGGCCAGGTCGTGGTGATGGTCATCATCGCCGTCTGCGGCATCCTGCTGAAAAAGACCGGCAAGATCAGCGATGCCCTCACCACCCCTTTGAGCAACATCCTGCTCTACCTGGTCTCCCCCATGCTGATCATCAACTCCTTCCTGCGCCCCTTTGACGCGGCCGAGTTTCGCCTCTTCCTCTACGCCTTTGCGCTGGGGGTGGTGGTGCAGGGCGTCTGCGTCCTCACCGGCACCCTGATCTTCCGCAAAAAGGGCGACCCCTTGAACGGCATCAACCGCTACGGCACCGGCTACTCCAACGCCGGGTTTATCGGCATCCCCCTGGTGCAGGCCAGCCTGGGCTCCACCGGGGTGTTCCTGCTGGTGGGCTTCCTGGCGGCCTCGGGCATCTTCATGTGGACCAACGGCGCCAAAGAGGTGTCAAACGGCCGCTACAAGATCAACCTGAAAAAGGCCCTCATCAACCCCAGCAACATCGGGGCGGCTATCGGCTTTCTGCTCTACATCTGCCGCTTCACCCCGCCCACCGTCTTCACCGGGGCCATTCAGAACATCGCCAACCTGAACACCGCCTCCTCCATGCTGATCATCGGCATCCTCATCTCCAACGTAAAGCCCAAAGAGCTGGTGAAAAACAGGGAGGTCTTTCAGGTGGCGGCGGCCCGCCTGCTGCTCTGCCCCCTGCTGATCTTGGGGCTGGGGTGGCTCCTCTGCCAGACCGGCATCGAAAACATCGAGTTCGCGGTGATGGTCAACCTGATCGCCAGTTCCACCCCCTCGGCGGTGGCCACGGCCATGTTCGCCAACATCTTCGGCGCCGACGACGTCTACGCCGGCAAGATCGTGGCGGTCACCACCATCTGCTCGGTCATCACCATCCCCGCCGTCCTCTTCCTCTCCACCTTTCTCATCCCCGTGTGAGGGCGGCCGGTTTCCCCGCGCCTGTAAGCCCCCTGCAGCACTGCGCTGCGGGGGGCTTTTTTGCGGGCAACTGTGGCCTTTTCACAAAGCCGCCCCGCCCCTTTGCAGCGTTTGGGAGAAAACCCCACTTTCCCCTTGACCTCCCCCAAAAGCTGCACCTATACTAAAACCCAAAGCCAAGGCAATCAAAGGAGGTTTTTCCCATGCAATCGACACCCCGCAAAGTCATCCTCGACGTGGACACCGGCTCCGACGACGCCATCGCCATCATCATGGCCGACCTCTCTCCCGACATCGACCTGTTGGGGGTCTGCGCGGTCAACGGCAACCAGCCCCTGTGCTACACCCTGGAAAATACCCTGCGCATCGTCGAGCTGCTGGGGGCGCAGGAGCGCATCCCCGTGGTCAAGGGGATGGACGTCCCCCTGGTCAAAGAGCTCAACCCCGGGCGGCTGCACCAGCCCATGACCCCCACCACCCAGTACGACGACCAGGGCCGCGAGATCTGCTACCACCCCAAGGAGTTCGACCTGCCCAAGGCCACCCTCAAGCCGGTGGATGAAAACTTCATTCCCTGGTACATCCGCACCATCAAGTCCTGCCCCGAAAAGGTCACCCTCATCCCGGTGGGGCCGCTGACCAACATCGCCATGGTGCTGCGGGCCGACCCCACCGTGGTGGAGAATATCGAGGAGATCGTCATCATGGGCGGCGGCCACACCGAGCGCAACTCCACTGCCGCGGCCGAGTTCAATATCTGGAAGGACCCCGAGGCCGCCGAGATTGTCCTCACCTGTGGGGCCAAGGTGGTGCTGGTGCCGCTGGACGCCACCCACAAGGCCTCCACCCGGCTGGAGGAGGCCCAGCTCTACCGCGACCTGCACACCCCCGTGGGGGAGATGGTGGCCCAGCTCATCGAGATCCGCACCCGGGCCTACAACCTCTTACAGCCCCTGCACGAGCCCGACCTCTGCCCCATTCACGACGCCCTCTGCGTGGCTTACGTCATCGACCCCAGCGTCCTCCCCGGCCTGCTGCACACCCGGGTGGACGTGGACATCTCCGGCGGCTTTGCCGACGGCCAGACCATCGTGGACACCCGCAAGCTCCACAACCTACCGGACAACTGCTGGGTCGCCCTGGACGCTGACCGCGACAAATTCAACCAGATGCTGCTCGACATCTGCGCCCGCTTCTCCCGCTAAATTTCCGCTTTTCACAAAAAAGCCGCCGGCAAAAAGGCCGGCGGCTTTTTTGCGCATAACGGCGCGCGGCCGGGGAACACTCTGGAAAAAGGGCCGCCCTTTCCCGGCGGCCTTGAAATCGAGAATCGAGGTACGACCGCCATGCGCCACACCCCCATCACCCGCCTGCTCCCCCTGTTCCTGGCCGCCCTGCTGGCCTTTACCGGCTGCGGCAACGACTCCAACGGCTCCTCCAGCGACGCCGACCTCTCGGCCATCCACCGGGAGGTCAAGGCCCTCTACGGCGAGGCGTACTACCCCTCCCTGGCCATCGACAACGACACCCTGTCCCGCAAGTACGGCCTGACCCGCGAGAAGATGGACGAAGTCATCGCCGAGGAGGCCGCCCTCTCCGAACACCCCGACGCCTTCATCGCCATCAAGGCCAAGGAGGGGGAGGCCGACGCCCTGGAAGAGGAGTTGGCCGCCTACCGGGACAAGGCCGTCCGCGAGTACCCCGACAGCCCCAAGGCCCAGGCCGCCCAGGTGGTGCGGGCAGGCGACTATCTCTTCTACCTGGCCCTGGGGCCCGAGCCCGCCGAGGGGGCCTCCCCCACCGCCGCCCTGGAGAGCGCCCGCGAGGAGATCGCCAAGGGGGTGGACGCCGTCACCGCCCGGATCAAGCGCTAGTCCGTCCCTCCCCCTTCTCCCTTTCCCTTCACGCACCCCTTCCCCGCGGCCACCCGCCGCGGGATTTTTTTGCCCCTTCCTCTCTCCCCCAAACGCCCGGTCAAAGAGGCCCTTTTCTCTCCTTTCTGTTCCATTTTTGCGCCAAATCGGTTCAAAAATGGCCCGCAGTGCATACAAATGGCTTGAAGGGCTTTCGCGCTCCCTCGCAAAAGCGCCCACAAACCATTTCGAGGAGGAACATCTCATGAAATCACTCAAAGGCACCGCCACCGAACGAAATCTCCGGGCCGCCTTTTCCGGGGAGACACAGGCCTGCGCCAAGTACCAATTCTACGCCACCCAGGCGGGGGTGGACGGGCTGCACGCCTACGGCAAACTCTTTTCCGAGACCGCCGCCAACGAGTTGGAACACGCCAAAGTCTGGTTCAAGCTGCTGCACGCGGGCATCCCCTCCACCATGGAGAACCTGTTGGACGCCGCCGGCGGCGAACATGCCGAGTGGACCGACCTCTACGAGCGCTTCGAGAAGGAGGCCCGGGAGGAGGGCTTCACCGAGATCGCCGACCTCTTTGCCAAGGTCGGCTCGGTGGAGAAGGCCCACGAGGAGCGCTACCGCGCCCTGATCGAAAACCTCTCCCAGGGGGCAGTTTTCAAAAAGGGGGAAAAGGTGCTATGGCAGTGCGGCTCCTGCGGCTACCAGTTCGAGGGAAAAGAGGCCCCGGCCATCTGCCCGGCCTGCCACCACCCCCAGAGCTTTTTCGCCGTCAAGTGCGAGTCCTACAAGTAATCGCCGTCCCGCCCGCAGCGGTCGATCCACCAGTCTTTTCCAGCCCAAACCATTGAAACGCGACAATGATTTTTCATAATTTTCGTCAAATTCCCCAATATTTCTCCTCCGCCTTTTCTGTGTGGGCCCTTTTGTTCACAAAATGTTGATTGTTAAGGGCCGGCAATTCTGCTATAATAATTGCGATACAAACAACAGTTAACAGAGGTGAACACACACCTGGAGGCGTTTTGAAGCAGATAGCGGAACAAGCGAATGACCCGGCACCAAAAATCCATTGATTGCGCTATACCTGAAGCGGGTTTGCCCCGCAAAACGCCCCGCCCGGGTGTTTTGCGGGGCTTTTTTGTCGAAAGACCGCCCTGTCTCTTCTCGGAGGGAGGAAATGACTATGGAAAAAATCATTCTCGGCGCATCCCTTGGCAACTGCGTGCACGTGGGCGGCGTGGCCCACTTTTTGCAGCTGGCCGAGCGGGAGGGCTACACCCCCATCTACCTGGGGCCCGCCATCCCCGTGGACGACCTGCTGCGGGAAATCGAGCTGCACCACCCCGCCATGGTGGCTGTCGGCTACCGGCTCACCCCCGACAATGCCCGCCCCCTGATCGCCGAACTGGTGCAAAAGGTGAGAGAGCGGGGGATCGAGACCGTCTGGTCCTTTGGCGGCACCGGCCCGGTGGCCCGGGTGGCGGAGGAGTTTGACTTCTTCGACTACATCTCCGACGGGAGCGACGACATCGACGACTCCCTCTACTTTCTGCGCAACGGCAAAAAGGCCACCAAAGACGAGGTCCTCCCCGACGACCTGGTGGCCCGTATCGGCGCCAAGTACCCCTACCCCCTGCTGCGCCACCACTACGGCGAGCCCTCGGTGGAAAAGACGGTCGCCGGCATCCGCGAGATCGCCGAGAGCCGGGTGCTGGACGTCATCTCCGTCGGCCCCGACCAGAATACCCAGCAGTTTTACTTCCACCCCGAAAAGCGCAAACCCGAGTACGAGGGCGCCGGCGGCGTCCCCCTGCGCACAAGGGAGGAGTTCGAGGCCCTGAAGGCCGCCACCAAGTTTGGCAACCAGCCCCTCATCCGCTGTTACAGCGGCACTGCCGACGTCTTCGACATGGCGCAGCTGCTCAAAGACACCCTCAACAACGCCTGGTGCGCCGTCCCCCTGTGCTGGTACAACAAGCTCGACGGCCGGGGCGACCGGGACATCGACACCTCGGTCAAAGAGGCGGTGGAGCTGATGCGCTGGCACGCCGAGCGGGGCATCCCCGTCGAGGCGAACGAACCCCACCACTGGGGCCTGCGCGACGCCCACGACGTCATTCCGGTGGTCATGGCCTACCTGAGCGCCCGCAACGCCAAAAAGGCGGGGGTCCGCCACTACGTCAGCCAGTACATGTTCAACGTCCCCAACTCCCTCTCCTTCCCCATGGACTTGGCGCGGGTGCTGGCCATGATCGAGCTGACCGAAAGCCTGCAGGACGACACCTTCACCCTCTACCGGGAGACCCGGGCCGGCCTGCCCTTCCTCAGCGCCGATCTCGACGTGGCCAAGGGCCAGCTGGCGGCCACCACCTATATGCAGATGGCGGTCCACCCCCACATCATCCACGTGGTGGGCTTTTGTGAGGCGGAGCACATCGCCTCCCCCAAAGACGTCATCGAGAGCTGCAAGATCGTGCGCGGGGTCATCAAGACCTGCCTGGAAGACCAGATCGACCTGGTGCACGACCCCCGGGTGCAGACCCGCAAAGAGCACCTTCTCAAGGAGGCCCGCTTCCTCCTCTCCTTTATCGAGCGGTTTTACAGCAATTACCAAGACCCCCTCTGCGAGCCGGCCGTCATTGCCGACTGCATCAAGCGGGGCTTTATCGACGCCCCGCACATCGTCAAGGGCGGCGAATTCACCGGCGACCTGTTCACCACCATCATTGGCGGCCGCTGCGTGGCGTACGACCGGAAGGCCGGTCGGGAATTGACCGAGCGGGAACGGCTGGCCCACCTCTGCGAAAAAGAGGGGATCCCGATTGAGGGACACTTGGACCCCGCTCCCCTTCACGCATAAGCAGAGGGGGATTCAGGATGAAAATTACTGTCATCGGCAGCGGCAACGGCGGCACCGCCTTTACCGGCTACCTGACCTACCTGGGCCACCAGGTCAAGCTGTTCACCCGCACCCCCCAGAAGGTGGAACTCTACCGCGCCCAGCCGGAAATCAACCTGGCCGGTGTGGTGAACGCCACCGTGCCGGTGGGCCTGGTGACCCTGGACATGGAGGAGGCCATTCGCGGCAGCGAACTGATCATGGTGGCCACCCCTGCCAACACCCACAAGGAGATCGCCACCAAAATGGCCCCCTATTTGAAGAGCGGGCAGACAGTGGTCCTCAACCCCGGCCGCACCTTTGGCGCCTACGAGTTTGCCCACACCCTGGAGAGCTGCGGCTGCACCGCCGACGTCACCGTGGCCGAGACCGACACCCTGGTGTTCACCTGCCGCAACCAGGAGTTCAACCACCCCATCATCTACTCCATCAAAGAGGACATCCGCCTTGCCTGCCTGGAGCCAGAGCGGACCCCGGCGGCGGTGGAGCTGATGCAGGAGCTCTTCTCCGGGATCCACGGGGTGCCCTCCATCCTCTACACCGGGCTGACCAACATCGGCATGATCTTCCACCCCACCCCCATCCTCCTCAACTACACCCGCATCGAGTCGGGGCAGACCTTCCTCTACTACAAAGAGGCCATCACCCCCATGGTCGCCCAGTACATCAGCCAGGTGGACGCCGAGCGGGTGGCCGTGGCCGCCGGCCTCGGGCTGGAGGTGGAGACCGCCCTGGAGTGGCTGGTGCGCTCCTACGGCATCGAGCCGGGGGCCGACCTCTACGAGACCATTCAGAAAAACCCCGCCTACGCCGACGTCTACGCCCCCCAGTCCACCGACTGCCGCTATGTCTGGGAGGATGTGCCCACCGGCCTGGTCCCCATCTCCAGTGTGGGGCGGCTGCTGGGGATCCCCACCCCCTTTATCGACACGGTGATCCAGCTGGCCTGCACCATCTACCGGGTGGATTTCCGCCAGACCGGGCGGATGATTGCCGACCAGGCGGCCCTCGACCGCATCCGCCTGCCGGAGGCAGCGCAGGTCTGACGCGCATAAAGAAGCGCCCGCGAACGGGGTTCGCGGGCGCCCTTTTTGTGTTTTACCACCGCTTCCCTTCCCGCCAGTCGACCCCAGGGCGGGGCCCTTCCGCAGGCCCCGTGCCCCCGCTCTCGTAAGCACAAAAAAGGGCCCGCCGGAAGCGGGCCCTTTTTTATGCGTTTTGCAGGACGGTGACGGTCACCAAAAGAATGGCCAACAGGGCCACCACGCCCGACATCATCAGCATTTTGGTGGTGTTGGGCAGCTTTTTAAACCACTTGATCACAGTCGGCTCCTCCCCGCCCCCAGGGGGCGATCTGTCGTTTTGTTCAGTATAGCACAGTTTGGCCGACGGCGCAAAAAAAGGCGGCCCAGCGCCTGCCGGGCCGCCCCCTCCTGCCGGGAAATCCTACTTTTTCTCAGCGAACTTGCACTGCATGCAAGCCACCGCCTCGTGGATGTTCTCCTGCCGGTGCAGCTTGATGCACTCGCAGCAGTGGCCGTGATTTTTGCAGTCGGCGGTGCAGGGGCAGGTGTCCTTGTTGGCACTGGTGGAACAAGACATGGGCCATACTCCCTTTCTGAAAAGATACTCCAAGTCTAACAAATTTCGACGCCCTTTGCAACCGGCCCGCAAAAAAAGAGAAGGTGCGCTCCCCTTCTCCCCGCCCTCCGGTCGCGGCGGGCCGCCTGCCCCTCTCAAAGAGTCTCGGCGGTCTTTCGGAAACCGCCCAGTCCTCCTCACTCAATTGGCGATACCGCTCCGCCAAATCGCCGATCTCGTCATTTCCCCATCCAAAGTTCCCTGGCTGGGAAAATGAACGAGAGCGGGGAGCAGGGAGATTTTTTCGACATCCAGACAGCTCACATTTCCCACATCGTCAAACCGAGGGCGTCTTTTCCCCCTTATAAACGAGAGCTACAAAAGGGTGTGCAAGTCAAGTAGTTCTCTTCCCCATCGACCCCACCCGCTGGGTAGAGAAGGGCTTTCTCTTTTATAAAAGAGGGGGACCGCATCCCCTCTCTAGCGGCAGGGGACAAGGCGCGCAGAGGGAGGGCCGCCAGCCCCTGTCACTCTCCAGAGACCACCCCCTCTCCCGCCCCGATAGCAGCGGGGAAGGCATCCGCCACACGGCGATCCCTCCCTGCATCCCGCCCCGACGCCGCCCGCTGGCAGAGGGCAGAGGAGCACGGCCGCCCAGCTGTTGGTTTCTCCCCACCCAGCAGGGCATAAAAAGGTGTGCAGAGGGAAGGACAGGCTTTACCGCTCTCCATCGTCCGCCCCCCTCTCTCCTCCCGACAGCGGCGTGAGAGGACGGACACCCCACGGCGGCCTCTCCCCCCACATCCCTTTCTGACGCCGTCCGCCAGAAAGGGCAAAAGGGGAGAGGGGAACACCGCCCGGCAGTCCTCCCCTCCCACCCGCAGGGCAGCAAGAGGGGAAGGCAGAAAAAGCAGCCCGGCCCCTGCCAACTCCCCAAGCGGCCCTCTCTGCACGCCCCGCCAGCAGCAGGAGAGGGGACACGATCCGCAACAGCCTCGCCCCCCTCCTTCTCTGGCACCGTTTACCGGCAGGGGGAAAAGGGGAAAACACCGCTCAGCGGTCGGTTCCTACGCGTCCAGTGGGGGGAAAAGGCATGGGGGGAAACTGGGCCTCATCGCTTCTGTCGGTCGCCCCCCTCCGCTCCAGCAGCAGGAAAGGGCATCCACCACGCGGCGGCCTCCCGTCCTGCATCCCGCCCTGACGCCGTCCACCGGGAAAGGGAAGAGGGCACTGCCGCCCGACAGTCAGTCTCCCCACCCAGCAGGGCGGTAAAAAGAGGGCCGCCCCCCTCACACAAGGGGAGCGGCGAAACTTTGCGGCTACCGTCGGTAGGCAAAGGCGTACTCGCAGCGGGTGTTTTCGCCCCAGCTGCACGCCAGCAACACGCCGCAAACCGCCTCGCCTTCCGGCAGGGCGGGCACCGTCCAGCTGCCGTCCTTCCCGTCCCAGACAGGGGCGGCCGCGGAAAAGGGTTCCAGCCGGCGGCCCTGCTCGTCCAGCGTCCAGCCCCCCGCCGCCATCTCATCGGGGAAACGGCCGTCCAGCCGCAGGACGACCTCCTCCCCCTCCGCCAGTTCGGGCAGGTTCTCCCACCCCTCCCGCTGGGCGAGGGCGGCAAAAACGTCCTCCCGGTCGTACACCGCGCCGCCCCACCTGCTCTTGGCACAGACGGTGGGGAGGGCGGTCTCTCCCGCTCGGGCGGTGAGGGTCGGGGGCTCTTTGGGCGCGCAGCCGGCCAGCAGGGCCGCCAGGGCGCAGAGGGAAAGCAGTTGGAAAAAGCGGGTCGTTGTCTTCACAGGCGCTCGCCTCCTTCTACCGCCAGTATAACACGGTCGAAAGCCGCCACACAAGGGCAAGTCGCCCTGCGTCCGGCCTTGGGTGACCCCGCTTTTCCATTTTGGCGTGGGGTTTCGCGGCAATCAACTGGCGGGAGTCTTTCCCTTTTCTATCTATTGCGGCACTAGATGAAGATGGCGGCGAGTGTGCGCCCGGCGGCAGAGAAAATACTCCTCAAAAACCGGAAGGGGTTGCGCGAACGGCACTGCCTCCCCTGGTCCGGACAGAGGCCCTCCCTTCTGCCCCCCGCCGGCACCTGATTGCCCTGCGGGGACCTCGCCGGGGAAAATCAGGAAATGGCCCCCGGCACAGGAAGTACTTCTCCCTTTTCATCCATTTTCTGTAAAGCAATCCCATTTATTGACCATTATTGCCTTTTTTGTTAGAATGTTGGTACAGTTAAACGGCGAGGGCCTGTCCTCCGCTGTGCAGACAACAGTTCTTCAATAAGGTGGTGTATCATGTTAATCACACGGGAAATGGACTATGCCATTCGGGCGGTGCGCGCACTGGCCGATGGCGAAAAACACAACATCAAAGAAATATGCAGCATGGAGGATATCCCCACCGAGTTCGGTTACAAAGTTCTCAAAAAGCTCAGTCACAGCGAAATCGTAACTGTCATCCGCGGCCAGGGCGGCGGCTACCGCCTGCTCTGTGATCTCAACGAGACGACCCTGCTGGACATTGCCCGGGCAATCGGCGGCAACCTGCTGCTCAACGAGTGCCTGGAAGGGGGCTATGTCTGTATCAACAACAGCGGGGAAAAGGTCTGCACCGTCCACAAAGAACTCTGTCGCATTCAAAATGTCTTGATTGCAGAATTAAAGGCCAATACCCTGGCCCAGATCCTGGCCATGTAATGGTCAAAGGCCTGTCAAGCCGTTCCCGCCTGCCGGGGGCGGCTTTTTCCCTCTTCCCCCGGCACCGCTTCCAAAAAAAGGGACCCGGCGCGCAATGGCGCCGGGCCCCTTTTGTCTGTCGGACAAGCCCTTATGCGGTCTGTTCAAACTGGGCGTTGTACATGGTCTTGTAAAAGCCGCCCTGCTCGATGAGCTGGTCGTGGGTGCCCTGCTCAATGATGTCGCCGTCCTTCATCACCAAGATCCAATCGCAGTCCTTGATGGTGGAGAGCCGGTGGGCGATGATGAAGCTGGTGCGCCCCTTCATCAGGTTGTTCATGGCCTTTTGGATGCGCACCTCGGTGCGGGTGTCCACCGAGCTGGTGGCCTCGTCGAGGATGAGGATCTTCGGGTCGCTGACCATGGCCCGGGCGATGGTCAAAAGCTGCTTTTGCCCCTGGGAGACGTTGCTGGCCTCCTCGTTGAGCTCGGCATCGTAGCCGCCGGGCAGGGTCTTGACAAAGTGCTCCACATGGGCGGCCTTTCCCGCGGCCTCCACCTCTTCGTCGGTGGCGTCCAGCCGCCCGTAGCGGATGTTCTCGCGGATGGTGCCGCCGTAGAGCCAGGTGTCCTGCAACACCATGCCGAAGACATCCCGCAGGTCGCTGCGCCGCAGGTCGCGGATGTCCACCCCGTCGACCTTGATGGCGCCGCCGTTGACGTCGTAAAAGCGCATGAGCAGCTTGACGATGGTGGTCTTGCCGGCGCCGGTGGGGCCGACAATGGCGATGCGCTGCCCCGGCTGGATGTGGGAGGTGAAGTCGTGGATGATGATCTTGTCGTCGCGGTAGCCGAAGGAGACGTCTTCAAAGTCCACCTGGCCCCGCACCTCGCCCAGCTCTTTGGGGGGATCTTTCTCGGGAACCTCTTCGGTCTCGGCCAAAAACTCAAACACCCGCTCCGCCGCGGCGGCAGTGCTCTGCAGCACATTGGCGATGGACGCCATCTGCGAGATGGGCTGGTTGAACTGCCGCAGGTACTGGATGAAGGACTGGATGTTGCCGATGCTGATGGAGCCCTGCACCGCCAGGTAGCCGCCCAGCACGCAGACCCCCACATAGCCCAGGTTGCCCACGAAGGTCATGATGGGCATCATCAGCCCCGAGAGGAACTGGCTCTTCCAGGCCGAGTCGTAGAGCTTGCGGTTGATTTTTTTGAACTTCTTGACCGAGACGTCCTCCCGGTTGAAGACCTTGATCACGTTGTGGCCGGAGTACATCTCCTCGATGTGGCCGTTGACGTTGCCCAGGTATTTCTGCTGGCCGACAAAGTGCTTCTGGCTCTTTTTGACCACGGTGGAGATCAGCCCCACCGAGATGGGCAGCATCACCAGGGCGACCAGGGTCATCCAGACGCTGATGGACAGCATCATGTAGAGGACGCCGGCCAGGGTGGCCACGGCGGTGACCATCTGGGTCAGGGACTGGTTGAGGGTGGTGGCCACCGTGTCCACGTCGTTGGTGACCCGGCTGAGCACCTCGCCGTGGGTCTGGCGGTCAAAGTAGGCCAGGGGCAGCCGGTTGATTTTTTTGGAGATGTCCCGCCGCAGGTTGTAGGACACCTGCTGGGAGACCCCGTTCATGATAAAGCCCTGCACATAGCTGAAGGCCGCGCTGAGGGCGTAGAGCCCCAGCAGCCAGAGGAGGATGCTCCCCACCCGGCCAAAGTCGATGCCCGGCTCGTGGGAGAGGTCCATCTCCTGGATCTTTTCAAGGGTGCCCTCGGGGATCTTGGCCTTGGCCTCCTCGGGCATCTGCGCCAGCAGCTGGCCGGCGGTGGTGCCCTCCGGCAGCTGAACGCCCTCGGGCAGGTGTTCCATGATCTGGCCATAGGCGGCCTTTTGCACAAAGCCGTCCACAATGGCGTCGGTGGCGTTGCCGAGGATCTTGGGGCCGATGACCACAAAGACAGTGCTGGCGATGGCGAAGAGAAAGACAACGGCGATTTTCAGGTAGTAGGGGCGCATGTACCGCGCCAGCTGACCCATGGTGCCCTTGAAGTTCTTGGCCTTTTCACCCGCAGGCTTGATGCCGCCGCCCATGGGGCCGCCGCGGCGGGGGCGGTGGGTGGTTTTCTCACTCATGCCAATTCCTCCTTTGAAAGCTGCGACTGGGCGATCTCGCGGTAGACTTCACAGTTTTCCAGCAGTTCCCGGTGGGTGCCGATGCCGGCGATCTGGCCGTCGTCCATCACCACGATCTGCTCGGCGTGCATGATGCTGGAGATGCGCTGGGCGACGATGAGGACGGTGGCGTCCTTGGTCTGGGGGGCCAGGGCCCGGCGCAGGGCCGCGTCGGTCTTGAAGTCGAGGGCGGAAAAGCTGTCGTCAAAGATGTAGACCTCGGGCTTTTTCACCAGGGCGCGGGCGATGGAGAGGCGCTGTTTCTGCCCGCCGGAGACGTTGCCGCCGCCCTGGGCGATCTCGGTCTCAAAGCCGTCGGGCTTCTCCTCGATGAAGTCCAGCGCCTGGGCCACCTGGGCGGCCTGGCGCAGCTCCTCCTCACTGGTCTCCTCGTCGCCGTAGCGCAGGTTGTCGGCGATGGTGCCGGTGAAGAGCACCCCCTTCTGGGGGACATAGCCGATTTTGTCGTGCAGGGCGTGCTGGCTCTGCTCCCGCACGTCCACCCCGTCCACCAAGATCTGGCCCTCGGTGGCGTCGTAGAAGCGGGGGATCAGGTTGATGAGGGTCGATTTGCCCGACCCGGTGGAGCCGATGAAGGCGGTGGTCTGCCCGGGCTTGGCGACAAAGGAGATGTTCTTGATGACCTCGTCGTCGGCCCCGGGGTAGGCAAAGGAGACGTTGCGGAACTCCACCGTGCCGGGGAGGGTGTTGCCGCCCTCGGCGGAGCGGTCGCCCTCGGGGTCGCGGATGGCGGGCTCACAGGTGAGCACCTCGTTGATGCGCTCGGCCGAGACGCTGGCCCGGGGGAGGAGGACGAAGGCCATGGACACCATCAGGAAGCTCATGATGATCTGCATGGCGTACTGGATGAAGGCCATCATGTCGCCGATCCGCATGCTGCCGGCGTCCACATAATGGGAGCCGAACCAGACAATGCCCACGGTGAGGGCGTTCATCACCAGCATCATGGTGGGCATCATGGCGGCGATGATCCGGTGGACAAAGGTGTTGAGGCGGGTCAGGTCGCGGTTGGCCTCGTCAAAGCGCTCCTCCTCGTGGTTTTGGTTGTTGAAGGCGCGGATGACCAGCATCCCAACCAGGGATTCGCGGGTGACCCGGTTGAGGCGGTCCACCAGCTTCTGCACCACCTTGAAGCGGGGCAGGACGATGGAGAACAGCACCAAGATCACCCCGAGGATGACCAGCACCGCCAGGGCGATGAGCCAGCTCATGGAGGGGCTCTTCCCCACAGCCTTGATGACGCCGCCGATGCCCTGGATGGGGGCGTAGAGGACGAAGCGCAGCAGCATGACCGTCACCATCTGGATCTGCTGGATGTCGTTGGTGGTGCGGGTGATCAGCGACGAGGCGCCAAAGCGGTCAAACTCGGCCAGGGAAAACCCCTCCACCTTGGAAAAGACGTCGTTTCGCAGGTCGCGGCTGATGCCGGCGGCGATGCGGGCGGCGATCAGCCCCACCGCCACGGTGCAGCCGGCCCCCACCAGGGCCACCAGCAGCATCTTCCCGCCGGCGGGAAGGATGTAGGCCAGGTCCTGGGCGGCCACCCCGTTGTTGACGATGTCCGACATGTAGTCGGGCAGCGACAGGTCGCACATGGCCTGCAGGAACAGCAGCGCCAAGACCGCTAAAATCTGCGACCAGTAGGCCTTGAAATACCTTGTCAGTTTGGTCAATCTCTCTCTCTCCCTTCACCTGTGTGCCGGGGCCCCCTGGGCGACTGCTCGGGGTGTTCCCGGTCGTATTGAAACGCGGCCTGAAAGGCCGCCTTGACAAGCGAGATCATCTGCAAAAAGTCTTCCCGCCCCATCTGGCGGATGATGTGGGTCACCTTTTCCACAAAGAGGTCGGTCTGCCCCTGGATAAAGGCCCGCCCCTCCTCGGTGAGGGTGACCTGGGCCCGGCGGCGGTCGGACTGGCTGGGCTGGCGCTGCAACAGCCCCTTTTTCTCGAGGGAGTTGAGGGCCGAGGTCACCTGGGCCCGGCTGACTCCCAGCTCGGCGCTGATTTGAGAGGGGGAGAGGGGCCCCTCCGCCCCCTCGGTGCAGCCGTAGAGACAGCCGAGCACCGCCATCTCCCCCTGGAAGAGGGCGGCGTCCCGCGCCCGGGCCATCCGCCGGTAGCCAAACCGGTGGGTCTCCTTCAAAATCTGCACCGCCAACGCGCGGTCGTCCTGCATCTCCCGTTCCTCCCCTGCAAATAGTTCAGTATGTAAATTATCAATGTGGTTTATTATACGTCGGCTGTTGGCGATATGCAACAATTTCTTTGTGAATCTTTTGTGAACTTGCACAGAGAATGGAGGACAACCGGGAAAGCGCCGAAACAGAGGGGCCAGGTTGTGCTATACTAGGTGTACAGAGTGAAAAAAACGATTTGACAAGTGGGGAGACAGAGCGATGAACCATCTGGAAAAGCGGCTAGGTCGGCAGCGCGTCTACTTTGACAGCGGCGCGACCCGCCCTCTGCCCCGGCGGGAGGCAGCCCTGCGCCGGCTGCTGCGGGCGCTGGAGCAGAGCGAGGGCGACCTGCTGGCCGCCCTGGAGCGGGATTTGGGCAAACACCCCTTTGAGGGGTACGAGACCGAGGTGGGGCTGGTGCGGCAGCACCTGCGCTACACCCTGGCCCACCTTCGAAGGTGGGCCAGGCCCAAGCTGGCGGCGGTCTCCCCCCTCCACTTCCCGGCGGGGGCCTTCCTCCGCCCCGAGCCCCGGGGGCTGGTGCTGATCATCGCCCCCTGGAACTACCCGGTGCAGCTCTGCCTCATCCCCCTCATCGACGCCATCGCCGCGGGCAACTGCGCGGTGCTCAAGCCCTCCGAGGGGGCGCCCGCCACCGCCCAGGCCCTCTGCCGACTGCTGCGGCTGGCCCTGCCGGAGGGATGGGTCAGCTGCATCCCCGGCGGGGTGGAGACCACCCAGGCCCTGCTGGCCGAACGGTTTGACTACATCTTCTTCACCGGTGGCCAGCGGGTGGGGAAGATCGTGATGCGGGCGGCGGCGGAACACCTGACCCCGGTGACCCTGGAACTGGGGGGGAAGAGCCCCTGCATCGTCGCCCCCAGCGCCGACATCCCCCTGGCGGCCCGGCGCATCCTCTGGGGCAAACTGCTCAACGCCGGGCAGACCTGCGTGGCCCCCGACTACCTGCTGGTGCACCGCTCGGTGAAGGAGGCGCTGGTGGCAGAGCTGCGGCGGCAGCTGGCGCTGCTTTGCCCCGACTTTGCCCGCAACAAAGACTACCCCCGCCTGGCGAGCGCCCGCGCCTTTGACCGGCTGGCGGGGCTGCTCATCGGCCGCACCCCCCTGGTGGGGGGTGGCGTCTGCCGGGAGGAGCTGAAGATCGAGCCCACCGTCGTCGAGGCGGAGCCGGGCGACCCCCTGCTGAAGGAGGAGCTCTTCGGCCCCCTGTTGCCCCTGGTCACCTTCGACCGGCTGGGCGACGCCATCCGCCTGGTGCGCGCGGGGGAGAAACCGCTGGCCCTCTACCTCTTCACCCGCAGCGCGGGGACGGTGCGCCGGGTCTGCGAACAGCTCTCCTTCGGCGGGGGCTGCGTCAACGACACGGTGGTGCAGATGGCCGGGAACACCCTCCCCTTCGGCGGGGTGGGGGCCAGCGGGATGGGCCGCTACCACGGCCCCCACGGCTTTTTGGCCATGAGCCACCAAAAGCCGGTGGTGCTGCGGGGCAGCCTGGACCTGCCGGTGCGCTACCCGCCCTACGGCGAAAAGCTGGACCTGTTAAAGCTGCTGCTGCGCTAGCGCGGCGCGCTGCAATATAAAGGAGGCAACTGCCATGAATCAGACAAATCGCCCGGGCGGCTACGTGGTGGCCGTGGGGCCCAACGACATCGACGAGTACTACGAGTGCGTGCAGCCGCTGGTGGTGGGAGACAAGTGCTTTATCCGCCAGCTGTCGGTCTCGCCCGGCGGGCTGACGGCCAACAGCGCGGTCATCCTCAGCGCCTTTGGCACCAAGACCTACCTGCTGGACTCGCTGGGGGACGACCAGTACACCCCCATGCTGCTAGAGGACCTGCGCAGCCACGGCATCGACACCGACTACATCGAGGTGCTGCCGGGGGAGGAGAACATCCGCGCCCAGATCCTCCTCTCGGGCAACGAGAAGACGGTGCTCCTCTACGAAAACCACAAGCCCTTCATCACCATGACCCCCCAGAAGCGGGAGCTGATGGAGGGGGCCTCCTACATCTACACCACCATGGTCAACATGAAGGAGATCGCCGGCAACCGGGAGCTGATCGACGACCTGGTGGCCCACGGGGTCAAAATCATGTACGACGCCGAGCGCTCCACCTTCACCTCCTACGACGACCCGGACGACCGCTTCTACTTTGAGCACGCCTCCGTCCTCTCCTTCAACGACGCCTCGCTGGAAAAGTTCTGCGCCGGGCGGGGGCTGTCGGCCATCGACGAGCTCATCGGCGAGAGCGACAAGATCGTCCTTCTGACCCTGGGGGCCAAGGGCTGCATCGTCAAGACCCGGGAGGGGGAGATCGCCATCCCCGCCTACGACGTCAAGCCCAAGGACACCACCGGCGCCGGGGACACCTTCAACGCCGGGTTCCTGCACGGCCTCTGCAGCGGGATGACCCTGCGGGAGGCCGGGGAGTTCGCCACCGCCGCCGCCAACCGCTCCATCCTCTCGGTGGGCTCCCGCACCGGGGCCGTGTCAGTGGCCGAGGTGGAGGCCTTTGCCCGCGATCACGCCGGCCTGCGGGTCGCGCCCCCCGCTTTCTGATCCATATTATACAACTTGTATAAATGAAAATACATATTTAATCTTGTTGACTGCGGGCGCCGCCTGACGGCCCCTTTAAAAAGGAGGACAACCCATGTACCAACCCGACACCCTGAAAGAGTACCTCTCCCCCAGCGCCAAGGACGATTTTGACGACATCGTCCTCGCCCGAAAGCTGGGGGCCAGCGCCAACATCGTCTCCATCGGCAACATGCTCAAGGACATCGCCGCCCACGCCGCCGAAAACGGCCTCTCCGCCGGGGAGATGATCGACCGGGTGCTGGCGATCGCCGGGTACTTTGACAAGCTGCGGGGCGAGAGCACCGTGGCCGTGACCAACGCCATCAAACTGATGACCGGCGGCCTGCCCGCCCTGCGGGAGGCCCCCCTGGCCGAGGCCTGCAAGCGGGTGACCGACAGCTGCAACCGCTACGGCGAAAAGGCCCGGGAGTGGATGGACAACATCGTCACCTACGGCTACAACCTCATCAAGGGCTGCAAGGGGATCTTGGTGTTCGACTACTCCTCCTCGGTGGACGCCATCGCCAAGCAGGCGGCCCTGAACGGGCAGATCATGGACATCTACATCCCCGAGAGCCGGGTCTTGGACGGGGGCAAACCCTTTGCGGTGACCGCGGTGGAGATGGGGCACCGGGTGCACTTCTTCCCCGACGTGGCCATCTACCACTTCCTCAAAAAAAGCGACATGGCCTTCATCGGGGTGGAGACCTTCTACCCCGACGGCAGCGCCGCCAACACGGTGGGCACCGACATGCTGGCCATCCTCTGCAAGCAGGCGGGGGTCCCCTTCTACATCCCCACCACCCTCATCAAGGTGGACATGCGGGGGCTGCAGGGGATCGTGAAGCGGGACCTGGCCCAGGACCTGTCGGGGCTGCTGGCCCCCCACTGGGACGAAAACCTGCGCGCCCACACCGACTTCACCTGCCCCGACCTCTCGATCATCGGGCCGGAGTACATCACCGGCTACATCACCGAGGTGGGCATCGTGCCGGGGACGGCCATGTTCGGCGTCGCCCGGGAATACGCCGCAAAATTGGAAAAGGGGGAACTGTAAATGGAGCTGTTTGGAAAGAAGAAGATCGCCCTGGGGATGGTGCAGCCGCCGCCGCTGCCTGGCAGCTATCTCTACGACGGCCGCGGGATGGGCGCCATCCTGGACTACACCCTGAACGAGGCCGGCACCCTGCAGAAATACGGTTTTGACGGCTACATCCTGCAAAACTTCGCCGACGGCCCGGTCAAACAGCAGTGCGGGCCCGAGACGGTGGCCTGCATGACCGCCCTGGCCACCCGGCTGAAGGCGGCCTTCCCCGAGATGGTCCAGGGCATTTTGGTCAACTGGGACGGGGTCGCCTCCCTGGCGGTGGCCGAGGCCGCCGGCAGCGACTTTGTGCGGGTGGAGCACGTCTACACCCGGGCGGAGATGACCCTCTGCGGGATGATCGAGGGCCAGTGCGTCGAGGTACTGGAGCTCAAGAAGAAGCTGGGCTCCAAAATGCCCATCTACGCAGACATCTACGAGTTCCACGGCACCCCGGCCTACCCCATCCCCCTGCCGCAAAACGCCTTTGAGACGGTGACCGGGGCCCATGCCGACGGGCTGCTCCTCTCGGCCCCCACCCCGGAAAAGAGCATCGAGTACGCCCAGTCGGTGCGGGGGCTGGTGGAGGTCCCCCTGATTTTGGGGGGCGGCACCACCGGCGACAACGTCTACGAGCTGCTGCAGCACTATGACGGGGTCTGCGTGGGCGCCTGGATCAAAAACGGCAGCCTGCAAAACCCGGTCGATCCCGAGCGGGCCAATCGCTACATGGCCGAGGTGGAGCGGGCCCGCGCTTAAGAGCGAGCCAAAGAAAACCCGCCCGCCTCTGCCGGGCGGCTATAAAAAACAGAATGCGGGAGGGGAGGACCGGCCGGTCCTCCCCTCTCTTTTTATTCCTGTGCGCAGCGGGACGGCGGCCGGGGGCGGTGCAAAGGCCCAACCCGCTGTCCCGCCAAAATCCTCCACTGCGTCACCACCCCCCTGCCCTGGCATGACGGCATCCCGAAAGGGGGCGCTCCCGCCGATAAAAACCGACCAGACAGCCGAGGTGGCGGGTGTCCTTGCCGGCGCGCTCTACTTTCCCATGCTGCTCTTCCCCGGGGCGACCCTCCCCTACGAGAGGATGCCCGCCGCCCTGCAGAGGCTGGCGGACATCCTGCCGCTGACGCAGGGGGGCAAGCTGCTCGAGGCGGCCTCTCTCAACACCCCGGCCGGCAGCGCCCTTGTGCCGCTGGCGGTCACGCTTGTCATCGCCGCGGTCTGCATCTGCCTGTCCCTGAAATTTTTCAGGGGCGGGGCATCGAAAAGCCATCTGCCGGCGGCGGGCGCCAGACCGGGCCGGCGGTGTTTTCCCAGCAACTAAAGAATGCTTTTGTCCCCCCTGCACAGACAGAGAGTCAGCCCTTCCGCCAAAAATGAAAGAAACAGCCGCGCGACAGCACAGAGGGCTGTCGCGCGGCAGACATATCCTGCTATTTCGGCGGCTTTGGCTCGGTCAAAGCCGCCGTCTTTCCGGCTGCGGGCCCGGCCGTTTTGCGGGTTTTCCGGCAAGCTCATCCCCAGCGGTCGGGGAGCAGTTCATCCAGGGTGGCCAACCGGTCGGCCAGCTGGACCAGACAGGCGGGGTTTTCGTCGTGGAGCTGGCAGAGGAATTCGCGGCAGCGGCCGCAGGGGGGGATGACCGAGCCGTCCTCGTACACGGCGATCAGCCGGACCACCCGGCTTTCGCCGGCGGTGACCATGGCGGCGGCCGCCGCGTGTTCGGCGCAAAAGCCCATGGAGCAGGGGGTGTCGATGCAGACACCGGTGTAGACCGCCCCGCTGGGGGTCTCAAGAGCGGCCGCCACCGAGCCGGCAAAGCTGTTTTTGGAGAGCTGCCGGGGGCGGAGCACCGCCTTGGCCCGCTCGTAGAGGGCGATGAATTCGGGTTGCACGGGAAATCCCTCCTCTCGGTGTTCAGCCGTCCAGGGCGGCCTTGCAGAATTTGATGGTCTTTCCCATCTCGACAAACATCTGCTCGTGCTCGGTGACGATGTTGTCAGGCAGCTGCTGGGCGTGCAGGTCGGTGGTGGCGTAGAGCACCCGCCACCCGCCCTCGTCAAAATAGACCATGGTGTCGGCAAAGAGGGGGTCGTCGTCGGTCTTGAACCAGATCTCCCCCCCGGGGGCCAACAGCGCCCGGTAGTTTTGCAGCTGGCGGGGGTGGGTGAGCCGCCGCTTCTGGTGCTTGGCCTTGGGCCAGGGGTTGCAGAAGTTGATGTAGATGCGCTCGACCCTGTCCTCGGGGGCCAGCACCTGGGGCAGCAGCTCGATGTTCTGGGCGAAGATGTAGAGGTTGTCCACCGGCCGCCCGGCGGCGGCATAGGCGGCCTCTGCCTTGCGCTTGCACAGCCCCAGCATCTCGCTCTTGATGTCGATGGCCAGATAGTTGTTTTCCGGGTGCTGGGGGGCCAGCTGGGAGATGAACCCCCCCTTGCCGCAGCCCAGTTCCAGGTGCAGGGGGGCGTCGGGGCGGGCAAACTGCTGCCGCCAGCGCCCCCGGTTCTCGCCCGGCTGGGCGACGTAAAAGGGGCAGGCCTCCAATTCGGGGCGGGCCCAGGGTTTTCTGCGTATGCGCATGATCGATCGCTCCCCACTTTCTTCTCTCGCGTCGTTTACCTGGGCTATTATAGCACAGCGGGTGGGCGCTTGCCAGCCCCTTTCCCCAAAGCGCAGAGGGGCGCCGCCGGCAAAAGCCGGCAGCGCCCCTCCCCATTTGGATGGAGATCCTCTCCGCGGCCTGTGTGGCGGCCGCGGCGGGTCGGTTTGGCTGGGTGTCTAGGGTTTGACCGAGATGTGCACCACCTCTTTGGGGGGCAGTTGGGCGTAGAGCTTGCCGTTCTTGACCGACGCCTCGCCGCCGCCCAAGATCACCTCGGCGGTGGAGCCGGGGACAAAGAGCTCGCAGAGGGCCCCGTCAAAGGGCAGATCGCCATCGTTGTAGAGGGAGTAGATCTGCTCGCTGCCGCTGTCGGCCGGGAAGAGGTTGCAGTAGACCTCCCGCGGGGCCACCGGGTAGAAGGGGGTGGGCAGGGCGCACTGGTAGGTGAGGCGGTGGGCCAGGTAGACTTCCTTCCAGCCCTTGATGGCGGCCTTCTGCTCGGCGGAGAAGGGCATCCAGCGGCCGAAGATGTCCTGCCAGATGACCAGGGGGGCCGCGCCGAACTGGCTGTACTGGATGAGCAGGTCCTTGTCCTCCTTGCGGTACCAGCGGGAGATGACCGGGGCGATGTGCCGGGGGCAGAGGAAGCGGAAGATGTCCACCTTGGGCATGGGGCGGGTGTCCCAGAACTCGTCCCAGGAGGTGGTGATCTTCTCGATGGGGTGTTTCTTGTCGGGGTGGTGCTGGGTGGTCATCACCAGCCCGGGGCGGACCGCGTCGCACTTTTCGCGGAAGGAGTCGGGGATGTCGCCCAGGGTATCCAGCTGGTAGCCGTCGGCGCCGGTTTGTTCCAGCAGCCCGGCAAAGTGGTCGCCCAGGGTCTCGGGGGATTCCTCGGCCCCGGCATCCCAGGGGATGTAGGGCATGAAGACCTGTACCCCCTTGGCGTGAAAGGCGTCCACCGCCTCTTTAAAGGCGGCCATCCCGCCGGGGAAGTCGTTGTAAAAATCCCACTGGCTGCGCTTGTCGACGCCCAGGCGGGGGTACTGGTTCCAGAGGGTGACGGTGTCGAACCCGCCGAATGCCTCCCCCTCCTTGAGCAGCTTTTCGGGGTCGATCTTCTGGTTCTCGGCATCATAGGCTTCGGTGCCGTAGAGGAAGGAGAACTGGTGGAGGAACTTCTCGTTGAACCACTTCAAATCTTCCTTCTCGTACTCGAAGAAGTCGTACCCGCTCTCCCACTGCTGGCGGAAGCGGGCAAAGGCCTCCACCCAGCCACCGGAGAGGCCGGTGATCTCGAACTCGAAGGTGTCGTTGTAGGTGTTGTCGGGGTTGCAGAGGATCTGGTGGGTGTGCAGGTCCTCGGCGCTGGCGATCTTGGAAAACTGCATGTTGCGGTTTTGGATGGCGCCGCAGTCGTCCAAGTCGGCCTTGGAGGGGAACTGCACGGCAAAGCCGCTCTTCCCGCCCTTGTCGCAGCAGACCAGGGGCAGCTTGACGTCGTTGTTGTAAAAGCTCTCCCGCATCATCTTCAGCAGCGGGGTGCCGTCCGGGCTCTCGACGGCGTTGGCCGGGTAGTAGTAGCGGTCCCCCTCCCCCCGCATGGACAGTTGGGCCAAAAAGGGGCTGTGCAGGAACAGCTCGTAGGGGACGCCGTGGATGTAGCGGTCCCGGATCTGCACGATGACCGAGATGGTCTCTTTTTTGTCGTTGAGAAAGTGCACCCGGATGGAGAGGCCCAGGGCCTCGTTTTCCAGGGGGACCGTCAGCAGCTGGTGCACCCGGTCCTGGCAGGTGAGCACCTCGCCCACCGCAAAGTCGCGGGAGGAGTACTGTCCCCCCATAAAGGTGAGGTTGAAGAGCTCCCGCCGGGGGTTTTGCAGGTCCCCGGTGAGGAGGTTGGAACACTCCTCAATGAGGATGCCGTCGGCAAAATTCAGGGTCATCTGGAGGGTGTTGTTGCGGATGACCGCCCGCTTGGTGTTCTGGTCGTACTGCAGCATATCAGTCTCCCTCCTTTACACAGCGAAAGCCAACGGTGGCGTTGCGGCTCATGGCGCCGCTCAAAAACTGCATCTTCAAGTGGGTGTTGTTCTTCTGCGGCCCGCCCTCGGCGTGCCAGTAGTGGTGGGCCCGGTAGAAGCTGCCGCCCCGCAGCAGCTGGAAGTAGTGGCTGCCGTCAAAGTGGAATTCGTCGACCATCTCCCAGCAGTTGCCGCACATGTCCATGCAGCCGGTGGGGGACACCCCCTGGGGGAAGGCGTCCACCGGGGTGAGGCCGTGGCTGTACACATTGGCCCGGCTGTAGTCGGGGCTGTTGCCCCAGGGCCACTCGAGACACTCGTCCCCGGCGGCCAGGTACTGCCACTCGTAGTCCTTTGGCAGCCGTTTGCCGTAAAAGGCGGCGTAGGCCCTGGCGTCCTCCAGGCTGACCCAGACCACCGGCTTGTCGGCGTCCTCGGGCTTGTAGCAGCCGTCCACCCAGTGGCGCAGGTAGCCCCGGTCGTCCTCCGGCCGGTAGCCGCTGTCCTGCACAAACTGGTAGTACTGGGCGTTGGTGACGGGGTAGACGTCGGCGTAAAGGGGGCCGACGGTGACCGGCATCGGGCCGTGCTCGCACTGGCAGTCCCCCTCCATCACCCGGTGTACCACCCGGTAGATGTAGGTGGTCTGGGGAATGAATACGGTGTTTTCGCGTTCCATGGGGTACCTCCCTCAAATTGGTTTTGAACAGCGCAGCGGCGGCCCCGGCCAATGGCCCTGGCCGCCGCTGACGGTGCGTTTTGCGCGTTGAAAAAACAGGGGTGTCCGCTACGGTTTGACAGACTCGCGGATCTTCACAAACTCGTCCTGGCTCATGCCGTACATGGTGGAGACCTTCTGCTCGCCGCTGACGAGCTTCTTCTCCAGTTCGTCGATGTAGGTCTGCACCTCCTGCGGGGTGTGCTCCTTGTAGTAGTCGTTCTTGGCCAGACCCACAGCCTCTTCCTTCAGGCCCCACTTCTCCAGGTGGCCGTAGGTCTGGGTGCCGGCCAGGGTGTCTTTAATGACCTTGTAGACCACCATGTCCCCCCGCTTCATGGCCGAGGTGAGGATGGTGTCGGCGATGTCCTTTTTGGTGTCGATAAAAAACTGGCGCTGGTCGGCGTCCACGCCGATGGCCCAGAGGTCGTTGTCGCGGCAGGCCTCGATGACACCCAGCCCGGCACCCATGGCGCAGGGGTGGAGCAGGTTGGCCCCCAGCTGTTTGATCTGCACCAGGGCCATCTCTTTGCCCTTGGCGGCGTCGGTCCAGCTGCCGATATAGGAGGTGGCCACCTTGCCGTTGGGGGCAACCAGCTGTGAGCCCTCGATGAAGCCGATCAAAAAGTCGTTGATGATGGTGTCCTCACTGCCGCCCAAAAAGCCGATGGTGTGGGATTTGGACATCTTCTGCGCCAGCGCGCCGGCCAGAAAGTCCACCTGGTTTTGCAGGTAGGTGATGCAGAACATGTTGGACATCTTGATCTCGGTGGTGGGCTCGATATCAAAACCCACGAATTTCGACTCCTTGTACTCGTCCATATGCTTTTCGATGATGGGGATGTACTCGCTGCTGCCGAAGAAGATCAGGTCGTACCCGGCGTCGGCCACGTCCTGGATGGCGGGTTCCATCTTGGCCTTGTCGGTGCCGATCTCGGCCACCTTGATTTCGACCCCCAGGTCGGTCTCGGCCTTTTTCAGCCCCTCGTAGGCGATGTCGTAGTAGGACTTGTCGCCCAGGGCCGAGCAGATCATCACCACCCGGAACTTTTTCTCATCGTCCTTTTTGCCCTCGTCCTTTTCGCCGCAGCCGGTCATCAGCAGAGATGACGCCGTCAGGGCGGCCAACAGAATTGCCAGTGCCTTTTTCACAGTTTTCCCTCGCTCTCTTGATTTGGATTTTTACGATTTCGACGGGCGTTCACCCGCCCTTCACAATCCCATCCTAGACCTTGAAAAGAGGGGGAGCCAGGACAATTGTCCCGCGGGAGGATGTTTTTTTCAGACTTTTGCAGTTTTATAAAAGCCCTATTTTTTCGCCGTTTCTCCCAATTGCAGATGGCGGGATTTGTCCCTTTTGGCGGAAGGTCGGCCCTCCTTTTGTGTGGGGATACAAAAGCCCCCTTTTTTTATTGGCAAAAACACCTAGGAAGAATCTGGCAGACAAAGGGCTTCATTTGGGGTAAAAAATAAAATTTTTTCTTTTTTTAAGTGGAGACGGCGCGTTCGCCGTTAGGGCTTGACCCCCTCGCGGATGGCGACAAAGTCGTCCTGGCTCATGCCGTAGGCGGTGGAGACCTGCTGGCTGCCGTCGAGGAGCTGCCCTTCCACCTTGTCCACATAGTCCTGGATCTCCTGCGGGGTGTGTTCCTTGTAGTAGTCGTTCTTGGCCAGGCCCACGGCCTCCTCCTTCAGGCCCCACTTCTCCAGGCTGCCGTAGGTCTGGGTGCCGGCCAGCTCGTCTTTGATGACCTTGTAGACCACCATGTCCCCCCGCTTCATGGCCGAGGTGAGGATGGCGTCGGCGATGTCCTTCTTGCTGTCGATAAAGAATTCCCGCTGGTCGGCGTCCACGCCGATGGCCCAGAGACCGTTGTCGCGGCAGGCCTCGATGACACCCAGTCCGGCGCCCATGGCGCAGGGGTGGAGCAGGTCGGCCCCCAACTGTTTGATCTGCACCAGGGCCATCTCTTTGCCCTTGGCGGCGTCGGTCCAGCTGCCGATGTAGGAGGAGGCCACCTTCCCCTTGGGGTTGGCCAGAAGGGAGCCCTCGATGAAGCCAATCAAAAAGTCGTTGATGATGGTGCCCTCGGTGCCGCCCAAAAAGCCGATGGTGCCCGATTTGGACATCTTCTGCGCCAGCGCGCCGGCCAGAAAGTCCACCTGGTTTTGCATATAGGTGATGCAGAACATGTTGGACATCTTGATTTCGGTGCTGGGCTCGATGTCAAAGCCCACGAACTTGGACTCCTTGTACTCGTCCTGGTGCTTTTCAATGATGGGGATGTACTCGGTGCTGCCAAAGAAGATGATATCGTAGCCGGCGTCGGCCACGTCCTGGATGGCGGGCTCCATCTTGGCCTTGTCGGTGCCGATCTCGGCCACCTTGATTTCCACTCCCAGGTCGGTCTCGGCCTTTTTCAGCCCTTCGTAGGCGATGTCGTAGTAGGACTTGTCCCCCAGGGCCGAACAGATCATCACCACCCGGCACTTCTTTTCCCCGTCCTTGTTGCCCTCGTCCTTTTCGCCGCAGCCGGTCATCAGCAGGGATGACGCCGTCAGGGCGGCCAACAGGATTGCCAACGCTTTTTTCATTGCTCGTTTCCCTCGCTCTCTTTTTTCATTCAGAATGGTATAGGATTTCTTTCGCCCTCAAAGAGGGGAAAAATTACATGAAAGGTTGGCATTGTTGATGCAATGTCGGCCTTTTTTGCTTTTTTCGCCCCTCTCTTAGAGTGAATGAAAATCTATACCAAACTGTTCCTCGCCTTCCAATTTAAACAAAGCAATCGAATTTGTCAACTAAATTTTACTATTTATTTATTTTTTAGACATATTGCTCTTTCTCGCAATAAAGCACTTTTTTGTACCGCCTTCACAGCGACACTGCATTCTTTTTAGAAGTTCCTCTATAAAGAACGGGGCGGCACAAAATATGCGGGGGAAAACACCGAGAAATCTGGGAAAACCGCCAAAAAAGGCCCTCGCCGCCGCAAACGGGCGCCGAGGGCCTTTTAGAGGCGCTTACTCCCCTTCTTTGCCGGGGAGACAGAGCACCTCTTTGACCTTGGTGGCAAAGAGTTTGGACGAGTAGCTGGGGCGCAGGATCAGGGCCGTGTCGCAGCCGAGGCTGGTCCCCCCCACCGCCACCACGTCCTCACCAAAGGGGAGGTAGCCGCCGTCCATGGCCATGGTGGAGCACTCCACACAGACCTTGGTGCCCTGGGAGAACATCCGCAGGGCGTTGGCGACGATCTCCAGCGGATACATCCCGCCGTTGGCGCCGGAGACGGCCCGCTCGGCCGCTGAGAGGGCGTGGGCGGCGGTGCAGACCGAAAAGCCCCAGTCCTTCAACTTCTGGCGCTCGGCCTCTTCCATGACGTTTTTGCCCGGCTCCTTGGAGCCGTAGGCCAGGGTGACCACCGTCACCTGTAAGCCGCAGTCCCGAAAGAGTTCGGCTGTGGCGCCGGAGGAGCTGGCCACCACCAGGTGGCGGATGCCCCGGGCCTTGGCCCCTTCAACGGCAATGCGGGCGGTTTCCTCTGCCCCGGCGGGGCCGACTGGTACCAATTTCAATTGTCTTCCTCCCATTCTGTGCGCCCGCCGCCGGCAGGGGTGTCGGGCAGGCGCTTCTCCCCCCGCCGCGGCGGGGGATAGCGAACTTTTGTGACCCGGTGTCCATCGCACCAGGCGGTAAAGGCGGGCCCGAAAAAGCAGAGCCCTTCCGACCAGGGGCGCACCCCCGCCACTCCCTGCGCCACCGCCGGGGGCAGCCGTCTCCCCTCCCCTGGGGGGAGGGGAAGGGCCCCGTCGCCCACCGCCCGGGAAAAGAGGGCGCAGACCGTCCCCTCCCAGTCGGGAGGGACCGCGTCCCCCTTTTCCCGGTTGCAGGCTCGGCAGCAGAGGACCAGGTTGTAGACTGCCGAGGGACCCCCGTGGGCGCGGGGCAGGTGGTGGTCCAGGGTGCCGCCGCCAAAGGAGAGGGGTTTGCCGCAGTAGAAGCAGCGGCCCCCTTCCCGCAGATAGCAGTAGCGGCGCTTGGTCTTGTCAAAGACGTAGGGGCGCACCGGCTACTTCCCGAAAAGGCGGGTGGCCCTGGCCATGTTCTCGATGACCGGCACCCCAAAGGGGCAGTTTTTCTCGCAGGAGCCGCAGGCGATGCACTCCCCCGCGGTGACGGGCAGGGCCTCGTAGTGGGCGGCCACGGTGGCGGGGACCGACAGCCCCTCCCCCGCCTCGGCCAGGTCCAGGTATTTGTGGACGGCGGCCACGTCGATGTGCTGGGGGCAGGGCAGGCAGTGGTTGCAGTACATGCACCGGTGGGAGAGGGAGCCCTGCATCTCCTGGGCGAGGAAGGAGAAGTCCCGCTCCTCCTCGCTGGCATCAAAGTAGCCAAGGGCGTCCTCCAGCTCGGCCACGCTCTGCACCCCCAGCAGCACGCTGGCCACCCCGGGTTTGGAGAGGGCGTAGTGGATGCACTGGGTGACGGTGAGGGGCCGGTGGAAGGGGGTGGTGGCCGGGTCCAGCAGTTTGCCGGCGGCCAGGGCCTTCATGACGGTGATCCCCACCCCGCGGGCCCCGCAAAGCTGGTAGAGCCGCTCCCGCTCGGGGGAGAGCTGGCCCTGGGTGGGGGTGGCGGCGATGAGCTGGTCGAGGGTCTTCTCGGCCGGCTCAAAGTCGTAGGCGGGGTTGATGGAGAAGAGGAGGAGGTCGAAGATCCCCGTCTCTACCAGTTTGATGGCGGTGGCGGGCATGTGGCAGCTGACCCCCAGCTTGCGGATGACCCCCTTCTCCTTGAGGCGGAGGGCGTAGTCGATAAAGTCGCTCTCAAAGACGCCGTCCCAGTCCTTCTGGGTGTCGACAAAGTGGACCATCCCCAGGTCGATGTAGTCGGTGTGGTACTTCTCTAAAAAATCGCGCACATAGGTGTCGGCCTCTTTCACTTTGCGGGAGCGGGCGTACTGCCCCCCCTGGAGCACCGCGCCGATGTGCCCTTGCAGATAGACGTTTTTGCGGTAGGGGCGCAGGGCGTCCCCCATCTTCCGGCGGTACTCCACCTCGGGCATGAAGAGGTCGAAGATGTTGACCCCCCGCTCCACAGCGGCGCCCACGGTGGCCTCGACGGTGGGGTAGTCGCGGGTGCAGAGGTGCTCGCCCCCCACCCCCACGGCGCTGACGGAAAACCCGGTGTTTCCCAGCTGTCTGTATTCCATCTCCATGAAAAGGCCTCCTTCTCTCCTCTGCGGGCGCGGCGGGCCGGCCCGGCAGGAGCTGTTGTAACTTCAGTATACCCCTCCTTTTAAAAGGGCGCAAGGAGCAGGGCGCAAAAAAGGGCCGGGGCAGTTGCCCCGGCCCTTTTCAACTGCGAAAAGGGGGTAATTACTTCTTGGACGCGACCGGCTCGGGCTCGGTCTTGCCCTGCTCGTAAACTTTGATGATGCCCTTTTTGTACATCAGCCAGGAAGTCAGGATGGTGACGGGGATCATGCCCACGATGACAAAGCCCTGGTAGGTGCTCAGCGGCACGCCCATGATCATCAGGATGATGACGATGATGACGGCGGGGACAGCGCCCAGCAGCTTGCCCTTGATGTTGTACTTGCCGGACCGGCCGTTGAAGATGCCCAGGGCCAGGCCGCCGAACAGAGCGGGCAGCATGTAGCCGGTGGCGGTCTTGACGGCAGGGATGGCGAAGATGGGCTGCAGCGGCACCAGCAGGATGACGCCCAGGGCGATGATGGCCATGGTGACGATGGAGGAGGCGCCGACGGCCACGGTGACAACGGCGTCGCCCTCGTCGGTGGACTGCTCCACGCCGGCGATGTCGATGGCGTTGATGGCCACAGGCAGCTTCAGGTTCATGACGTTGCCGGTGATGAAGGTGATGTAAGAGGCGGAGCCGAGCACGGGGGCGTAGCTGAACACCTCAGAGATGGCGATGGGGATGAACATGGCCAGCAGGCCGGTGCCGCTCTGCAAAACCAGGCCGAAGTCCGGGAAGCAGCTGTAGATGGCACAGATGACCAGGGGGATACCCACCATGAAGCCGAGGGCGCCAATACTGCCGAGCCGGCCCAGGCGATGGATGGACTTTATGTATTTCTCGTTGTTCATTGTATAGTCCTCCTTTCCCTATTAAGCGAACATGCCGACCACGTTGGTCCAGAGCACGGAGGAAGCCATGCCCAAAATCAACACGATGGCGAGGTTGAAGTCGTTGAGCCACTTGGCCCCGGTCTTCTTGGCGATGGTCGCGATCAGCAGGCCGATGCCGGCACTGGTGAGCAGGGTCAGGGTGCCGACGAAGTTCCAGCCGGTGGCGGGGTTGTAGACCTGCAGGGGCATCATGACGGACATCATGGCCATCATGAAACAGCCGGAGAAGACAGCGCCCCAGCCGCCGCTCTTGCGGTTGTAGTCGGCCATGCTGGTGGTGATCTTCTTGGCGGCGATGATGTTGGTGATGATGCCGAACATAATGCCGATGCTCATGACGATCATCACGGCGCCAAAGACGTTGGCGGGCTGCGCACCGGCGCTGGCGAAGTTCAGGCCCATGGCCTGGATGACCATGTCGGCGGCCATCAGCTCATAGGAGACGGCGCCCACGACGGAGAGCCGGAACCAGGCCCAGGGGGTGCCCAGGACGGCGGCCAGGGAAATCAGGCCGATGACGATGGACAGGGAGGGGACGATGGAGAAGGTGCAGGACGAACTGATGACCTTTTTGATGGTCGTGTTCTCAATGCCCAACTCCAGGCAGCGCTTGCGGGCCTTCACCATAAAGGCGGCGGCCAATCCGGCTACGTACAGCAGTCCGGCGATGACCAAAATCCACAGCCAGGCACTGTTTGACAGTTCTTTGAATGTCATTTGATTCACTCCTCATTTCTGTTTCATAGTTTATCGCAACAGCGCAGTTACCGCTCGCTGTTTGAGACCGTTAGTCCAAATAGGGCTTGACGTCGTCGGGGAAGGGGCAGTTGTACTTGCCGCCGGTCTTTTTCAGGTACTCCTCCTGGGCGGGGGCGAGGACGGAGGGGTCCTCAATGACCTTGACGGCGGCCAGCGCCAAAGCCTTGCCAGCCTGCAGCAGCCCCTTGTGGGCCAGGCGGGAGCCGGCCTGCGCCGTCTGCTGCCAGGAGTGCCCGGGGGTGCCCAAACAAGCGGTGGGGGCGGTCATCTGGGCGGTGGGGGTGACATAGCTGACATCGCCCACATCGGTGGAACCCGGCATGGCGATGTTGCCCATGGGCCGGTAGGGGAAGACCTCGCCGCAGATGGCCTGGTCGGCGTATTTCTGCGCCAGTTCCGGGCCGCCCAACATCCCCAGCTGCTGGGCCGAGGCGGCCTTTTCGGCCGGGGTGAGGGTGTCGCGGAAGGATTGGGCCAGGGCTTTGTCCTCCTCGTCAAAGGGGACCTCGCCCACCTCGTTCATGGCCTCGGTCAACAGGGTGGTGAGCACCTCGTTGGGGATGTAGTCGGAGAGACCGTCTTTGATTTGAACGATCGACTCGGTCTCGGTCATCATGGCCGCGCCCTTGGCGATCTTCTCGATGCGGGCAAAGAGCTCTTTGGCCTCGGCGATCTTGGGTGCGCGGATGTAGTAGTGGAGCTTCGCCCGGTCCTGCACCACGTTGGGGGCGGTGCCGCCCACATCGTGGAAGGCGTAGTGGATGCGGGCCTCGGGGCTGACGTGCTCGCGCAAGAACTGCACGCCGATGTTCATCAGTTCGGCGGCGTCGAGGGCGCTGCGGCCCAGCTGGGGCGACGCGGCCGCGTGGGAGGTCCTGCCCACAAAGCTGAAAAAGACGCTGATGTTGGCCAGGGAACTGATCCCCATGGGGGCAAAGCAGTCGCCGGGGTGCCAGCTGAAGGCGCAGTCGAGGCCGTCAAAGCAGCCCTCTCTGGCCATGAAGGCCTTGCCGCAGCCGAACTCCTCGCCGGGGCAGCCGTAGTAGATGACGGTGCCGCTCTTGCCGGTGGCCTGCAGGTAGTCCTTGACGGCGACGGCCGCCGCCAGACTGCCCGCGCCCAAGGCGTTGTGCCCGCAGCCGTGGCCGGGGGCGTCCTTGACCACCTCTTTTTTCGAGGAGCAGCTCGCCTCCTGGCTGAGGGAGGGCAGGGCGTCAAACTCGCCCAGGATGCCGATGACCGGCTTGCCGCTGCCGAATGTGCCGGAGAAGGCGGTGGGGATGCCCGCCAGCCCTGTCTCCACCGCGAAGCCCTCCTGCTTCAACACTTCGATGAGGGCAGCCGAGGACTGGAACTCCTTGAAGCCCAGCTCCGGCGTAGACCAGACCTTGTCGCTGACCTGGGTGAAGAGAGCGGCCTTGTCGTCCACCAACTTGCAGATGTCGTCCCGTACCGACATGATTTTGATCGCCTCCTAATCTAAAGCGCGGCTGCCAGTCATTGGTGATAATGACGGAAAACAACAGGTTTTTTTAGTAAATGCAACCTATGCCTTCTTTTTCTTGCAGAACAGCGCCCTTGTATTTATGGATTGTAACATAAAATGAACAAACAAGCAATTGTGTTTTAACGATTTATGAATATTGGACAAAGGGATGTTGCAGAATTTATCTATTTATATTTGCTGGGAAATATGGTAGAATCAACCCATGAAAAGAAGGGGAGGGCGTTGCCATGCGCTATCGCGCGCTGCTACTGGATATGGACGGGACCCTGATCGACTCCTCGGGGGGGATCATCGCCTGTGCCAAAGAGGCCATGGAGGAACTGGGGATCCCCATCCCCCCGGAGGACACCTTCCACCGCTTTATCGGCCCGCCTCTGAAGGAGTGCTTCCGCATTGTCGCCGGGGTGGAGGACGAGGCGCTGCTGGACCGGGCAGTGGCCAGCTACAAGGCCCATTTTCGGGACGAGCACATCGCCGCCGGCAGGCTCTACCCCGGGTGGGAGACCCTGCTGCCCGCCCTCAAGGCCCAGGGGGTCAAGCTGGGGGTGGCCACCCTCAAATTCGTGGGCTTTGCCCGCAAGACCACCGACCACTTCGGCCTGACCCCCCTCTTTGACGCCATCTGCGGCTCGGTGCCGGAGAAGACGCCCTCCAAGGAGGGGATCATCCGGGAGGCGCTGGCCGAGATGGGGATCGACGAGGCCGACGCCGACAAGGTGCTGATGGTGGGGGACAGCCCCTACGACGAGGAGGGGGCCGCCGCCGTGGGCTGCCGCTTTGCCGCCGCCACCTACGGCTTTGGCTACCTGGGGATGGAGGAGGGCCAGATCGAGGCCGACGCGCTGGTGCACAGCGTGGCAGAGCTGGCCGACTACCTGCAAAACAGTTGACCGGGGCGCCCGCAGGCTGTCTGCCGCGGGCGCTCTTTTGGAGAGAGGAGACAGAGAAGATGGACTGGACAGAGATTCAGGTCGCCGTCGCCGCCAAAGACGTGGAGGTGGCCTCGGCCATCGCCCACATGGTGGTGCCCTACGGCATCTACATCGAGGACTACTCGGATTTGGAGGAGGTCGCCCCCCAGGTGGCCCACATCGATTTGATCGACGAGGAGCTGCTGGCCCGGGACCGGGAGCACGCGGTCATCCACCTCTACATCCCCGCCGACCAGGCGCCCATGGAGGCCGTCTCCTTTTTGACCGGGCGGCTGGAGGAGGAGGGGATCGGCCACACCCTCTCCACCGGCGAGATCGCCGAGGAGGACTGGGCCTTTGGCTGGAAGAAGTACTACCACCCCCTGCCCATCGGCCAGCGGCTGGTGGTCTGCCCCAGCTGGGAGCACTACGAAAAATCGCCCGGCCAGGTGGTGGTGACCCTGGACCCGGGGATGGCCTTCGGCACCGGCACCCACCACACCACCAAGCTCTGCCTGGAGCGACTGCAGGAGGTGGTGCGCCCCGGCTGCAGCGTGCTGGACGTGGGCTGCGGCAGCGGGATCCTGGCCATCTCCTCCCTGCTGTGCGGGGCCGGCTCGGCGGTGCTCTGCGACATCGACGAGACGGCGGTCAAGGTGGCCCGGGAGAACGCCGCCCTCAACGGGGTGGCCGAGCGCTGCACCGTGGTGCAGGGGGACCTGGCCACAGGGGTGCAGGGGCGCTTTGACGTGATCTTTGCCAACATTGTGGCCGACATCGTGATCCGGCTGCTGCCGGACGTGAAGCCCCACCTGAACGAGGGCGGGGTGCTGGTGGCCTCGGGGATCGTGGACGTGCGCCGGGACGAAGTGCTGGCGGCCATGGAGCAGTCCGGGCTGACCGTTTTGGACGTGCGGGAGGAAAAGGGCTGGTACGCCATCACCTGCCGGGCCTAAAGCCTGCCCGCGCGGGCGGTGGACAGCTTTGTTAAAGGAGTATGCGGGATGCCCAAGTTTTTTACCGAAGACATCGCCGGGCAGCGGGGAATTTTGCGCGGCGGGGACGTCAAACACCTGACCCGGGTGCTGCGGCTGGGCCCGGGGGACGCGGTGACCCTCTGCGACGGGGCGGGGTTTGACTACGACTGCCAGATCGAAACTGTCGAGGATGGTCAGGTGGTCTGCACCGTGCTGGAAAAGCGCCCCTGCCCCGCCGAGCCCGACCTGGACCTGACCGTTTACATGGCCCTGCCCAAGCAGGACAAGATGCAGCTGGTGGTGCAAAAGTGCGTTGAGCTGGGCTGCCGGGAGATCGTGCCGGTGATCAGCGAGTGGTGCGTCTCCCGCCCCGACCCCAAGAGCCTGCAAAACAAGACAGAGCGCTGGCAGAAAATCGCCTGGGAGGCGGCCAAGCAGTGCGGGCGGGGGGTGCTGCCCACCGTCTCGCCCTGCCTGCCCTTTGCGCGGGCGGTGGAGGAACTGGCGGGCAAGGACCTCCCCCTCCTCTTCTACGAGAAGGGCGGCCGCCCCATCGGCGAGCTGCTGGCCCAGGCCCAGGCGGCCGGGCCGGTGTGCAGCTGCGGGCTGCTGGTGGGCAGCGAGGGGGGACTGACCCCCGAGGAGGTGGCCCTGGCCGAGGGCCGCGGGGTGGGCATCGCCTCCCTGGGGCCCCGCATCCTCCGCTGTGAGACCGCCCCCCTGGCGGCAGCAGCCGTGGTGATGTATTTGACGGGGAACCTGTAAACGGCTGTTTTATCTATAATGAAGAGCGCCCGGCGAGACCAACTCGCCGGGCGCTCTTCGTTTTAAGCCCTTCAGCGCTTGAGGAGGGAGCGCCGCCATTCGACGAAAGAGCCGATGGCCAGAAAGGCCAGGCCGAGGGCGGCGATGAGGGGATAGCGCCACGGCCCCTGCCAGAGGGGGAAATCGGCCCCCACGCGCAATGGCCAGGGATAAAAGACGTTGCCCTCCGCCGAGGGGAAGGTGCGCTCCCCTCTCCCCCCCTTGGGCGCGGACTGCGCCGCGCCATCTTTGCTTTTATGGTAGCATTCTGCTGCGCAAAACGCTATCAGCGGGGCTCTTTTTGGCGTCTATCACATTTTTAAGAGGATATTTTTGGCGACTATTCGCCGGGATCCGGCCCTTTTTGCTCCTCCCCTTCGATTGACGGCCCTCTGGGAAAAGGCTATACTTTGAGAAAAGAGGTGCCCTTCGGGGCGCAGAGGGGGAATTTTGTTGCAAGTGAGAGAACTGGCCCATCAACACGCCGGATACGTCACCGATTTTCGCCGGGAACTGCACGCCCACCCGGAGCTCTCGATGGAGGAGGAGTGGACCTCTGCCCGCATCGCCCGGGAGCTAGAGGGACTCGGCATCCCCCACACCGTGCTGCAAAACCGGGGCATCGTCGCGGTGGTGGACAGCGGCCGCCCGGGGCCCTGGCTGGCCTTTCGGGGGGATTTTGACGCCCTGCCCCTGACCGAGGAGGTGGAGCTGCCCTTTCAGTCCCAGGTCGCGGGGAAGATGCACGCCTGCGGGCACGACGCCCACGCCGCCATGGTGCTGGGGGCCGCCCGCATCGCCTGGGAGCAGCGCCAGCACCTGTGCGGCACAGCCTATTTCTGCTTTCAGCCCGGAGAGGAGACCGGCGAGGGTGCCGGCCCCATCGTCGCCCACCTAAAGGCCTTGGGCGGGGTGGACCGGGCGGTGAGCCTGCACGTCAACGGCGCCTACCCAGTGGGCAGCCTCTACCTGCAGGACGGGCCGATGTACGCCGGCGCCACCCGCTTCGACATCGAGGTGGAGGGGGTGGGCGGCCACGGCTCCCGCCCCGACCTGGCGTCCGACCCCATCCGCCCGGCCTGCGAGATCCTTCTCAAGGCGGCGGCCATCCCGGTCAACCGGCACGACCCCTTCGCCACCTGCGTGGTGAGCCCCTGCCTGATCCACGCCGGCACCAAAAACAACATCATCCCCGGCAGCGCCTCCATCGGGGGGAACATCCGCTTTTTCCGCTACGGGGACGGGCCCGCCCTGGTGGAGGAGATCCGCCGGCTGGCCGGGCCCACCGCCGCGGCTTACGGCTGCACCGCCCGGGTCACCGGGGGCGAACAGTGCACCGAGCCGGTCCTCAACGACCCCGCGTCCGCCGCCTGGGGCCGCGCCCTGGCCGCCGATCTGGGCTTTTCGCTGATCCCGGCCCAGGGCCCCTCGGCCGCGTCGGACAACTTCGCGGAATTCCTCGAGGCCTTCGGCGGCTTCTACGCCATGCTGGGGGCCCGCAGTGAGCTGCCCGGCACCTCCGGCAACGCCCACAACCCCACCTTCTGCATCGACGAGGGGTGCCTGGAAGAGGGGCTGGCCCTCTTTGCCGCCTGCCTGTTTGATTTCCTGGGAGGCAAGGAGTAAAGGAGTAGGGGACAACTTTTTTGCATACAAAATGTATCAAGAATAAAAAGGAGTGTTTTGAGATGTCTGTCATCAAAGAGCTGAGCGAGAAGTACGAGTCCTATGCCATCGACCTGCGGCGGGAGCTACACGCCCACCCCGAATTGAGCTTGCAGGAGGAGTGGACCTCCGCCCGCATCGTCGAGGAGCTGGGGAAACTGGACATCCCCTGTGAGGTGGTGGGCCCCCGCAACGTGGTGGGCCTCATCGACACCGGCCGGGCCGGCAGATCCATCGCCATCCGCGCCGACATCGACGCCCTCCCCCTCACCGAGGAGGTGGAGCTGCCCTTTAAATCCCGGTTTGAGGGAAAGATGCACGCCTGCGGGCACGACGCCCACGCCGCCATGCTGGTAACCATCGGCCGCATCCTCAACGAGACCAAAGAGCAGTTTTCCGGCAAGGTCTACCTCTGCTTCCAGGTGGCCGAGGAGACCGGCTTCGGCGCCGACGACATCGTGGCCTACCTGCAGGAAAAGGGCGGGGTCGACCAGGTGATCGCCACCCACATCGCCGGGGCGGCCCCGGTGGGGACCATCTGGATCCCCGACGGGCCGATGTACGCCGGCAACATGGGCTTTAAGATCGTGGTGCACGGGGTGGGCGGCCACGGCTCCCGCCCCGACGCGGCGGTCGACCCCATCCGCCCGGCCTGCGAGATCCTGCAGGCCATCGCCGCCATCCCGGTCAACCGGCACGACCCCTTCAAGACCCTGGTGGTCAGCCCCTGCACCATCCACGCGGGCACCAAGAACAACATCATCCCCGGCGAGGCCGAAATCGAGGGGAACATCCGCTTCTTCGCCTACGGCGACGGCGACGCCGCAGTGGAGGAGATCCGCCGGATGAGCGAGCACCTGGCCGCCGCCCGCGGCTGCACGGTGGAGGTCACCAGCGAGGCCATGGCCCCCTACCCGGTCATCAACAACAATGAAGCCGCCGCCCGGGGCCGCGCCCTGGCCGCCCAGCAGGGGCTGACGGTGCTGCCCCCCGCCGACCCCCAGGCCGCGTCGGACAACTACGCCAACTTCCTCAACGCCTTCCCCGGCTTTTACACCATGCTGGGCGCCCACAGCGAGATGCCCGGCACCTCTGGCAACCACCACAACCCCACCTTCTGCCTCAACGAGGACTGCATCAAACTGGGCATCGAATTCATGGCCGGGTACGCCTTTGCATTTTTGAAATAGCCCCGGGACAGGTGTGCCATTTCTGTGCGCTGTTCACAGAAAGTTGGTTTGACAGCCCCATTTTTTGCCTCTATAATACAAAGTAGTGAGTCTATTTTACCATCATCAAGGAGGGTATCTTTCCATGACCATCAAAGAACTGATCGCCCAAAACGAAGACTACATCATCGAGATGCGCCGGGAGTTCCACATGCACCCCGAGCTGAGCTACCAGGAGGAGCGCACCTCCCGCCGGATCTGCGAAGAGCTGGAGAAGATGAACATCCAGTACGAGGTCGTCGGCCGCCGCAACGTCATCGGCATCATCAACAAGAACAAAGCGGGCAAGAAGATCGCCATCCGCGCCGACATCGACGCCCTGCCGGTCTGCGAGGAAGTCGACCTGCCCTTCAAGTCCCAGACCCCCGGCGTGATGCACGCCTGCGGCCACGACGGGCACACCGCCATGCTGCTGGGCATCGCCAAGTCCCTGAACGAGCTCAAGGATGAGCTCAACGGCTCGGTCTACCTCTGCTTCCAGGTGGCCGAGGAGGTCGGCGGCGGCGCCGCTGAGGAGTGCGTCGAGTACCTGCAGGCCCACGGCGGCGTGGACCAGGCCATCGGCACCCACCTGATGGCCCAGATGCCCGTCGGTCTCATCGGCATCCCCGACGGGGCGATGATGGCCGGCAACACCGGCTTCAAAATCAAGGTCCACGGCGTGGGCGGCCACGGCTCCCGCCCCGACTTGGCGGTCGACCCCATCCGCCCGGCCTGCGACATCCTGCTGAAGGTGCAGGCCATCCCGGTCAACCGGCACGACCCCTTCTCCACCGTGGTGGTGAGCCCCTGCATGATCAACGCCGGCACCAAGAACAACATCATCCCCAACGACGCCGAGATCGAGGGCAACCTGCGCTTCTTCAAGGCCGGGGAGGACATTGAGGTCATCGACCTGATGCGCAAGATCGCCGAGAACGTGGCCGCCGCCTACGGCTGCACCGCCGAGGTGGAGCGGGTGGTCATGGCCCCGCTGCCGGTGGTCAACGACAAGGAGGCCGCCGCCGCTGGCCGCGCCCTGGCCGCCGAGCAGGGGCTGACCGTTCTGCCCCAGGGCGACCCCGCCACCGGTTCGGACGACTACGCCGCCTTTGTCCACGCCTTCAAGGGCTTCTACTGCGTGGTGGGCGCCAAGAGCGACCTGCCCGGCACCTCCGGCAACCACCACAACGCCAACTTCGCCATCGACGAGGCCAGCCTGAAGGTGGGCGCCACCTTTATGGGCGAGTACGCCTACAACTTCCTGACCAAATAGCTTCCCCCCTGTCGGGTTTTGGAGGCGCGCTCCGCGCGCGTACATAGCTTTTGAAATCCCCGTGCGGTCTCTGGCCGCGCGGGGATTCTTTTTGCCCGCTCCCCCGCATATCCTGCCAGGGGGCCGGGCCTGCATATCCCACCCAAAACTGCCCATCCTCTTGAAAATGAGCGAAAAAAGGGGGGACGGCCGTGGAGAAGCGGCACGCTTTTTTGGAAAACACCCTCTTTTTCGCCCTGGTGCTGGCCCTTGGCCTGCTGGGGGTGCGCTGGCTGTTGCCCCTGCTCTCCCCCCTGCTGGCGGGCTTTTTTGTGGCCTTTGTCGCCGCCCGGCCCGCCCGCTGGCTGCACCGCCGCTGGCGCCTGCCCCAGCGGGGCTGCCAGAGCGCCCTCACCGCCCTGCTCTACCTGGGGCTGGGGGCGGCCATCTGGTATTTTGGGGCGCGGCTGGTGGTCTCGCTGGGGAGCATCTTCTCCTCCCTGCCGGGGTTTTACGCCCAGGAGATAGCCCCCCTGCTGTCCCGGTTCCAGGAGTGGCTGCTGGGCTTTATCGAGGGCTTCTCCCCCGGCGCCCCGATCTACTGGGAGGACTTTTTCGCCCTGGCGGGGGGCTCCATCGACGCCTGTCTGCAAAAGCTCTCCGCCTGGGCCATGGGGGCGGTGACCCGGCTGGCCGCGGCCCTGCCCGCGGTCTTTCTCTGGTGCTCGGTGGCGGTGATCTCGGGGCTCTTCTTCGCCGCCGACTACCGAAGCATCACCCGCTTTTTTGCCCGCTGCACCCCGCCCAAACTGGCTCAGGTGCTCTACCTGGTGAAGGACTGCGTCCAGCGCTCGGCCTTACAGATGGCCAAGAGCTACCTGATTTTAATGGCCGTGACCTTTGCCGAACTGGCGGCCGGGTTCTGGCTGCTGGGCATCGCCCACCCGGTCTCGATGGCGCTGCTGGTGGCCTTTGTCGACCTGCTGCCCATCCTGGGCACCGGGGCGGTGCTGGTGCCCTGGGCGGCCTTCCTGCTCCTCTCGGGGAACACCGGGCTAGGGCTGCAGATGGCCCTTCTCTACGCGGTCATCTCGATGGTACGCAGCCTGCTGGAGCCCAAGGTGCTGGGCAACCAGGTGGGGCTGCACCCGCTGGTGGCCCTCTCCAGCGCCTACCTGGGCGGGGCAGTGCTGGGGTTTTGGGGCATCTTCCTGGGGCCGCTGGGGGCCATTGTCGCCCAGGATCTGATTGCCCACGGGGTGATCCGCCTGCCCGGCCGGGTGCGGGAGGCGCGCCGCCGCGGCCGGGCCGACCGGGAAGGGCGCGGGGAAAAACCGGAAAAAGGCGGTTGACAAATCCCCGGCGGCGGCGTATATTGGGTACGAAGGCGATGCAGTCGTCCTTTAAAGGAGTAAAGCAACATGAACAACGCGGTCTCCCTCTCTTCGGTCTCCTATTACGGCTACCGCTACCTGGGCTATTTTTATGGCGCGGGCGTTTTGTCGTATGGAAAAGTGAAGAGGGGCCGCGGGTAGAGCGGGTAAAAGAAAACCACAGAGCGATTTTTTTGCCGGCACCTGGGCTTCGCATCCCAGGTGCCGGCTTTTTTTGCGCCTTTGCCGCAAAGAGGGCCGCCGCGCGGGGAGCGGGCCCGGCCGAGAATGGAGGAAAACAGGATGATCGTCATCTGCAAAAAGGGAACCACCCAGGAACAAATCGACCAGTTCACCCACTGGCTGCACGACCAGGGGATGGAGGTGCACCTCTCCCGGGGGACCCAGACCACCCTGCTGGGGCTGGTGGGGGACACCTCGTCCCTCGACGCCGAGCAGCTGGCCTCCCTCCCCTTTGTGGAGCGGGTACAGCGCATCTCCGAGCCCTACAAAAAGGCCAACCGAAAGTTCCACCCCGAGGACACGGTGGTGGATGTCAGCGGGCGCAAACTGGGGGGCGGGCACTTCTGCATGATCGCCGGCCCCTGCTCGGTGGAGAGCGCCGAGCAGATCACCGAGGTGGCCCAGGCGGTCAAGGGCGCCGGGGCCTGTGTGCTGCGGGGCGGCGCCTTCAAGCCCCGCACCTCCCCCTACGCCTTTCAGGGACTGGGGCCGGTGGGGCTGGACCTGCTGCGGGTCGCCCGCCAGAAGACCGGGATGCCCATCGTCAGCGAGGTGATGGACAGGGAGCAGCTGCCCCACTTCGCCGACGTGGACATCATCCAGGTGGGGGCCCGCAACATGCAGAACTTCACCCTGCTGCGGGCCGTGGGGGAGATGGGCAAGCCGGTGCTGCTCAAGCGGGGGCTCTCCTCCACCATCGAGGAGTTTTTGATGAGCGCCGAGTACGTGATGGCCGGCGGCTGCGAGCAGGTGATCCTCTGCGAGCGGGGCATCCGCACCTTTGAGACGGCCACCCGCAACACCCTGGACCTCTCGGCCATCCCCCTGCTCAAGCGGCTCTCCCACCTGCCGGTGGTGGTGGACCCCAGCCACGCCACCGGCATCCCCTGGATGATCGAGCCCATGTCCCGGGCGGCGGTGGCCGCCGGGGCCGACGGGCTGATCATCGAGGTGCACAACGCACCGGAAAAGGCCCTCTGCGACGGCGCCCAGTCCCTGCGCCCGCAGGAGTTTGCCGACTTGGTGGAGGGGCTGCGGCCCTTTGTGAAGCTGTGCGGGAAGGAGTGGGCCAGATGACGGTGGGGATCGTGGGGCTGGGCCTCATCGGCGGCAGCCTGGCCAAGTGCTTTGCCCAGCACGGCCACCGGGTCCTCGCCTGCGACCGGGACGCCGAGACCATGGCCGCCGCCCTGCGCGACGGGGCGGCACAGGGGGAGCTGACCCTCGCTCGCTTTGGCGGGTGCGAGCTGATTTTGGTTTGCCTTTGGCCGCAAAAAACGGTAGACTATATAGAGGAAAACCGGGCCGCCTTCCCCAAGGGGGGGCTGGTGGTGGACTGCTGCGGGGTCAAGGGGGAGATCTGCCGGCAGGTCTGGCCCATCGCCCGGGAGGAGGGGTTCACCTTTGTGGGGGGCCACCCCATGGCCGGGCGGGAGCTCTCGGGCTACCGGGCCAGCCAGGCCGACCTCTTCCACCGGGCCAGTATGATCTTGACCCCCGGGCCCGGGTGCGACGAGGCGGTGATCGAGGGGCTGCGGGCCCTCTTTCTCTCCCTGCACTTTCGGCAGGTGGTCCTCTCCACCCCCGAGGAGCACGACCGCATCATCGCCCTGACCTCGCAGCTGTGCCACATCGTCAGCAACTGCTTTGTCAAAAGCCCCACCGCCGGGGACTTCGGCGGTTTTTCGGCGGGCAGTTTTAAGGACCTGACCCGGGTGGCCAAACTCAACGAGGCCATGTGGACCGACCTGTTCTCCCAGAACCGGGCGGCCCTGCTGGCCGAACTGGACATCTTCATCGACAACCTCGCCCGGTACCGGGCGGCCCTTGCCCAGGGGGACGACAGCGCCCTGGAGGGGCTGCTGCGGGAGGGGCGCGAAATAAAGGAGGGCCTGACCCTTGGAAATCATACCAGTCAAAACCGGGAGAGCCTATGAGGTGACGGTGGGCCACGGCTGCGCCGACGCCTTTTACGACCAGTTGGCCGCGTGCCACCGGGGCAAGCGGGCCGCCATCGTCACCGACGAGACGGTGGACGGCCTCTACGGCGAATCGGTGCGCCGGGCGCTGGAGGGGCGGGGCATCCCCTGCTGCAAGTTCGCCTTCCCCGGGGGGGAGCCCCACAAGCGGATGGAGACCGCCCTGGCGATCTGCGAGTTTCTCCACCGTGAGGGCATCACCCGCAGCGACTTTCTGGTGGCCCTGGGGGGCGGTATCCCCGGGGACGTGACCGGCTTTTGCGCCGCCGTCTACCTGCGGGGGGTGGAGTACGTGCAGATCCCCACCACCCTGCTGGCCCAAATCGACTCCTCGGTGGGGGGGAAGACCGCCGTCAACATCGACGGGGGGAAAAACCTGGTGGGCTGTTTCTGGCAGCCCTCGGCGGTGCTCTGCGACACCGCCTTCTTCGACACCCTGCCGGAGGAGACCTTTGCCGACGGGGTGGGGGAGGCCATCAAGTACGGAGCCATCCGCGACGCGCAGCTCTTCGAGCAGATGCGGGGGGACTTTCGCCGCAACCTGCTGCCCATCGTCGCCCGCTGCATCGCCATCAAGGCGGCGGTGGTGGAGGCCGACGAGCGGGACACCGGGGAGCGGATGGTCCTCAACTTTGGCCACACCCTGGGCCACGCCATCGAAAAGCACTCCGGCTTTGCCGTCACCCACGGCAAGGCGGTGGCCATCGGGATGCAGATGATGGCCGACGCCTGCGCCCAAAACGGCCTCTGCGCCCCCGAGGTGCCGGCCGCCATCCGCGACTGTCTGGAGCGAAACGGCCTGGCCTGGCGCTACGACGCCCCCCTGGAAGAGCTGCTGGCCATTGCCGCCGGAGACAAAAAGCGGGCTGGGATGAGCATCTCCCCGGTGCTCATCCGCGCCATCGGCCGCTGTGAGCCGGTGTCGATGGAGTGGGGCGCCTTCGCGCAGTTCATGGCCGCCGGGGGGAGCCGGGCGTGAGGGCGCGGGTCGCCGCCCGGGCCCTGCGGGGGGCCATCGCCGCGCCGCCCTCCAAGTCCATGGCCCACCGGCTGCTCCTCTGCGCGGCCCTGGCCGAGGGGGAGACGGTGCTGCGAAACGTCCCCGCCTCCAAGGACGTGCAGGCCACCCTGCGGGGGATCGCCGCCCTGGGGGCCCGGGTGCGGCGGATGGACGGGGGGGCCTACTCCATCCTGGGCATCCCCACCGGGGCGCGGCCCCGACAGGCCGCCATCGACTGCGGGGAGAGCGGCTCCACCCTCCGCTTTTTGGTGCCGGTGGCCGCCGCCCTGGGGGTGGAGACCACCTTTTCGGGGGCCGGGCAGCTGCCCAGCCGTCCCCTCTCCCCCGTCCTGCCCTGTCTCGCGGCAGGCGGGGCCGCCTTCCACTACGAAAACACCCTCCCCTTCACCCTGGGCGGGCAGCTGAAGCCGGGTCGGTACGAGATCGCCGGGAACGTGTCCAGCCAGTTCATCACCGGGCTGCTCTTCGCCCTGGCCGCCCTGGAGGGGGACAGCGAGATCCTCCTCACCACCCCGCTGCACTCCGGGCCCTATGTGGAGATGACCCTGCAGGCCATGGCCGCCTTCGGGGTGAGGGCCCAGCGCACCCCCCTGGGCTGGTTCATCCCCGGGGGACAGCGGTTTGTCCCCTGCGACACCGCGGTGGAGGGGGACTACTCGGGCGCGGCCTTCTTCCTCTGCGCCGGGGCCATCTCCGGCGACGTGACGGTGGAGGGGCTCTCCCCCCTCTCGCTGCAGGGGGACCGGGCAGTCTGCGACGTGCTGGAGCGCTGGGGCGCCGCCGTGACCCGGGGCAGGGATTTTGTGCGGGTGCAGTCGGCCCCCCTCACCGGCGGCCCGGTGGCGGGGGAGGACATCCCCGACATCCTGCCCATCCTGGCGGTGACCGCCGCCGCCGCCCAGGGGGAGACCACCTTTACCGGCGCCGCCCGCCTGACCATCAAAGAGTGCGACCGCCTGGCCGCCACCGCCGCCCTCATCAGTGGCCTGGGGGGCCGCTGCCGGGGCGAGGGGGACCTGCTCGCGGTGGAGGGCCAGCCCTTGGCCGAAGGGCTGCGGCCCGGCGGGCCGGCCGCCACCCACCGCGACCACCGCATGGCCATGAGCGCGGCCGTCGCCGCCCTCTGGTGCGAGGGGCCGGTGGAGTTGGACTGCGCCGAGTGCGTGGAGAAGTCGTACCCCGACTTCTTCCGCGATTACGAGATGTTGGGGGGAAGCGTTCATGTCTTCTAGTTTTGGCAGCCGGTTTCGGGTGACCCTCTTTGGGGAGAGCCACGGCCCGGCCATCGGCGCGGTGATCGAGGGGGTGACCCCCGGCCTGCACCTGGAGGAGGGGTACATCCGCGCCTACTGCGCCCGGCGGCTGGCGCGGGGGGCCTACTCCACCGCCCGCCGCGAACCCGACCTGCCCCACGTCGTCAGCGGGGCGGTGGACGGGGTGGCCTGCGGCACCCCTCTGACAGTGGTGATCGAAAACACCTCCACTCGCTCGGGCGACTACGGCCCCCAGTCGCAGATCGCCCGGCCGGGCCATGCCGACTACACCGGCCACCTGCGCTACGGCGGCTTTAACGACGTGCGGGGGGGCGGCCACTTCTCAGGGCGGCTGACGGCCCCCCTGGTCTACGCCGGGGCGGTGGCCAGCCTGATGCTGCGGCGGCAGGGCATCGCCATCGGCGCCCACGCAGCGGAGATCGCCGGGGTGGCCGACACCCCCTTTGACCCGGTGTCGGTGGGGCCCCGGGAATTCGACGCCCTGCACAGCCGCGACTTTCCGGTGCTCGACCCCGTCGCCGGCGAGGGGATGCAGGCCGCCATTGCCGCCGCCCGGGCCGACTGCGACTCGGTGGGCGGGGTGGTGGAGTGCGCCGTCACCGGGCTGCTCGCCGGGGTGGGCGACCCCTTCTTCGACACCCTGGAGAGCCGGCTGGCCTACCTCCTCTTCGCCATCCCCGCGGTGAAAGGGGTGGAGTTTGGGGCCGGGTTTTCCGCCGCCCGCATGCGGGGGAGCGAGAGCAACGACCCCTTTGTCAGTGAAGGGGGGAAGATCCGCACCAGCCGCAACGCCGCCGGGGGGATCCAGGGGGGCATCTCCAACGGGATGCCGCTCCTCTTTCGGGCGGCCTTCAAGCCCACCCCCTCCATTGCCAAGCCGCAGCAGACGGTCAACTTTGTCACCGGAGAGGCCCTCACCGCCGAAATCCGCGGGCGGCACGACCCCTGCATCGTCCCCCGGGCCGCCGTCTGCGTGGAGGCAGCCGCCGCCATCGCCCTGGCAGACCTGCTGGGCTAAAGGGCTGAGGGGCAAACCAAAACAAACAGGGAGGAATACGCCGTGGAACTGGACAAACTGCGAGAGGAAATCGACCAAATCGATTGGGAGCTGCTCTCCCTCTTCTGCCGCCGGATGGAGGTGGTGGCCCAGGTGGGGCAGTACAAAAAAGAACGGGGGCTGCCGGTGCTCAACCAGGGGCGGGAGGACGCCATCCTCGCCCGCGCCCGGGCCCAGGTGCCGCCGGAGATGGGGGACGCGGCCTGCGAACTGCTGTCCACCGCCATCCGCCTGAGCCGGGCCTACCAGGAGGAGATTTTGCGGGGCTAGCCCCTCACCGCCCGTCCAGCAATTGGCCGGGCGGGATGTGCAGGGTGTCCGCCATTTTGAAGAGGGTCTCCAGCGACACCCCCTTCAAGGTCGCCGGACCCTCTATCTGGGAGATAAAGTTGGCGCTCTTGCCGATGTACTCTGCAAAGGCCTCCTGGGTGTAGCCCGCCCGCTTGCGGTAATAGGCGAGGTTCTGGCCCAGGGCCTTGAAATTTTCGGGGTATTGGGTTTTCACCTGCGCTCCCTCCCTATCACTGTTCATGTTTTTCACTTTTGCGCCTTTTCATCCTGTCGCTATACACAGATGGGGCAAAAGCTGGTACTTTTGTTCCCATGGTCACCATACTCAATCTACAAAATATGCTCAATTTTTTCAAGTTTTTCCCCTCTCACCAGTTGTGACCAATCAGTCACAAACCTTTCCTTAATGATATAGGGGATTCAATGGTATAATTGAGACCCATAAGTCGCAACTCGAAAATTTAGGGAGGATTTTTTGCAATTGGGGGATGGGGAGACCTTTCGAGAAGTTCGGTATTTTCGAGAGACCCTTAGTGACAGCGAACTGCTTCTCCCCCTCTTGCTGATGTTCTCCCGCGACATTGTTGTTAGGCGGACGGCAAACAGGGTATTTCTACAGCTCTTTATGAAGGAATTGGACAGAGAGGATTCTCAAGTACTGGAGGAGCAAATTTTACTCACCATGTTCCATGAACAGGAGGTCTGGAGAAACTTACAATATTATTTTGAGACAGCCCGGGCGAAAGACCCTATTTTATAGACAGGGATACTTTAATTGTGCGCACTGGAACACCCCCTCTCCGCCCTGTGAAAACGCCGCGCTCCCTCTCGTTGCGGCAGAAAGCCAAGCACCGCCAGTCTGTCCGCCACTACCTTCCCCCTGGTCTTTACACCGGCATCCCACTGTGTTATGGTGCCTATATAAAGAGGCGACAACATGGCGACCAAGAGCCTCCGCTGCATGATTTCGGTAGACGAAGAGATGCTTCGAGAAATGGAGGCCTTTCGCTTTGAGCGGCGCTTCCCCACCCACTCGCAGGCCGCGGCGGAGCTGATTTGCTGAGGTTGGAGGTCGTCAAGCAGGAGAAGACGACCCCAAAGACCCCCAAAGGCAGGTAAGAGATACAGTAAAGGAGAAAATGCTGTGAACGATCGCATCCGTCAGTTGCGCAAGGCGCTGGGGCTCAGTCAGCAGGAATTCGCCGCGCGCATTGGGCGCAAGCAGAGCGCCGTCAGCTATCTGGAAAAGAGCGGCTCGACGGTCACCGAGCAGAACATCAAGGCCATCTGCAGCCAGTTCAGCGCCAGTGAGACCTGGCTGCGCACGGGGAGTGGCGGGATGTTTGTGCCGGGTGAAGGGCGGAAGAAAGAGCTCCTTGAAGCGTTTGGGCAGCTCACTCCCTCCTTGCAGGACTATCTCGTCAAATCTGCCAGAGAGCTGCTAGAGGCGCAGCGCGGGATGTCCGCAGATGGGGAAGGCCTCCCTCTCAAATAGGCTTTTTTGCAGCGATTCAAAAGCAGGAGCGCCGGCGGCCCAATTGGCCGCCGGCGCTCTTTTTTTGCCGTCTGTTTTTTATAACCGCACCTCCACCGGCCGCCCCAGCACAAGGCTGTCCTCCGTCACCCGGCAGTCGTAGCAGAGGGGGGTGACCCCGGCCGCGGCGGCCCGGCGGAGGGCCTGCCCAAACTGGGGGTGGGTGCGGTCGTTGGGGGAGAGGAAGCGGGCCGGGGAGAGCTGCGCCACAAAGAGGAGAAAGGCGTCCCACCCCTGGGCATGGGCCCGCTCCAACTCCTCGATGTGCTTGACCCCCCGCTGGGTGGGCGCGTCGGGAAAGTAGAGGCCGCCCCCCTCCTCGAGGGTGACCCCCTTGACCTCCACCAGGGCGCGGCGGCCGCCCTTCTCCAGGTAGAAGTCGATGCGGGAGGCGCCAAAGGGGTACTCGGCCCGCACCAGGTCGGGGGACTGGTAGCCGGGCAGGGCGAGGGCCCCCGAGAGGAGGGCCTCCTTCACCACGGCGTTGGGGGCCTGGGAGTCGATGTTGACCAGCATCTCCCCCTTGTAGACCGAGACGAGGGAGAACTGGGTCTTCTGCCCCTCCGCCCGGCCCCGCCGGTCCTGCAAGACGACCTGGGCCCCGGGCAGCAGCAGCTCCCCGCAGCGGCCGGTGTTCTTCACGTGGCAGCGCACCCGCTCTCCTGCCAGGTCACACCAGGCCACAAAGCGGTTGGGCCGCTCCAAAAAGGTGGCGCGGCAGACGGTCTCATAGCGCATTCGCTCATCCCCTCTTTCCTGTATTTCCCGCCGGGCGGCAGACTGTATTTATTGTAGCACAAACAGCGGCGCGCCGCCGGGCCGGAGGGGCAAAAAAGCGAAAGAAAATCGTCACTTTTTTGGCGGGGCCCCGGTAAGAAACGGGGTTTACACTACTCCTAAACGCAGGGCGTGTGGTATACTAATTGGAAGTGAGCGCGCGGCGAAAACCGCTCTCGTGCTCGCCCCCAAATCAAAAAACACGCCCCCCGGGCGGAGGAGGACAATATGGCAGCGGCAAACAGCATGCAGGATCTGAACGTTCTGGTGGTGGACGACGACCGGGAAATCGTCAACGTCATCGAAATTTACCTGAAAAACGAGGGGCTGAACGTCCTCAAGGCCTACGATGGCATTCAGGCCATTCAGCAGCTGCGGGAAAACGAGATCCACCTGATTTTGATGGACATCATGATGCCCAAACTCGACGGCATCCAGACCACCCTCAAAATCAGGGAGCAAAACCAGATCCCCATCATCCTGGTTTCGGCCAAAGGGGAGGACACCGACAAGATCATCGGCCTGAACCTGGGGGCCGACGACTACATCGTCAAGCCCTTCAACCCCCTGGAACTGGTGGCCCGGGTCAAGAGCCAGCTGCGGCGGTACGTGACCTTCTCGGGCTCGTTCGGCGAGCGGGACGACGTGCTCCAGTGCGACGGGCTGGTCATCAACAACACCACCAAAGAGGTGCTGGTGGACGGCGAGCCGGTGCGGCTGACCCCCATCGAGTACAAGATCCTCCACCTGTTGATGCAAAACCAGGGGCGGGTCTTCTCCATCGACGAGATCTACGAGAAGGTGTGGAACGAGCCCAGCTTCAACGCCGAAAACACGGTGGCGGTGCACATCCGCCGCATCCGCGAGAAAATTGAGTTCGACCCGAAAAAGCCCAAGTATTTAAAGGTGGTGTGGGGACTTGGATACAAGATCGAAAAACTCTGATGCGCGGGGCCGCGCCCTGGCCCTGGTCGCCTTTTTGCTGTTTTTTTCCTCGGTCATCAGTCTGACGCTGGCGGGCTTTTCCCTGCTGCAATACGCCCACTACCACACCGGGGACGGGAGTGACAACTTCTACCAGACCAGGGATTTCACCTACTCCATCAACAGCGTCATCAACCTCTGCAACGAGGGGCTGAGCGGCACCGCCCCCAACGCCGCGGCGGAGGGGACGGCGGAGGAATCCTCCAGCCTGATCACCTTCGGCAGCAACGCCAACTACCTGGACTCCCTCTCCTACGGGATGCAGGTCTACGCCAAAAACACCAAGAACGGGGCGGTCTACACCAACACCTCCTACCCCGACCAGGACGCCTTTCTCGCCTCCTGCCGGCAAAACCAGTACGACTTCTGGCTGATTTACGACCGGGGGACCACCACCGCCTATTACCGCCTGGAGGGCAGCGGCGAAGGGCAGCCGCCCCAGCAGGTGGAGTACACCGGCTACTACGGCGAGAGCTACCCCTTTTACTTCAACCCCTCCACCGACGGGGACGGAATGGTGCTCATCGCCATCCCCGACATCCGCACCTACTCCAACTCCGGGCTCTCGTCCACGGTGAACTACACCAACTGGCACGACAGTCTGGTCCTCTTTCGGGCCATGCCCCTCTGGATCAGCCTCTCCCTCATCGGGCTGGGGCTCTCGCTGGTGCTCCACCGCGCCCTGCGCCGCTTCGGCCAAGGGGTGGCCCGCCGCATCCGCCGCATCCCCTATGAGTTCAAGTACGTGCTGGGCATCCTCCTGGCGGTCGCCGCCGCGGGCAGCCTGCTGGACGGCTACGCCATCGCCTATTCCTCCATCCTCACCGAGGGCAACCCCTGGATGATGGCCATCCTCTTCTGGCTGTCGGTGCTGGGACTCTACTGGGATCTCAAGTACAACGGCTTCAAGACCTTTCGGGTCAACATCCCCTCGGTCATCTTCTCCCTGGTGCGGCGCTACAACCTGCAATTCCCCTTTCAGCAGAAAATCCGCCGCCAGTTCCTGACCAGCCTGCTGGTGGCCATCTTCCTGGGGATCTTGGCCTTCCTCTCGGCGGCGCTGGCGCTGATGAGCTCGTCGGGCTTCTTCGTCCTGGTGGGGATGGGGCTGGCGGTGCTGGCCGTGGCCCTGGTGGGCAAACTGATTTTCGACTACTTCAAGATCATCCGCCAGCTGGGCCAGGTCATCGACTACGTGGGCGCCATCTCCCGGGGGGAGTTGGACCAGACCATCTCCCTGGACCCGGAGGACGACCTCTACCCCCTCTTCCACGCGGTGCGGGATATGCAGGAGAACGTGAAGGGTGCTATCGAGACCCGCATCCACAGCGAGAAGATGAAGGTAGACCTGATCACCAACGTCTCCCACGACCTCAAGACCCCCCTGACCTCCATCATCAGCTACACCCAACTGCTGCGCCAGCAGGCCCTCGACCCGCCCGAGGCAAACGACTACGTCACCATCATCGACCAGAAGTCCCAGCGGCTCAAGAGCCTGGTGCAGGACATCTTCGACCTCTCCAAGGCCACCAGCGGCAACCTGGAATTGCAGCTGGCCCCCCTGGACATCTGCCAGCTGCTGGAGCAGGCAGTGGGCGAGCTGGAAGAGGTGGTGGAGCGCAGCGGCATCGAGCTGATCCCCGGGCACAGCGAGCGGCCCCTCTACGTGCTCACCGACGGGGTGAAGCTCTACCGGGTCTTTGAAAACCTGATCGTCAACATCACCAAGTACTCCCTCCCCGGCTCCCGGGCCTACATCGACATTGTGGACAGCGAAAAGACGGTGTCGGTCATCTTCAAAAACATCTCCAGCTACCAGATGAACTTCGCCGGGGAGCAGATGAAGGAGCGGTTCGTGCGGGGCGACCTCTCCCGCACCACCGAGGGCAGCGGTCTGGGTCTGGCCATTGCCGACACCTTTGTCGACCGGCTGGGGGGCAAGCTCACCATCCTGGTGGACGGCGACCTCTTCAAGGCCATCGTCACCTTCCCCCAGATCCCCGCCCCCAAAACCGAGCGGGAGCTGGCCGAGCAGATGGAAGTCGCCCTGCCGGAAGCCCCCGAAAAGGCCCCCGAAGCGCCTGACGCCCCCGAGCCCGGCGAGGGGGGACCCGCCCCCCGTCCGGCCGATCCCTGACAACTGCAAAAGGTCGCCCCGCCGCGGAAAAGGCGGGGCGACCTTTTCTTTGGCGCAGGGCGGGAAAAACCGCCCCAAAAGGGCCTGGCAGCGGCATTTTGGGGTTTGACAGGGGCCTTGGGAAGATGCTACACTTATTTTATCTGTGAGACTGAAAATGGGCGGCCCGGCCGCCCCCTCTTTGGCCGGGCCGGAGAGGGCTAGAAAGGATCGTGCGAAAAATGAAAATGAGTGCACTCATCGGCGAGCGCTACAAGGAGTGGCCCTCGGAGGCGCAGCTCAAGAGCCACGGGCTGCTGATCCGGGGCGGCTACATCCGCCAGGTCGGCGCGGGCATCTACTCCCTGCTGACCCCCGCCAAGCGGGTGGCCGCCAAAATCGAGAAGATCATCCGCCAGGAGATGGACCGCATCGACGGGCAGGAGGTCCTCTTCCCGGTGGTGCTGCCCCGGGAGCTGTGGGACGAGTCGGGCCGCTACGAGAGCGTGGGCAAAGAGCTGCTGCGCTTTACCGACCGCACCGGCCACGGGATGCTGTTGGGGATGACCCACGAGGAGGCGGCCGTCCACCTGGCCCGCACCGAGGGGAAGAGCTACCTGAAATACCCCTTCATGATCTACCAGATCCAGACCAAGTTCCGCGACGAGGCCCGGCCCCGGGGCGGGCTGATCCGGGTGCGGGAGTTCACCATGAAGGACGCCTACTCCTTCCACACCAACTGGGAAGATCTAGAGAAATACTACTACCGTTGCCACGAGGCCTATGAGCGCATCTACAAGCGGGCCGGGCTGGGACACGTGGTCTCGGTCAAGTCCGACAGCGGGATGATGGGCGGCGCCATCGCCCACGAGTTCATGTTCCTCTGCGACGACGGCGAGGACACCATCGCCATCTGCCCCGAGTGCGGCTACCGCGCCAACATGGAGGTGGCCACTGGGGTGCTGGCCCCGGTGGAGGACCTGGGCGAGTGCAGAGAGCCCGAGCGGATCCCCACCCCCGGCACCAAGGACATCGAGAGCCTGTGTGACTTTTTGGGCATCCCCCAGAACCGGCTGGTGAAGGCGGTGGTCTTCACCCGGGAGGACACCGGCAAGGCGGTGGTGGTCTTTGTGCGGGGCGACCTGGAGGTCAACGAGGCCAAGGTCCGCCGGCTGCTGGGAACCAACATCGCCCAGCGGGTGGACGAGGACGGTAGCGACCACATCACCTACGGCTACATCGGGCCCCAGGGCCTGGACGAGGAGATCGAGGTCTGGTTTGACAACTCCCTCAAGGGGATGTACAACGTGGTCTGCGGCGGCAACGAGGTGGACGTCCACGTGAAGAACTTCGACCTGCGCGTCTACCCCGACGAGCAGTTTGCCGACCTGTGCAAGGTCACCGAGGAGATGATCTGCCCCCAGTGCGGCAAGGCCCACATCACCCTCAAAAACGGCATCGAGGTGGGCAACATCTTCCAGCTGGGCGACAAGTACACCAAGTCCATGGGGATGACCTACGCCGACAAGGACGGCCAGCTCAAGACCCCCATCATGGGCTGCTACGGCATCGGCGTCGGGCGGTTGCTGGCCAGTGTCATCGAGGACGGGGCCGACGACTACGGCCCGGTCTGGCCCATCTCCATCGCCCCCTGGCAGGTGCACATCAACGCCATCAAGCGGGCCGACGAGTCGGTGAAGGAGCAGGCCGACGCCCTGTATGACCAGCTCTGCGGCGCCGGTTTCGAGGTGCTCTACGACGACCGCGACCTCTCGGCCGGGGTGCAGTTCGCCGACGCCGACCTGCTGGGGGTGCCCATCCGGGTGGTGGTGAGCCCCCGCAACCTGAAGCAGGGCGTGGTGGAGCTCAAGACCCGGGACAAGTCGATCGCCGAGACGGTGCCGGTGGCCGAGGCTGCCGGCCGGGTCAAGGAGATCGCCGCCATGCTGCAAAAGCGCCTGGACGACCAGCTGTAAAGGCCGCCCGACAAAAGCAATAGAAGAGCGGTCCCTCCCGCCCGGCGCGCCGGGGCGGAGGGATGGGTGCGCAGAGAAGCGGCGGCGGGGTGATCGCCCCGCCGCCGCTTTTTTGCCCGACGGACAAAAGGAGGCAGCCGCCATGCCAAAAAACAGCCGATTTCTCTCCCTCTTTTCGGCGTCAAAGCCGATTTTGGGGATGCTCCACCTGAAGGGGGACACCCCGGAGGAGACGGTGGAGCGGGCCATGCGGGAACTGGATACCCTGCTGGAAAACGGGGTCGACGGGGTGATCGTGGAGGACTACTACGGCACCGCCGACGAGGTGGAGCAGGTGCTCGCCCGCATCGCCGCCGAGCGGCCCCAGGCTGTGCGGGGGGTCAACGTCCTCCACGACCTGGACAGGGCCTTCGCCCTCGCCGAGGCGTACGGGGCCCAGTTCATCCAGTGGGACTCGGTGGCCGGACACCTGAAGCCCGAGGAGGAGCCCGCCTTTGCCGAGCACCTGGCCGCCCTGCGGGCGGCCAGCAGCGCCTGTCTGCTGGGCGGGGTGCGCTTTAAGTACCAGCCCTATCTCTCCGGCCGGCCGCTGGAGGAGGACATGAAGTTGGCCCTGGAGCGCTGCGACGGCATTGTGGTGACCGGGGCGGGCACCGGCTTGGACACCGGACTGGAAAAAATCCGGGCGTTTGGGCGGCTGATTGCCGGGCGGACCCCCCTGATCGTGGGGGCCGGGCTGACTGCCGAGACCGCCGCCGAACAGTTGGCCCTGGCCGACGGGGCCATTGTAGGCAGCTATTTCAAAGAGGGCCACAATGCCGAAAACGAGCTCTGCCCCGCCCACGTGGCCAACTTTATGGCGGCCGTCCGGCAGGTGCGGAGCGCCCAGTAATTTACTGCAAGTATATATTTTATCAAAAATAACAGAACAGGCGCAAGCCGGGTGTTTTCCCGGCCTGCGCCTGTTCTTTTTTGTCGTCAAGCCCCTCCTAGCGATGGCGCTGGGCAGCCGCCCGGCGGAGGAGGAGAAAGAGGAGGAGAAGGGAGATACCGGTGAGGATGTGCCCGATACCGGCGACCCCCGAAAGGGCGGCATCAGCCCCGCGGGAGAGGGGGAGTGCCAGCACCTGGACGGTGCCGCGGATGGCCATCATCACAGCGGTGAGGGCGACCCCCGCGTTGTAGAGCAGGTAAAACCGCCCAAAACCGGGCGCCCGGGTGAGCGAGAGGGGCGCATCCAGGGCCGCCAACAGCAGAAAGATCACCATCCCCAGCAAAAACAGGTGGGTGTGGAGCTTGCCCAGGGCGGTGACGCCGGTGAACTGGTTGAACTTGGTGAACTCGCGGAAGTAGACTCCGCCCGCCAGGGCGGCCACCGCGTAAAAAAAGGCGGTGTCGATACACTTTTTCACAAATATTCTCCCCCTTGTAAAGGTTGCCGGGCCGGTGGTGCGGCCAAAAATAACCCTGTACGGACAGGTGGTCTCTGTACAGGGCTATTCTAAACCTATTTTATCCAGTTTGTCAAACGCGCCCCCTCCTCGAGGGACAGAGGAATTACCAGCTGGCGAGGGTGCCCAGGTCCTGCTCCTCGGCCAGGCGGTAGACCAGGGCGGCCGCCGCCAAGTCCTCGACGGCGATCCCCACCGACTCAAAGAGGGTGATTTCGCCTTTGTCCCGGCGGCCGGGGAGCTCTCCGGCAAGGACACGGCCGATCTCGCCCGCCGCGTCCTCGGGGCTCCAGGCCCCCTCCTGCACGGGGATGACCAGGTCGCCGGTGTCCCGCAGGGCGGCCTCGGTCCAGTCCAAAAAGACCCGGGCCCGGCAGACGGCGGCGGTGTCCACCTCGCGGACATGGGGGGCACAGGCGCCGACGGCGTTGACGTGGGCGCCCGGCTTCAGCCACTCCCCCAGGAGGACCGGCTGGGCCGACTGGGTGACGGTGCAGACGATGTCGGCGGAAACCACCGCCTCCTTCGCCGTCTTGCAGGGGACGACCTTGACGCCGAAGGCCTGCTCGGCCCAGGCGCAGCAGCTCTCGGTGGTAGCGGGGGCGATGTCCCAGACGTAGACTGTCGCAATGGGGCGGACGCTGCAGATGGCCTCGATGTGCAGCCGCCCCAGCCGCCCGGCCCCGAGGATGGCCAGGGCGGACGCATCGGCGCGGGCCAGGGCCTTGGTGGCGGCGGCGCTGGTGGCGGCGGTGCGCACCCCGGTGATCCCCTCGCCGTCGACAACGGCCAAGAGGGCGCCGGTGCCCCCGTCAAAGAGGGGGATGATCCCCTGGCTGGTGCCGTTTTCCTTGGCCTTTTGCCCGGGAAATACAATGACCTTGCTCCCCACCAGGGACTGGGCGGTGAGGGCCGAGCCCATGATGGCGAACATATTGCCCTCGGGCTGAGGGATCATCTGCCGCTGCAGGTTGACCGACTGGCCGGCGGAGACCTCTATCAGGGTGCGCTCCATCTCGGCGATGCAGTCCCCCATCCGCAGCAGCCGGGCGACCGTCTCCCGGTCGACAAGGCGGGTGCTGGCGCTCATCTCGACCCCTCCCCTAGCGGTTCTTGCTCTGCTCGAGGCAACCCTTGAGCCAGTCCATAAAGCACTTCATATCCACCTCTTCGGCGACCCAGCAGTTGGGGGCGCTATTGGTCAGGCGGTGGTCCTTTTGCACATAGGTGTGGCCAAAGGTGTACTCGCCGGCACACTCCACGTCCACATAGTAGTCGTGGCCGGATACCACCCCGGGCAGGACGGCGGCAGCCAAGGCCAGGGCGTCGTGCATCAGGGTGTCCTCGCCGCCAAACTCGTCCCGGCGCATCCGCATAAAGTCGAGGATGTCGGCCACCAAGACGGCGTCTTTGGTGCCCATCCGGCGGATGATTTCACAGTCCTCGTCGGGGACGGCGGCCTTTTCGGTCACGTCGAGGCCGACCATCACCAGGGGGATGCCGGAGCGCAGGACGATGCGTGCCGCCTCGGGGTCGCAGAGGATGTTGAACTCCGCCACGGCAGTGGTATTGCCGCCGTAGGCCGCGCCGCCCATGAAGGAAATTTTCTTGATGAGCCCCTCCTTGAGCTGGGGGTAGACCATCAGGGCGTGGGCGATGTTGGTCAGGGGGCCGACGGCCACGATCTCCAGTTCACCGCCACAGGCCTGGGCCTCTTCCCAGATGGTCTCGACGGCATTTTTCTCGTAGAAGGGCTCGCCGCACTCGGGCAACACCACGTTGCCCATGCCGGTCTGGCCGTGGGTGGGCAGGCCGCCCGCCTCGTCGGCGTCCATCAGGCGGATTTTGTGCAGGTCCCGCAGGATGGGCTGGGGTGCGCCCTTGGCCACCTTCACCGGGAAGCCCAACATCCGCGCCAGATTGAGGGAATTGGGGGCGGTGTAGCAGAGGTCCACGTTGCCGGAGACGGTGGTGATGGCCCGCAGGTCGATGTCCGGGCTGTTGAGGGCGGCCACCAGGGCGATGGCGTCGTCGGTTCCGGTGTCGCAGTCGATGATGATCTTGTGCATGGGATGTCCTCCTATTTATACAAATTGTTTATTTATTAAATATATTTCAATTTGTTTATTTTGATTTTGTCCTTACATGAGAAGCAGGCGGTCTTTGGGAGCCGCATCTTTCTGCGTCTCCCACTTGGATAAAGGGGGCGATGGGTGTCTACCCCCCTGCCCTTGCGAGGCCAAGCACCCCCTCTCTCCCCGCAAGGGGAACAGGGATGCTCATTGGCCCAAGGGGAGTTTGCGCTTTTCAGCACGCGGCGTCCCGGCGTTTTGTCACCCCAACATTACATGCTTCGGCAAGCGCCTGTTTTTCCCACAGCCGTCTTGCCGCCCAGACAGTAAGAGCGCCGCAAATGTCGGGCTTCTCCCACAATCGCAGGCCCAAACTTCCCGCTTTTTTCGCAGGAAAAATGGGACAGTATACTGGCCCAAGGGGAGTTTGAATTTTTCGGGGGATAGGGACCCCGTACCTGTTTTCCTATCCAGATAATAAGAGTTCAGGACACGATAGATTCTCCCCACAGCCGTAGACCCAAACCCGCCGGAGGCGGGTTTGACAACTTCATGGGATGGGGGCCCGCATCCGTTTTTTCCTCCGGACAATGAGAACACCGCAGATACCGAGCTCCTCCTACAGCCGTAGGGTCAAACTTCCCGCTTTTTCCGCAGGAAAAATGGGACAGTTTACCGGCCCAAGGGGAGTTTGCATTTTTCGGGGGATGGGGACCCCACACCTGTTTTTCCGTCCAGATAATAAGAGTTCAGGACACGATAGATTCTCCCCACAGCCGTAGACCCAAACCCGCCCCCGGCGGGTTTGACAACTTCATGGGATGGAATCCTGCATCCGTTTTTTCATCCGGACAATGAGAACACCACAGATACCGAGCTCCTCCTGCAGCCGTAGGGTCAAACTTCCCGCTTTTTCCGAAGGAAAAATGAGACAGTTTACTGGCCCAAGGGAAGTTTGAATTTTTCGGGGGATGGGGACCCCACACCTGTTTTTCCGTCCAGATAATAAGAGTTCAGGACACGATAGATTCTCCCCACAGCCGTAGACCCAAACCCGCCATCGGCGGGTTTGACAACTTCATGGGATGGGGACCCATGAAGTTGTTACATCTCCTTCAGCCGCCCGTCGACAAAGTAGTAGATGTTCTCCCGCTTGACGCCAAAGGCGCCGCCCTGTTTGCAGATGTGGGGCTCAAAGGTGAAGCACTCGCACTCGGCGTCCTTGAGGGGGGTGGTGTTCCCCTTTTCGATGTAGATGCGGTCTTGCTGAAGGACGTTGATAGAGTGCCCCAGGTTGCCCGAGTAGTCGAGATTTTTGCACCCCAGCCCGTCGATGAGGGCGTTGGCGGAGAAATAGAGCTCCTCAAAGGTCATCTCGGGGCGAGCCACCTCCAGCAAAAAGCTGTGGAGTTTGAACTCCGCCTCGATGGCCGCCTTATAGGCGGGGGTCTGCAATTCGCTGAGCTCTCTGACCACCCGGCCGTCCTCCACGAAGATGGTGCGGGCAAAGTCCCCCCAGCAGGTGCCCAGTGTGGGGGCCAGGTCGACGGTGATCACGTCGGTCTCCTGCACCCGGGTGTCGCCGGAGCGGTACTCCCGCCCCCCCTGAGAGACCAGGGTGCGCTCACCCACATGCACCAGCGCCCCCACCCCGTGGTACCAAAAAGAGGTGGAGCCGTTTTGGATGAGGAGGATCTCGGCCTGGCGCTTGATCTGGTCCTCGCTCATGCCGGGGGCGACGTACTGCTCCAAATCCTCCATGGTGCGGCGGGCGATGTTCTGCGCCTCGGTGTAGCACTTGAGCTGTTGGATATTCATTAAAGCACCTCCAATTTGCCGCCTTTGCCAAAGGCGTACATGTCCTCTCGCTTAAAGCCGTAGCGGCCGGTTGGCCGCCGGATGTGGGGCTCAAAGGTAAAGGCCTCACAGGCGGAGAGGGGTTGATGGCAGTTCTCGTCGATGAAGCGGCGGTTCTTGGCGTCCAGCTCCACCGAGTGGCCCAGGTTGCGGGAGAAGTCGAGGTTTTCAAAGCCCAATTTCCGCAGCTCCTCGCTCATCCGCCAGTAGAGCTCGGCGAAGGTCATGTCGGGGCGGGCGACGCGGCGCAGGGCCCGGTGCAGTTCGATCTCCGCCTCTAGCCCTTCGCGAAAGGCGGGGATGGTCAGCTCCTCCGGCTCGGTGATGGGGCGCCCCTCCTCCAGAAAGACAGTGCGGGCGTAGTCCCCCCAGTAAAAGCTGCGGGAGGGGGCCAGGTCCATCACCACGCAGTCGTTGGGCTGCACCGCCAAATCGGTGACCCGGTAGGTGCGGGTGCTGCCCGAGAGGGTGGTGCGGGGGCCCACGTGGACGGTGGCGCCGATGCCGTAGCGCCAAAACGAGTCCGAGCCGTACTGGACGAGGAGCATCTCGACCCGGCGCTTGATCTCCCGCTCGGTCATGCCGGGACAAATCTGGCGGGCGACCTCGGCAAAGGCCCTTTTGGCGATTTGCTGCGCCTCGCGGTTGCAGCGCAGGCGATCCACTGTGGACATAGAAAAACCCCTTTCGCAATGTTTCTCTCCCCGCCCCGGGCGGGACGCCGGATCCTTTGGCGGGCAACGACTTCTGGTCTTATAGTAGTACATTTTGCCCCCTCGCCGCAATAGCGGGAAATGGGCATTGCGGCAAATCTCCAAAAATGCTAGAATGAAGGCAGCTTTCTTGGCAATATTTCTCGACCGATCGAGATAGAGGGGTGTTTGGTTTGACAAAAGCGGAATTCGCCCAGCTGATGGGCTGTGAAAAAACGGTGATCGGGATGGTGCACCTGCTGCCCCTGCCCGGCTCGCCCCGCTACGGCGGCAGCATGCGCGCCGTCTTTGAGGCGGCCCTGCGGGACCTGAAGGCCCTGGAGGGCGCCGGGGTGAAGGCGGCCATCATCGAGAACTTCGGCGACGTGCCCTACGGCACCGAGAACGAGTTCATCACCCTGGCCTGCATGACCTCGGTGGCCGCCCAGCTGCGGGAGCGCACCACCATGAAACTGGGCATCAATGTGCAGTACAACTGCGCGGTGGAGGAGTGGGGGATGGCCTACGCCTCCGGCGCCAACTTCATTCGGGTCGAGGCCTTTGTGGAGACCCGGGTGGGCACCCACGGCATCACCTACCCGGCCGCCCCGGCCCTGATGCGCGAGAAGGGGCGCTACCCCGCCCCCACACTGCTGTTTTGCGATGTGAACACCAAGCACACCGAACCCCTGGTGCCGGTGCCCATTGCCGACAGCATCCACGAGGCCATTGAAGAGGGGGCCGACGCCCTCATCGTCACCGGGGTGGTGACCGGCCAGAACCCCACCCTGGAGCAGGTGCAGGAATTTGCCGCGGCCGCCGGCGACACCCCGGTCCTGCTGGGCAGCGGGGTCAACGAGAAAAACGCCGCCGAGTTCTTCGCCGTGGCGGACGGGGCCATCATCGGCTCCAGCTTCAAAGAGGAGGGCAATGTCTGGAACCCTGTGGACCCCCAGCGGGTGCAGTCGTTCATGCGGGCCCTCACCGAGGCGGGCTATCAGGTATAGAGCCCTATAAAAACCAAAGCGAACCGAAAAAGCGGCGCTGTGCCCTGGGAGACCGGGGAGCGGCGCCCCTTTTGCGGCCTGGGGCCCTGCGCGGCCGAGAGGAAGGGATCAAATGAGCAGTGTGACCGATATGACCAGGGGGAAACCCCTGCAGCTGATTTTGCGCTTTACCCTGCCCCTGTTTGTGGGCAACTTGTTTCAGCAGCTGTACAACGTGGTGGACTCCATCGTGGTGGGGCGCTTTGTCAGCAAAGACGCCCTGGCGGCGGTGGGGGCCTCCTTTTCGCTGATGAATTTCATCACCGCCATCCTCATCGGCATCTGCATGGGGTGCGGGGTGGTCTTTTCGCAGTACTTCGGGGCGGGGGACATCCCCCGGCTCAAGCGGGCGGTGAGCACCGCCCTGCTCTTTGCCGGGGGGCTGACGGTGGTGCTCACCACCCTCTCCCTGGCCTTTGCCGGGCCGCTGCTGCGGCTGATTCAAATCCCCGAGGAAATTTTTGAAATGACCCGGGGCTACATCCTCATCATCTTCGGGGGGCTGCCCTTTGTCTTCCTCTACAACGCGGGGGCCTTTCTTCTGCGCTCGCTGGGCAACTCCAAGGTGCCGCTGTACTTCCTCATCCTCTCCACTGCCCTGAACATCGTCCTGGACCTCCTCTTTGTGGTGGGCTTTGGCATGGGGGTGCAGGGGGCTGCCCTGGCGACGGTGGCGGCACAGGCGGTCTCCTCGGTGTGCTGCATCCTCTACTGCCTCAAAAAGCTGACCCTGCTGCGCTACGCCAAGGGGGAGTTCTGCTTTGACCGGGCCATCTTCGGCAAGATCGCCTCTTACGGGGTGCTGACCTCGGTGCAGCAGTCCATCATGAACCTGGGCATCCTGGCAGTGCAGGGGATCGTCAACACCTTCGGCACCAATGTGATCGCCGCCTTTACGGTGGCGGTGAAGATCGAGGCCTTCGCCTACCTGCCGGTGCAGGATTTCGGCAATGCCTTTTCCACCTACGTGGCCCAGAACAAGGGCGGCGGGCGGATGGACCGCATCCGCCAGGGCACCCGGGTCTGCATCGGCACCATCCTCTGCGCCTGTTTTGTCATCTCGCTGGCAGTGGTGGTCTTTGCCCGGCCGCTGATGGGCATCTTCCTCTCCCCGGAAGAGGGGGCGGTCATCGCCACCGGGGTGGGCTATCTGCGGGTGGTGGCCCCCTTCTACGCCCTCATCGGCTTTCTCTTCATGCACTACGGCTTCTACCGCGGGCTGGGCGACCTGCCCATGTCCATCCTGCTGACGGTGATCTCGCTGGGGCTGCGAGTGGCGCTGGCGGCCGCCCTCTCGATCCCCTTTGGTCCGGCTGGCATCTGGTGGTCGATCCCCATCGGCTGGCTCTGCGCCGACTTGGTGGGCTTTGCCAAGATGGGCCGCTCCCTGCGGGGACCCGCCGGGGAAGATTTGCCCAAAAAGGCGGGGTAAACCCTGTGTACTCCACCCCTTGTGCTGGGGGTGGGGGAGCGGGTAATATAGAAGTGTATGAGCGACCAAACACAATTATTTGGAGGTGCGCAATGAAAATCGGTGTGTATGACCTGCAGACCGCCAACCTGACCGCTGACCGCCCCGGCCGGGACAGCGACTCCTTTTTCAGCCAACTGGAAAAGGCCCTGGGCCAACCCCTCATCCACTGCCAGCCGGAGGAACTGGCCAGCTGCGACCTGCCCCTGGTCTTTATCGGCGGGGGCGGCAGCGAGGGATTCTTCCTCCAGCAGCTGCCCAAGTTGGAGGGACCGGTCTTTCTGCTGACCACCGGGGGGAACAACTCCCTGGCGGCCTCGCTGGAGATCCTCTCCTACCTGCAGCGCCACGGCCGCAGCGGCGAGATCCTGCACGGCAGCTGCGAAAAGGTGGCCGCCCGCATCCTGCTGCTGGCAAGGGTGTTCGGGGCGCGGCGCTCCCTGCGGGGGGCCAAGCTGGGGTCGGTGGGCGCCCCCAGCGACTGGCTGATCGCCAGCGGGGTCAACCCCCAGTCGGTCAAACAGGTGTCGGGACTGGAGCTGGTGGACATCTCGATGGAGGAGTTCATGCAGGAGATCGACCGGCACGAATACACCCCCAACGCCTTCACCGAGGAGGCCCTGGCCAAAAAGTACAGCCCGGAGGACACCGAGAAGTCCCTCTGGATCTACGGCGCCCTCAAGCGGCTGTGCGAGAAGTACGGCCTGCTGGGGGTGACGGTGCGCTGCTTTGACCTGCTGCCCACCGTCAAGGGCACCAGCTGCCTGGCCCTGGCCATCCTCAACGCCGAGGGGATCTACGCCGGCTGCGAGGGGGACATGACCTCGCTGATCTCCATGGCGGTGATGGGGCAGCTCACCGGCAAACCGGTCTTCATGTGCAACCCTTCCCGCCTGAATGTGGAGGAGAGCGAGATCGTGCTGGCCCACTGCACCCTGCCCATGCAGATGCCCCAGAGCTACACCTTCACCACCCACTTCGAGTCGGGGCTGGGGGTGGCCCTGGACGGGCAGATCGCCCCCGGGCCCTGCACCGTCTTCAAGTGCGCGGGGGACTTCAGCCGCCACTTTGCCGCCGCCGGCACCATTGTGGAGAACCTGCAGGACCCGACCCTCTGCCGGACTCAGATCCGGGTGCGGCTGCCCGGCGGGGTGGACTACTTCACCCGGGAGCCCATCGGCAACCACCACCTGGTCTGCCTGGGCGACGAGACCGAGGCCATCGAGGAGTTCTTCCGCTGGTAAGCACATCTCCAAAAATCAGAGCGCAAAAAAGAGCCCTGCGGATGCAGGGCTCTTTTTTTAGAAAGTGGGCGAGAAAACCCTTCCCTCACCGCAGCCCAGCCGCCCAGCCGCCCACCGATAGAGCGGATCGTTCGCCTTTCCGGCGCAGGTCTGGCTGACGCCAAAAGGGCGCCCTGTACCGCTTCAGGGGGTCTCCTCCCGTCCCGTCCAAGAGCGAAAGGCGGATGTTCCCGCCAAAGCGACACGACTGCATTCCCCTTCCGCGCGGGGGGCTTTTGTATTGGCACAGTGGGCGGCGAGGGGCACAGTGGGCGAAAGGAGCATAGGGGCCCTACCCGATTTTCTGCCACTGACTCCTTCTTCCGCTCCCCCTTTCTGCCGCTGATGGGACGCCCCCTGTGCAGAGTTGGCAAAAAGCAAAATTTGTAATTTCATATTTACAATATACAAATCGTATATATCAGAACAATAGCCCGCCGCCGCAGAGCGCCCGCTCTCACCGGCGGGCTCCTCTATTTCGCAAAGGGGGGCGCCGCATCCAGGGGCCGCCGGCGGACAAGAGAGGCGAGCATTGCCCCTTCTGGGACCAGAGGCAGAAGGGCGGCAAAAACGCCGCTGCCGGATGCAGAAACCGAGGCAAACAGGTGGAGAAACCCGTTGCCCGCGCGCTGGTAGAGCGTGGCCGGCAGCAGGTTCCCCCCTCTCCGCCGCCACAGCCAATCATAGAGATGGCTGTCCAGGGATGCAGCAGACGTCCAGCAGGGGAAACGGGGATCCTCCATCCGCCCGGCGAGGTAGAAGCGGCAATGCCAAAGCGCCCAAATCGCCCCACCGCCGGCGGCACCCAGCGGGCGGGACGCCGCTGGGTCAACGCCCCCTGCAACAGGCCGCGCCAGCCCCCTTCCGCTGCCGGGGTCCAGAGGACGACGGCCCCCTGAAAAGCGGGCAACGGCCGGCGGTGCGCCGGCCACAGCGCACGACAGCCGCCAGGGCAGCAGGAATTGCAGCAAGGGCAGGGCAAGACATCCCCCCTGCAGCCGGGGGAAACAGCGGGCCAAAAAGCGCGCACCCCTGCCCACCCCTCACAGAGGCCGGCTAAGCGGCAGCGCTGAGGGTGACGACCGCCCCGCAGAGCAGGGGCTCCAGCACGGTGCGGCCCGATGCGCCCCATCAACAGGGCGCAGGGCAGGGGGCGCAGGAAGGCCAGACAGAGGAAAAGGGGAAGACACCCGCTCCCTTGCGCCAGGCGTCTTCCCCTTTTTGCCGTCACACAGAACAGCTGTCAACAGCATTTTATACCTTTAGTATTTTTATGGTAAACAATACAGCTACTCCTCCTCTTCCCGGAAGGCGGCAATGGCCTCCAGAAAGAGTTCGCCGTACCGCTTCAGCTTGGACTCGCCCACGCCGGGCACCTCCAACAGCTGGGCGGGGGTGGTGGGCTGAAGGGCGCTGATCTGTTTGAGGGTGGCGTCGGTAAAGACCACATAGGCGGGCACGCTCTGCCGCCGGGCGATCTGGGCGCGCAGGGCCCGCAGCTTTTGAAAGAGGGCGGGGTCGTAGAAGTCGTCGGCCGCGGCCCGGCGCTCCACCCGCTTTTGGCGGATGATGACCGGTCCCCCCTCTTCCAGCACCGCCCTGGCCCCCTCCCCCAGCCGCAGCAGGGGGTACTGCCCCTCGGTGGTCTGGAGGATATCCTGTTCGCAGAGGGCGGAGATGTAGCCCTTGATTTTGACTCCCGAGAGGTGGGAGAGGCTGCCGAAGAGGGGGTTTTCCGCCAGGGAAAAGCGCTGGATGCGGGCGGTCTCGCTCCCCTTCAGCAGTTCGCCGATGACCCCGGCCCCAAAGCGGCCGCGGACGCTGCGCACCGCCTGCAAGATGAGGGAGGCCGCCTCGCTGATGTCCTCCTCGGTGTAATCTCCCAGGCAGGAGGAGCAGTTGCCGCAGCGGTCGGGGGCGTGTTCCCCAAAGTAGCGCAGGATGTACTGGCGCAGGCAGCCGGTGGCGGTGCAGTAGCCCTGCATCTGGCGGAGCTTGTCGTACTCCTTCGCCCGCAGCTGCTCGACCTGCTGGGGGGCGAGGTCGGTGTCGGGGTTTTCAAAGCTCTGGTCGATAAAGAAGAGGGCGGTGCGCACGTCCTGTCCGCTGTAGAGGAGGATGCACTCGGCCGGGCTGCCGTCCCGCCCGGCGCGGCCCGCCTCCTGGTAGTAGCTCTCCATGTTCTTGGGCATGTTGTAGTGCAGCACGTAGGAGACGTTTGACTTGTCGATCCCCATGCCAAAGGCGTTGGTGGCCACCATCACCCGGCTGCGGTCGTAGAGGAAGTCCTCCTGGTTCTGGCGGCGCTCCTCGTCCGGGAGGCCGGCGTGGTAGCGGGTGGCGTCCACCCCGGCGGCCACCAGGGACTGGCAGACCTGCTCCACCGCCTTGCGGGTGGAGCAGTAGACGATGCCGCTCTTCTCCCCGTTCTGGCGGACGTACTGGCGGACATAGTCCATCTTGGACTTGGGGGTCTCCACCCCGAAGTAGAGGTTTTGCCGGTCAAAACCGGTGGTGATGCAGAGGGGGTCTTGCAGCCCCAAGATCTTCAGCACGTCCCCCCGGACGGCGGCGGTGGCGGTGGCGGTGAAGGCCGCCAGCACCGGGCGGCGGGGCAGGGCCTCGAGAAAGGCGGGGATCTGCAGGTAGCTGGGGCGGAAGTCGTGCCCCCACTGGGAGACGCAGTGCGCCTCGTCCACCGCCACCAGGGAGATGTTGGCCTGCTGCGCAAAGGAGAGGAACCCCTCGGTCCCCAGCCGCTCGGGGGCCACGTAGATGATCTTGTAGATCCCGTCCTTGCAGTTTTGCAGGGCCTTGCGGTACTGGGGAAAGGTGAGGGAGCTGTTGAGGTAGGCCGCCCGCACCCCCATCTGCAGAAGGGCCCCCACCTGGTCCTTCATCAGGGAGATGAGGGGGGAGATGACCAGGGCCACGCCGTCCATGGCCAGGGCGGGGACCTGGTAGCAGATGGATTTTCCCGCCCCGGTGGGCATGATGGCCAGGGCGTCCCGCCCCTCCAGGATGGCGGAGACCACCTCCCCCTGCCCGGGGCGAAAAGAGGGGTAGCCGTAGTACTTTCTGAGGATTTCGTTGGGGTTCATGGGGGCTCCTTCCCGAAGCAGATTGTCCCGTTTTCCCCCGGCGTTCCGCTGGGCCAAGGGGGCAAAGGGGCAAAGCAAAGTAAAGACTCTTTTTAGAGTAGTACAAAAGGCGGCAAAAAACAACCCCTTTCGACCCGCTGGGCGGCGGGGACGAAAGGGGTCGGCGCAAAATCCGTCATCGGACGGTGCGGGCGCTGAAGTAGACCTTGCCCGCCTCCAGGGGGATGCCCTTGGCCCGGTAGAGCTCCTCCACCGTGACCAGTTGGTAGTCCTTGGCCAGCTCGGCGATCAGGGTGTCGCAGGCGTCGGCGGTGGTGGGGTGGATGTCGTGCATGAGGACGATGTCCCCGTCGCGGACGTTCTGGCGCACTGCCCGGATCACCGCGTCGGCGTTGCGGCTCTTCCAGTCCAGGGTGTCCACCGACCACATGATGAGGGGGTGGGGCACCTTCTCGCGGGTGGTGTCGTCGTAGGCGCCGTAGGGCGGGCGCAGGGCCTTGGGCTGGCCGGGCAAGATCGCGCCGATGGCCTCGTCGGCCCCCTGCACCTGCTGGGAAAACTCCCCCTCGTCGCACTTGGGCAGGGACTTGTGGCTGTAGGTGTGGCTGGCCACCATGTGCCCCTCGGCGTACTCGCGGGCCAGGGTGTCGGGGTAGCTGCCGGCCCGGTTGCCCAGCACAAAGAAGGTGGCGCGGCCGCCCACCTCCCCCAGCCGGTCGAGGATGCGGTCGGTCACGTCGGGGCGGGGGCCGTCGTCAAAGGTGAGGGCGATCATCGGCTTGTTGGGGTCCACGTAGCGGCCGGTCTTCACCCGCTCCACCAGGGCGGAGGTGCCCATGGGGGAGAGGGTGCCGGCGAGGGATTTGGCGCTCTCCTTCTCGGTGAGCTCGTCCCGGTCCCAGGCGAGGTAGGGCTTGAGCTGGTCGTAGGACAGGTCGACCACCGGAACGCCGTAGGCGCCGGGGAGGAGGAGGTAGCGGGGGAAGTAGAAGCGGACCCCCTGAGCCGTGAGGGCAAAGCGGCTGAAGATATCCTCCTGGGCAAAGCCCTCCGCCAGGATGTCGGCGTCCTCCGCCCCCTGGCGGTAGTCGTCGCTCTCGCGAAAAAAGTCGCCCACCAGCTGTTCCAGGGCCGGGCGGTAGTCCCCCTGAAAAAAGTCCCCCTCCCCCAGCCGGCGGCCGTCGCGGCTGTCAAAGACCAGGGTCTCCACCCCGGTGGAGGGGTGGGCCATGTTGGGCTCGCTCATCTCTATGTGAAAGGCCACCGAGACCACCGGCCCGGCCCGGTAGCTCTCGTAGTCCACTGTGAGGATGGCCCGCTCTTGGGGGGAGGGGGCGCGGTAGTCGGCAAGGTCGCTCAAAAAGGTGTTGATAAAGGAGCCGACCGCCTCGGCGATGGCGCCGTCGGCGGCCTCATTGCCCAGGTGGGGGTAGTGGACGCTGTAGGCGGTGTTCTCCTGGTACTCGATTTTGGAGCGGATCTTCCCCACCTGCCGGGTCTCCTCCCCGGCGGCAAAGGGGCCCTGGGCCAGCTGCTCGTCGGAAGAGGGGCGGGGGGAGAGGGCAAAGGCCAGGGAGTTCAGGGAGAGGACGAGGGCGGCGAGGAGGAGGGATAGAACGCCCAGGCCAGCCACCCGTTTGGCCCCGCGATTTTGTCTTTTTTTCGCCGATTTTCTGTTCACTCTCTGCTCTGCCTCCCACTCACATTGTGGACCTCGTCCACTTCTTAGAGTCCCATTGTAGCATTCCCCCATTTGGCCCCACAAGTGGGTTTTACAGATTGTAATAGTTTGTAAACTCTTGTCATTTTTTCTTCATTTATCCGCCAGAAAAAGGGACTGGCGCCGGGGGGATCAGCTCTCGGACTGGGCGCCCCGGACGGCGACGGGCCGCGCCTCCGGCGGGATGGGGAGGTACTGCCGGCCCGCCAACTGGGCGCGGTGCTCCTCCCTCGCGGCGCGCAGGAGGTCGGGGTCCTGCAACAGGTCGATGGCCGAGGCGGCCATCACCTTGGCGGCGTAGAGGGTGCCCTTGTGGGCGATGCTGCTCTTGCCCTGGGCGGTGCGCTGCCAGGAGTGCCCCGGCGTACCGGCGGCCATGGTGGCGGCCATGATCTGGGCGGTGGGGCAGAGCCAGCTCACATCCCCCACGTCGGTGGAGGAGGAGAGAAACGCCTCGCCCCCCACCGCCGGGACCACAAAGTTGTGGATGGGTGCCGCCCGGTGGGCCTCGGCCAGGGCCTTCCCCGCGGGGCCCAGCTGCCCGGCCATGGCCGCCAGGGTGCCGCCGCCCGCGGGCAGGGTGTCGCGGTAGGCCCGGGCAAAGGCCAGCTCCTCCTCGCTGTACAGGGGCAGGGGGACGGTCGCCAGGTTCTCCCCCATCACCCCGGCCAGGGTGTGGTTGGGGATCAGCTCGCTGCAGGCCTTGACAAACCGGCACTCCACCTGGGTGCCGGTCATCAGGGCCGCGCCCCGGGCCACGTCGTCCACCCGGGCGCGGATCTCCTCCACCTGGCTGCGCTGGGGGGCGCGGATGAGGTAGAGCGCCTCGGCATAGGCCTGCACCACGTTGGGGGAATAGCCGCCGGTGTCGGTGACGGCGTAGTGGACGCGGGCCTCGGGAATGATGTGCTCGCGCAAAAACTGCACGCCGGTGTTGAGGAGGGTGACGGCGTCCAGGGCGCTGCGCCCCAGGTGGGGGGCGCTGGCGGCGTGGGAACTGCGGCCGGTGAAGCGGTAGAGCACCTCGCAGTTGGCCAGACAGCGAACGGAGGTGGCGGCGTTGAGTTCGCCCGGGTGCCAGCAGAGGGCGCAGTCCAGCCCGTCAAAGGCGCCGTCCCGCGCCATGAAGGCCTTGCCCGCCCCCGCCTCCTCCCCCGGGCAGCCGAAGTAGACGACCTTTCCGGGCGCGCCGGTGGCGGCGAGGTACTCCTTCACCGCCAGGGCCGCCCCGAGGGAGCCGACCCCCAGCAGGTTGTGACCACAGCCGTGGCCGGGCCCGCCGGGGACAAGGGGGTCGGGGGCAAAGTGCTCTTCAAACGAAGTTTCGGGCCGGTCCCAGATGGCGTCGCCCAGGGCGGCCAGTTGGGGGACGCGGAGGTCAAGGGCGGCCAGGGTCCGCTGTTTTTGCTGTGCCAGATCCATCTCTCTCTTCCTTTCTGTCTGGTCCTTTCCCTTTGGGGGAAAAGTGTGGTACGATGGGTGTAGGAGAAGTATACCACCGCCGCGGCCGGGCGGGGCATACGGATGTTTTATCCCCCCATTGGGGGCGGGCCGGCAGAGGAGGGGTCCAGATGAATACACAACAGCTCATCATTGCGGCGGCAGTGGCCAAAAACCGCTCCATCTCCAAGGCGGCGCGGGAGCTCTATCTCTCGCAGCCCCACGTCAGCCAGCAGATCCGCGCGCTGGAAGAGGAGGTGGGCTTTGCCGTCTTTGCCCGCAGCAACCAGGGCATCGCCGTGACCGCAAGGGGGGAGGAACTGCTGCGCCGGGGCCAGGTGATTTTGGAGGAGGCCGGGGCCATCGCCGCCCTGGCCGGCGGGGAGGAGCCCTGCCGTCTGTCAGTGATGGCGCCGGCCAGCCTGCGCGCCGAGCGGGCCTTCGCCCGCCTGTGCGAGGAGTGCCGGGAGCGGCACCCCCTCCTGCTGCAGCTGAAGCGGGGCGGGTGGGGCGAGGCGGTGGAGCAGCTGGCCCGGGGCGCCGTGGACACGGCGGTGGTCCTCTGCCCCCCCAGGGACAGCGCCGCCGGGCAGGCCGCCCTGCTGGAGCGGCGGCAGATCGCCCGCACCCCCCTGGGAAGACAGCCCTTCGCCCTGACCGTCGCCCGGGAACACCCCCTGGCAGAGGGGCCGCTGACCCCCGAGCGGCTGCTGGAATACCCCTGCATCCTCTACGGCGGCCTGGGCCAGTTGGAGGGGTACTTCCCCGCCGATTACCGCTGTTGCCTGGCGGCCGCCCGCCGCATCGAGGTGGAGGACCGGGAGGTGCGGCTGCGGCTGGCCGCCGAACAGGTGGGGTACCTGGTGGGGATCCCCCTGCACCCCAGCCAGTTGGAGGGGTACCGCCTGGTGAGCCGGGAACTGCCGGGGGCCGGCTGCGAGATGGCCCTGCTCTGCCGGCGGGAGCGGGCGCAGGACCCGGTGGCCCGGCGCTTTGCCCAGCTGGTGTGCGAGGAGATGGGCCATTAGTCCGCAGGCGACAAAAAGAGGGGGCGCTGTCACAAGACAGCGCCCCCTCTTGGGTGTTGCGATTTTACTCGCCCTTCTTTTTCAAAGGGGTCTGGTTTCCCTGGGCGTCCACCAGGACGACCCGGTCGAGCTGGCTGCGCAGGTTTTCGCGGCAGTAGGCCAGGTACTCCTGGCGCAGGGCCTGGCGCTCGGCGCTCTCCTCCGCGGTGAGGGGGCGCTCTTTGGCCAGGTGGGCCAACTCGTTGATCCGCTCGATTTTTTCTCTCTCCATCTTGGGGCGGGCTCCTTTCCCGGCCCGGGGCGGGCCTTCACTGGTCATTGTAGCGCCTGCGGCCCCCGTTTTCAAGCCCCCGCGGGGTGCTCGCCGGGGTCGGACGCCGGCTTCTGGCGCAGGCTGAAGCCCACCAGGCAGAGCCCCGCCGCCGCCAGGGCGGTGTAGACGATGAACATGATCCGCAGACTGGCGTAGGCCAGAAAGAGGCTGGCCAGGGCGTTGCCCACAATGCCGCAGACGGCCACCTGCACCGCCGCCGAGAGGGCGATGGCCGAGGAGCGCAGCCGCTGGGGGGTGACCGAGGCGGTGTAGCGGATGAGGGCGGGGTTGTAGAGCCCCAGGGCCGCGGCCTCCAACAGCTGCATGTAGATGGCCACCTGCAGGGAGTTCGCCAGGGCGAAGGAGAGGCTGCGCCCCACCACCAGCACGCAGGCGAAGAAGAGCACCTTCTTGTTGGAAAACCGCTTTTCCAGTTTGGGGTAGAGGAGCATGAAGGGGAAGACCCCCACCGACATCATGGTGACGGCCATCCCCTGGTCGCCGGCCGTGCCCCCGAACTGGCCGATGAGCATGGGCAGGTAGGTGACCACCGCCCGGTTGCCGATGTTGAGCAGGAGCAGCCCCCCCAGCAGCAGGGCGAAAGCCCGATTTTTGAGGAGGGCCTTGCCCGCCTGCCAAAAGGTGTAGTGCCCCTCCCCCCGCCGCTGACCGGCGCGGTTTTTGCAGGGCACCGAGGCAAAGAGGGAGGCCGCCACCAGGGCCGGGGCCATAAAGGCCGCGTGCAGCCAGAAGATGGTCCCCTCCCCCCAGGCGGAGATGGCCCTGCCCACCAAAAAGCCGGCCACCGCGCAGGTAAAGGCCCCGATCCCCCGGGCCACGCTGTAGACGATGCGGGCGTTCTTCTCGGCCGCCTGGGTGGTCCAGGAGTCCAGCAGGGTCACCAGGGACTGGTCGAAAAAGGCCAGCGCCAGCACCGCCGCTGCCGCCAGGGGGAACGACGAGGCGGCCAGGGGCACCAGAAACCCCACCGGGATGGCCCCGCCCATGAGGGCGAGGACGATCCACTTGACGGGGATCTTGCTGTCGGCCAGATAGCCCAAGAGGGGCTGCGCCACCAGGCTGACCGCCGCCATCAGCGAGTAGACGACGCCCACCTGGGCGTCGGTGATGGAGCGGCTTTTCAAAAAGACCGCCATAAAGGAGAAGGAGGCGGTGTAGGCCATGTAGTAAAAGCCGTAGGCCGCGCCGATCGCCCAGGGCCCGCCCCTCCCCTGCTGCCGCTGCTTGTTCACCTGTACCGCCCCTTTCCCGCCGGTTTCTCTGATTCCATATTGTGTCAAACCGGCTTTTGCTATACAATAGACCCAGTCTGTTTTTACCGCGGCCCGCAGAGGCCGCCAAATGGGAAAGGGGGGACCGCCGATGGAGCGCAGCCTGGAGACCGAGAGCGGGATCCTCCGCTACCGCTGCGAGCGCAAGCGGGTCAAAAACATCAACGTGCGCATCGACCGGGAGGGGCAGGTGCTGGTCTCCTACCCGGCAGGCTGCCCCCTGTCGGCGGTGGAGGCGTTTTTGCGCCAGAAGTCCCGCTGGATCGCCCGCGCCCAGGAGCGGATGGCCCGCCGCGCCGCCCAGGCCCAACAGCCCCGGCACGTGCAGACCGGCGAGCGGGTGGAACTGCTGGGCAAGCCCTACACCCTGCGCATCTGCCAGGCCCTGCCCCCGGTGGCGAGCGAGCCCGACGGGCCCGGCCTCGCCTGGGAGGGCATCCTCTTTTTAAAGGTGGAGGACCCCGCGCGGGAGGAGAGCCGCAAGGCCGCCTTCGCCCGCTTTGTGGACTGTTGCAGCGCCCGGGTCTTTGCCGACGCCAACGACCAGGTGGCCCCCCTCTTTGCCCCCCTGGGGGTGCCCCGGGCCGAGGTGCGAGGGCGGCGGATGACCGCCCGCTGGGGCACCTGCCACACCCAAAAGGGGCAGATCACCCTCAACAAATTTCTCCTCCACCTGCCCCGCCAATGCCTCTGTGGGGTGCTGGTACACGAGTACGCCCACTTTCTCTACCCCGACCACGGGGAGCGGTTTTGGGCCCTGGTGCGCCACCTCGACCCCCAAAATCCCCAGACCGAGGCGCTGCTGCGGGGGTACTCGCCCCACTTTTAGGGGGCTTCTCCCTTGTAAAAACGTTTGCACAAATTGCACAAAACCCCTGCTCCCGCCCCGGCCAAAGCGCTGAAAATGGGGGGGAGCGGTTGTGCTGGGGAAACAGACGTGTTACCATGCAGGTGACACAGTGCGACTGCGCGCTGCCCATCTGGCCCCCTGCCGGGCAATTTTGCGGGCGCCGCCGCGCGGTGCGAAGTGGGATCGACCGGCGCCAGAGGCGCCTTTTTTTGCGCCCGCCGCACCGATTTTGAAACGGAGGGAACCCCTATGCCTGTAAAAGCCTACGATATGCTCGCCCACACCCTGACGCGCGCCGGCATCCCCGGCCCCAAGGCCCTGCAAGCCCTGCGCCACTACGTGGTGGCGGGGGACGTGGACCGCGCCTGCGACGTGGCCTTTGACATGTACCGCACCAGCGAGGACTGGGAGGGCCGCATCTGGGACGAGCTGATGCAGATCGCCCTGCGGGAGGTGGGGCTGGCAGACCCCTACGCGGTGGAGCAGGTGCACAGCCTGCGCAAGATCAAGGAGACCACCGAGATCTACAACCCCGCCGGCGGCGGGATGCACTGCCTCTGCTTTGTGCAGGCCATCCGCTACCTCTGCGCCTGCGGGCGGGACGACTCGCTGGAGGCGGTGGCGAAAGAGATACGCAGCGCCCTGGACGGGGGCGCGCAGCCGGTGATCCCCGACTTCTGCTACGACCACCACACCCGCCTGGGGGTAGAGTGGGGTCGCACCCCGCTGGACTTCCTCGACCCCGACGGCGGCTCCAAGGTGGTGCCCGCCCTGGAGGGGGTGGCCGAGCCCTACATCGCCCGGCTGCGGGAGATCCTGACCCCCGAATACGGCCACGGCGAAAAGTACAAGGCCCCCGGCTACATCGCCTGGGAGCACTTCAACGCCCGCAGCGGGGTCTCCGCCGACCTGATCCTGGCCGCCTTCCAAAAGTGCATCCGCCGGGCCATGGAGCACGAGGCCCTGATGGTGGCCTGCGACGGCTTCCTCTCCGGGCGGGATTTTGAGGAGTACTTCTTCAAGCGGATGGTCATCATGTCCATCGAGGACATCGGCATGGGCGACCCCAACTGCCACCGGCTGATGGCCGCCTACCGCGACAGCCGCACCTACTTCCCCGACGACCCGGACACCCGGCTGATGTACCTGTTGCAGGGGGTGCGCTACCTCTGCTCCTGCAAAAAAGAGCGCGCCACCGAGCTGATCAAGGGGATCATGGTCAAAGAATTTGCCGCCGGCAAGGTGCCGGAGATGCCGGAATAGAGAAAAAAACGACAAAAAAGGGGGGCGCCTGCAGGCGCCCCCCCTTTTTTGTCTTTCTCTCACGGCAGGGTGGAGAGGATGAAGCCCAGCAGGTAGTAGCCCAGGGCCAGCCAGATCGCCGGGCTGCGCAGCAGGGCGGGCCACCGCCACTCCCGCGGGACAGCGGGGTCGTTTGGGGGAAGGGCGACCTCCCGGCAGAAGAGCCTGCCGCCGTAGAGGACGGCCGCCACCGCCGCCGCCCCGGCCGTGACCAACAGGTAGAGGAGGGCCCAGCCCCCCTCCAGCAGGGGGAGGGCCAGGGCCACGGCGTTGTTGAGCAGGTGGAGGGCGGCGGTGTAGAGGGGGGAGCCGGTCTGGTCGGCCAGATACCCCAGATAGAGCCCGATGACAAAGGCGGGCAGTCCCTGGGGCAGGTTGCCGTGGGCCAGGGCGAAGAGGAGGGCGGAGACGACAATGGCAAAGCGGCGGCCGCAGGGGGCGAGGGCCCGCAGCAGCACCCCGCGAAAGGCGTACTCCTCCACCAGGGGGGCCGCCGCCACCGCCGTCAGCAGCAAAAAGAGAGCGGGCGCACCCCCGGTGAGGGAGAAGTCGGGGCTGACGGGGGCCAGTCCCCACCCCCGAAGCAGCCCGGCCAGCGCCTCGGCCGCAGCGGTGGCGAGGGTGTTGAGCCCCAAGAGCACCAGACAGCGCCCCCCAAAGCGCCGCCACATCCCCGCCGGCAGTTGGGTCCGGCGCCAGACGGGGGCCAGCCCCAACTGCCGGCGCAGCCACCAAAAGGGCAATGCGCCCGAAAGGAGGGCCGAGAGCAGCCCGGCCGCCCCCTGCCAGGTGGGACTGGGGTCGCCGGGGGCCGTGTTCCCCCCCAGGAGGGAGGTGATCTCCCAGCCGAGGAGGGAGAGGAACCCCAGCGCCAGGGGGAGGAGGGCGTAGCCCAACAGCGCCGCCCCCACCAGCTGGTAGCGGCGGCGGGCCCCCTCGCACAGCAGCCGGGCGCGCTCCCCCCTTCTCCTCACGGCGCTCTTCCCCCTCTCCCCTCTTTTAAGCAGGGCAATTTTTTGTACAGTTGGATAAAATCATTGTACCAGTTTTTGGCGAAAGCACAAGTCTGGGGTTTTGCCGTTGACAGGGTTTGTCCAACTTGATATCATAGAAGAGAACGTAAAAACAACGCAATTTCCGCCCGCAGAGGGCGGCGCGATCGCAGACGGTATGGTGGCGGGCATCTGGCGCAGCTGCGCCCGGGCGCCCGCCCCCTTTTTGTGGAAAGACCCCTTTGGGGAGGGGCGGTCTGCGCGCCGACAGGCGGAAAAAAGAGGAGGATGTGAAATGGCAGAAGCGATTGCCCGGCCCAAAAAACGGCATACCGACATGACCAAGGGGCCGATTGCCAAAACCCTGTTTTTCTTTACCCTGCCCATGTTCCTGGGCAACCTGTTCCAGCAGCTGTACAACATGGTCGACTCCATCGTGGTGGGCAACTTTGTGGGCCCCAGCGCCCTGGGGGCCGTGGGCTGCACCTTCCCCATCGTCTTTGTGGCCATCGCGGTGGCCAGCGGCCTGGGGATGGGCTGTTCGGTGGTCACCAGCCAGTATCTGGGGGCCAAGGACTACGGCTCGGTGCGGATGTCGGTGACCACCTCGCTGATCTTCAACCTGGTGGTCTCCATCGCCCTCTCGATTTTGGGGATGGCCGCCTCGGGGACGGTGCTCAAGTGGATGCGCACCTCCCCCGAGACCATCGACATGGCCACCGAGTACCTGTTCATCTACTTTCTCGGCCTGACCTTCATGTTCATGTACAACACCATCGCCGGCACCTTTCGGGCGCTGGGGGACTCCAAGACCCCGCTGTACTACCTGATCCTCTCCTCCTTCCTGAACATCGGGCTGGACCTGCTCTTTGTCATCCAGTTCGGGATGGGGGTCGCCGGGGTGGCCTGGGCCACCATGATCGCCCAGGGCATCTGCGCGGTCTTCTCCTTTATCCACCTGATGAACCGCTTGGGGCAGTTTGAAAAGCGGGCGGACCACCTGGTCTTCAGCACCGAGATGCTGCGCACCATCGTGCGGCTGGCCATCCCCTCCATGCTGCAGCAGCTCTCGGTCTCCATCAGCTCGGTCCTCTGCCAGACGGTGATCAACGGCTTTGGGCCGATGCTGGTGAGCGGCTACACCGCCGCCAACAAGATCGAGTCTATCGCCGGCATGCCCATCATGAACCTGGGGATGGCCGTCTCCACCTTTGTGGCGCAGAACATCGGTGCCGGGAAGATGGAGCGGGTGAAAAAGGGCTTCAAGAGCGCCCTCATCATGGTGCTGATCTTCGCCGCCGCCTCCTGTGTGCTGCTGCTCCTCTTTGGGCCCAACCTGGTGGGCATCTTCGTCAACCGCGAGGTGGAGGGCGCCGCCGAGGTCATCAACTGGGGCACCTATCACCTGGTGCACATGGCCTTTGTCCTCTTCATCCAGGGACTGATGTTCACCGGCGAGGGGATGCTCAAGGGCGCGGGAGATATGAATTTGCTGGTCTTTTGCACCCTCACGGGGATGGTGCTGCGCACCATCTGCGTCTTCGCCCTGGCCCCCAAGGTGGGCTTTGCCGCCATCTGGTTCTCCATCGCCCTCGGTTCTCTGACCGAGGTGATCATCGCCTTCTGGCGGTATTTCCAGGGCGGCTGGAAGGAGAAGGCCATCGTCTCCGACAGCGGGGAAGAGGCCCCCGAAGAGGCGGGAGCCGAGGCCTAGACGGCCCGGCAAATTCTCCCTTCAAAAACAAAAAGTCTCTTTTTTCGTCTTTACAAACGCCCCTTCTCCGGCTATGATGGAGGTGGAGAAAACGCTTGCGAAGATGGCGTCTCACTTTGTAAAACGGGCGGGCGACCGCCTGGAATAAAACGTCTAGGAGGAAGATTCAATGTCTCTTCAATACCACCTGAAAATCAAAGAGGGAGATGTGGCCCCTTACGTGCTGCTGCCCGGCGACCCCAAGCGGGTACCCATCGTTGCCAGCTACTGGGATGAGGCCCACTTCGTGGCCGACAACCGGGAGCACGTGACCTACACCGGCGTCTACAAGGGCGTCCCCATCTCCTGCACCAGCACCGGTATGGGCTGCCCCTCCACCGCCATCGCCATGGAAGAGCTGGCCCGCTGCGGGGTGAAGAACTTCATCCGTATCGGCACCTGCGGCACCTTCCAGGACTACGTGAAGAAGGGCGACATGCAGATTTTTGACTCCGCCTGCCGCTACGACGGAACTTCCTACCACTACGCCCCCGGCCCCTTCCCCGCCGTGGCCGACCACGACACCGTCGAGGCCGCCGTCCGGGCCGCCAAGGAGCTGGGCCTGCCCTACCACGTGGGCACCACCCGCACCCAGGACACCTTCTATGCCAACTACCCGAAGCCGGGCAGCGCCTTTAACGGCTTCTGGCAGTCCCGCTGGGAGAACTTCTACCCCGACCTGAAGAGACTCAACGTCATGGGCGGCGAGATGGAGACCAGCATCGTGCTGGTGCTCACCCGCATCTGGGGGCTGCGCGGCGGCGCCATGGCCGTGACCCTGGACAACATCATCGACTCCCAGGAGGACGAGGGCGAGTACGAGCCCGAGCAGGCCCTCGACCACAGCGAGGACAACATCAAGACCCTGTCCCTGATGGGCTGCGAGACCATCAAAAAGCTCTACGAGATGGACCAGGCCGCCGGCAAGTAAGCCACCGGTCAAATTGCCACCTGTAAAGGGGGGCGCGACAACTGCTGTCGCGCCCCCCTTTTTTGTCCCTTTTTCGGCAAACGCGAGAGGGGGCGGGGCTGGCAGGCCCCGCCCCCTGATATGGGAGAGGTGATTGTGTATTTGAAGGGCGCTAGAAGGCGCCTTCAAAGCTCTTTTGCACCAGCTGGACGAAGAGGTCGCGGTCGGCCCGCAGACCCACCTGGACGTTGGCCGCCCGGCCGGTGGCGCCCTCCCAGTCGACCACCGTCTGGCCCCGGTGCTCGCCGGGGGTCAGGCAGATGTCCACATAGTAAGGGCTGGTGTGCAGCAGTTCGGGGTAGGCCAGGCAGCCCACCGCCAGGGCGTCGTGGATGACGCAGTTCTCGCCAAAGCGGGCGTTGGAGGCGGCGTACCACTCCAGCCCGTCGCAGAGGACCTGGGAGAGGGGGTCCCGGTGGGCCTGGCGCAGCTGTGCCCGCTCCCCGTCGGTGAGGTAACAGTCTCTGGTGCAATCCAACCCGCACATGATGATGGGGGCCCCGCAGGCAAAGACGGTGGCGGCCGCCTCGGGATCGTTGTAGATGTTGACCTCGGAATAGGGGGTGACGTTGCCCCCCTTGGCCGCGCCCCCCATGAGGGAGATCACCCGGATCTTCTCGATCAAGTCGGGGCGGGCGGTGACCAGGCGGGCCAGGTTGGTGAGGGGGCCCACCGGCACCAGGGCCACCGGCTCCTCGCTTTTTTCCAGCAAGTCGGCCAGAAAGGCCACCGGGTCGTCGCTGTCGGGGGCGGCGGCGAGGGACGGCGGGGGAACGGCGTTCCCCATCCCCTCCTTGCCGTGGAAGATGTGCTCGCTGTCCTCGGGTTCGGGGCGGTCGGGCTGGCAGAGGGGGACAGCCGCCCCCTTGCAGACCGGCACATCCAGGGCCAATAGCTCCTTGAGCCAGAGGGTATTGCGCAGGGTGTAGTGCAGGGGGCGGTTGCCGAAGGAGGCCACCAGCCCCAGCAGCTTGATGGATCGGCAGCGGGCGGCCAGGGTGATGGCGACGGCGTCGTCCACTCCGGTGTCCACGTCCAAAATAACGGGGATCGGTTTCATCTTTTCACATTCCTTTCCGGCGGCTGCCCGCCGCAAAACAGGCGGTGTGCCCGTCTAGAGGGTGCCCTTGACCGCGGCCGAGACCAGCTGCCAAAAGCGCTGGGGGTCGGCGGCGACCCCCACCTGCACGTTGGCAGGGCGGCCCAGCCGGTCCTCCCAGTCCACCACCGTCTGACCCCGGTGCTCGCCGGGGGTCAGGCAGATGTCCACGTAGTGCTCCTCCGTCCGCAGCACCCCCTCGTCGATGAGGCAGGCCACGGCCAGGGGGTCGTGGAGCAGTTCGTCGATGGAGAGGTAGAAGGCCCCGCTGTCGCAGAGGACCTGGGCCAGTTCGCCCTCGCTTTCGGCACGCAGCTCCTCGACCATGGCGGCGGTGACCACGCAGTCCCGGGTGCAGTCGAGGCCGCACATGACGATGGGTGCCCCGCAGCCAAAGACGGTGGCGGCCGCCTCCGGATCACTGGAGATGTTGGCCTCGACAAAGGGGGTGACGTTGCCGCCCCGGCCCGCGCCCCCCATGAGGGAGATCACCCGGATCTTGGGGATGAGGTCGGGGCGGGCCACCACAAAGCGGGCCACGTCGGTGAGGGGGCCCACCGGGATGAGGGCCACCGGCTCCTCGCTCCTCTCCAGGATACCGGCCAAAAAGGCCACCGCGTCCTCGCTGGCGGGGGTGGCGGCAAGGGTGGCGGGGGCCACCACCGGGCCCAGTCCCCGGTCGCCGTGGCAGTTGACGACCCCCTCCTCCGGCACCCAGTCGGGCTCGCAAAAGGCGTGGGCCGACCCCTTGCAGACCGGCGTCTGCACCCCCAGCAGCTGGGTGAGCCAGAGGGTGTTTTGCAGGGTGTTTTCCAGCTTGCTGTTGCCAAACGAGGCCACCAGCCCCAGCAGGTCGATCTGCGGGCTGCGGGCCGCCAGGGCGATGGCAAAGGCGTCGTCCACCCCGGTGTCCACCAACAAAACGGCGGGAATCGATTTCATCGAGCATCCTCCTTTTTCTTTTCCTGAATGTATGATAAACTATATAGGAACTATACAGTCAATCGGATTTACGGATATTTTTTGCACAAAGAATCGGAGGGGATTTTGTGGAAAAAGGCAGGCGCTCCCTCTTTACCGTCAGCCAGTTCGCCCAGATGTGCGGGGTCTCCCGCCAAACTTTAATCTACTACGACAGGGAGGGCATCTTCTCCCCCCAGGTGGTGGGTGAAAACGGCTACCGCTACTACTCCCACCTGCAGTACGACGAGCTGGAGACCATCCTCACCATGTGGGACCTGGGGGCCCCCCTGGCGGAGATCCGCAGCCGCCTGTTGGAGGGGGAGGGGGGCGGGCTCCTCCCCCTGCTGGAAGAGGAGGAGCGCCACCTGGACCGGGAGATCGAGCGGCTGGAGTACCTGCGGGAATCGGTGCGACGGAAGCGACAGCTGGCCCTCTTGGCCCAGAGCCACCCGCCCTTCTCCCCCTGGGTGGAGCGGCGGGGGCCGCGCCATTTTTTGCTGGAGCCCTTTTCCGCCCCCATCACCCCGGCCAGCTACGCCCAGACCGCCGCCGTCCTCTCCCGCTACTGCCGGGCCCACCAGTACGGGCAGGGCAACTCGTCGGGGGCCGGGGTCTCGCGGGAGCGGCTGGAGGCGGGGGACTATTTCAGCGCCAGCTACTACGCCATGGAGCACCCCGCCCCCACCGGCGACGAGAAGGAGCACCTGGAACCGGCGGGTCGCTGGGCCATCATCCACCACCGGGGGTACTACGACTCGGCCTGGGAGAGCTACGGCCTGCTGCTGTCCTACATCGCCCGGAAGGGGCTGCAAATCGCCAGCGGCAGCTACGAGTCGCGGCTGCTGTCGGCGGACTCGACCAGGGACCCCGAGCGCTACCTGACCCGCATCGAAATCCGGGTGGAGTGAAGAGGTTTTTGTCTGCAAAAAAACAAAGCCGCCGGTGAAACGGCTGGCCGGCACAAGTCCGAAAAGGGGCTCGTACCGCCTCTGCGCCGCAAGGGGCACCGAAATTTCGGGAGCGCGCTGCACCCGCTGACACCGGCAGCCCAGCGATCCGGGAGCGCGGTTCGCGCCGCCCATCCCCAGCGAATTGCCTTCCTTTGCGCTCTCGACCCCCTTCCCTTCATAAAAACCGTATACCAATGCCATTTGTCTCTCCCGGCAAAACTGGAGAGGGGGGCGTGAATGCCACAAAGAGAGAGAGCCGGCGGTCCTTTGACCGCCGGCTCTCTCTTTATTTTTGGGCAAAAGGCCGCTATTTTCCTAGGCTGTCAATTGCGGCGGGCAGCTGGACGAGGGTGGGGATGACCGGCGCCCCCGAGGCCCGCAGCGCCGCGGGGCTCTGGTGGCCGCCCTCCACTAGGATGCAGTCGCAGCCCAGGGCGCGGGCCACCTCCAGGTCGTGAAGGGTGTCCCCCACAGCCACCAGCTGGTCGGGCGAAAAACCGCTCTGGGCCAGCCAGCCCTCCGCCAGGCCGCGCTTGCCGTGGGCTAGGTCGTGCTCCACCCCGAGGATGGCCGAAAAGCGGGAGGCGATGGAGAAGGGCGCCATCTGGTGGGCCAAACTCCGCCGCCCGGAGGCGGAGATCAGCACCTGGCAGAGCTCCCGCTCCTCTAAGGCGGCAAGCGCCTCCTCCGCCCCCGGGCAGAGGGCGCAGGCGGAGCAGGCGGCCTCGTAGCGGCGGATGTAGTCGGCCGCCACCGCCTCGTAGGGTTCGGCGGAAAAGTCAAACCCCAGCCGCTGGTAGTAGTCCCGCACCGGGAAGGTGAACACCTGCAGGTAGGCCTCCCGGCTGGGGATGCGGGGGAGTCCCCGCTCCGCCAGCAGCTCGTTTTCCACCCGGATGCAGACGTCCAGGTCGTCAAAGAGGGTGCCGTTCCAGTCCCAGATGACGCAGCGCTTGGGCACAGCTGTCCCCTCCTCTCTCGGCCCCGCCGCCAGGGGCGGGGCTTTTAGTCCAGGTCGGCGCCGTTGGTGGCGATGACCTTTTGGTACCAGTAGTAGCTGTCTTTCTTGATGCGCTCGCAGCTGCCGCCCTCCTCGTCCCGGTCCACGTAGACAAAGCCGTAGCGCTTTTTGTAGCCGTTGGAGGTGGAGAGCAGGTCCATGAACGACCAGGGGTTGTAGGCCAACACCTCGACGCCGTAGTGCATGGCCCGCTGGATGGCCTGGATGTGGGCACGCAGGTAGTCGATGCGGTAGCTGTCGTGCACCTTTTTGTCGTCGGTGAGGGTGTCGTAGGCGCCCATCCCGTTTTCGGTGATCATCAGCGGCTTGCCGTAGCGGGCGTAGATGTCGCGGAGGATGAACTCCAGGCCGACGGGGTCGATGGCCCAATCCCAATCGGTGGTGTCGCAGGCGGGGTTGCGGACGATCTGGAAGAAGTCGGGCTCGGTCTCGTAGGACTCGATCTCCCCCTTCTTGCCGGTCCAGTTGACCCCCTGCTCGGTGCGCTCGGTGGCGTCGCCGGCGCTGCGGGCGCAGTCGCTGGAATAGTAGTTGAAGGCCAGGAAGTCGGAGTACCCCTCTTTAAAGAGGTCCAGATCCCCCTCCTCGATCACCGGGGCCATGTTGTGCTCCTCCAGGTAGATCATGGAGGCCTTGCTGTACTCCCCCTTGAAGTAGACGTCTAAGTAGAAGAGGGTGCGGAAGTCCACCGCGTTGAGCATCCCCAGCGCGTCCTCGGGCTTGGAGGTCAGGGCGTAGATGGGGGCGGTGTTGATGGCCGCGCCCACCATGCCGCCGGGGACCAGCTCGTGCACCAGCTTGCAGGCGATGGCGTGGGCCAGGTTGAGGTGGTGGTTGATCTGGTAGCGGATCTGGGGGTCGTCCAGGTACTTCTCGGGGATCAGGCACTTCTGGGTCCAGAACTGAACGATGATGCTCTGCTCGTTGATGGTGGTCCAGTACTTGACCTTGTCCTTGAACTCGTTGATGATGAAGCGGGCGTAGTGGGCAAAGTCCTTCACGCTCTCCCTGCTGATCCAGCCGTCGTACTTTTCGACCAGGGCCAGGGGCATGTCGTAGTGGTAGAGGGTGGGGATGGGGGTGATGCCGTTTGCCAGCAGCTCGTCGATGAGGTCGCGGTAGAACTGCACCCCTTTGGGGTTGGGCTCCCCATTTCCCTGGGGGAAGACCCGCGACCAGGAGATGGAGAAGCGGTAGGAGGTCATCCCCAGCTCTTTCATCAGGGCCACGTCCTCCTTAAAGCGATGGTAGTGGTCGCTGGCCAGGGAGGCGTCGGCCACGCCGGGGCGGCGGTTGATGACGTCCTGCTGGGAGAGGGCCTTGCCGTCCTCCTCGGCGGCGCCCTCCACCTGGTAGGCGCTGGTGGAGGCCCCCCACATGAAGTCCTTGGGGAAGGGGCGGTAGTTGATTGCCATTGGTCTGGTTCCTCCTTTTTCTCTGTACGGTTATTGCAGGCAGGCCCGCAGCTCTGCCAGCACGGACGGGAAGTCGACTTTGGAAAAGTCGGTGGTGTCCACCGTGACCACCGGGCCCAGGTGGAATTTCTCCACCTCCCAGCTCGTCACCATGGCCTCAAACTCGTCCCAGTCCTCCAAGATGGTGGCGGGGTCGCTCTCGCCGGGGAGGAGGGGGTAGTGGTCGTCGATGGCGTGGGCCGGGTGGCGGTCGGGGGCGTGGTTGCGGGCGCAGAGCCGGTCGAAGATGACCCGCAGGTTGCCGGTGAGATAGAGGGTGACGCAGCGGCAGCCAAACTCGGCGGCCAGCTTCTCCACGTCGGGGAGATCGCAGGCCTTGAAGTTGCTCTCGATCATGGCGTCGCCCCCGGCCTCCAGGCAGCGGCGGGCGTCGTAGTAGAGGATCTCGGTGCTGGCGCGGTCCAGCTGCTCCTTGCCCTGGGGGGACTGAAAGCCCACCACGTCAAAGAGGATCTCCTTCATCTTGTCCTTGCAAAAGAGGGGGACGCCCAGCTCCCTTTGCAGGTACTCGGAAAGGGTGGTCTTGCCGGTTCCGGGCAGCCCGGCGACAATGTAGAGGGTGCTCATTTCTGCCTATTTCCTCCTGTCCTTTTTTCCGGTTGGGGTATTGCCGGTTCTATGATAGCACGGAAAAACGCCGGGGCGCAATCGGCCTTTGCAAAAAAAGGGGACAAACGCCCAATCAGCGCGTTCTGCCCAAAAAGAGGGGACGCTTTTCGCCCTTCTCCACAAGGTGCGGCCGGCGCCCTGGCGCTTTGGGCGGGGGCGGGGTACAATGGACAAAAGGAGGGATGTCCCCATGGCCAAATACCGGTGTTCTGTCTGCGGATATATCTATGACGAGGGGGAGGAGGGCCGCCCCTTTGCCCAGCTGGAGGAGGGGTGGCGCTGCCCCCGCTGCACCGCCCCCAAGGCGCTGTTTGAGCGGGTGGAGGAAGCGCCACCGCCGGCGGGCGGAGAGGAGGGGTCGGCGCCGGGGAGCCCCGACGCCGACCCCCACCTGGCGGAAATCGACCGCCTGGCCCGCACCGGGGTGAGCGAGACGGCGGCCATGGCCACCACCCTGCCCCTGCCCCGGTGGGAGGACATCCTCTTCCTGGGCGGGCAGCTGGCGAGGCTGCCCCTGCTCGACGAGGAGCCGGTGGCGACCGAGACGGTGATCGGGCGGCACGCCCAAAAGCCGATGGTCCTCTCCATGCCCCTCTACATCTCCCACATGTCCTTCGGCGCCCTGTCGCGGGAGGCCAAGGTCGCCCTGGCCAAGGGGGCCACTGCCGCCGGCACCGCCGCCTGTTCGGGGGAGGGGGGCATCCTGCCCGAGGAGCAGGCGGCCGCCGCCACCTACCTCTACGAGTACCCCCCCAACGGGTACAGCGCCACCGACGAGAACCTGCGCCGGGCCGCCGCCATCGAAATCAAGATCGGCCAGGGGACCAAGCCGGGGATGGGGGGCCACCTGCCGGGGGAGAAGGTAACCGCCGAGATCGCCGCCCTACGGGGCAAGCCCGTAGGGGAGGACATCCACAGCCCCTCCCGCTTCCCCGGCATCGAGACCCCCGGCGACCTGCGGGCCCTGGTGAGCCGGCTGCGCGACCGCTCGCAGGGGCGGCCCATCGGGGTGAAGATCGCCGCCGGCCACCTGGAGGAGGACCTGGCCTTCATCGCCCAGTCGGGAGCGGATTTCATCACCATTGACGGCCGGGGCGGGGCCACCGGTGCCAGCCCCCGCTTTCTGCGGGACAGCACCAGCCTGCCCACCATCTACGCCCTGCACCGGGCCCGCCGGTTCCTGGACAGCCACCGGCTGGAGATGGAGCTGGTGATCACCGGGGGGCTGCGGACCGGCCCCGACTTCGCCAAGGCCCTGGCCATGGGGGCCGACGCGGTGGCCATCGCCTCCTCGGCGCTGATGGCCCTGGGGTGCCGCCAGTACCGCATCTGCGGCAGCGGTCGCTGCCCCATGGGGATCGCCACCCAGGACCCCGTCCTCCGCAAGCGGCTGGATGGGGAGGAGGGCGCCCGGCGGGTGGAGCGGTTTTTGCGGGGCAGCTGCGAGGAGATCAAGACCTTCTGCCGCATCTGCGGCCACCGCCGGGTGGACGAGCTGTCGGTCGACGACCTCTGCACCCTGGACGAGGAGATCGCCCGCCACGCAGGAATCCGCCACGCCTAAAACAAAAAGAGAGGGGCCGCTCGCGATGAGCGGCCCCCCTTTTTTGCAAAGCGGGTCATTGCTGGGTGCCATCCTCCCAGCAGTCGGTGCCGGTGATGCCGATTTGGGCGGGGCGAAAGACCGGGTCTTTGCCCTTGCCCTCCCTCTTCTGGCGGGTGTAGTCCCGCTCGGCCAGGGAGACGGTCTTCGACAGGGCGAAGAGGGAGACGATGTTGACGATGGCCATCAGCCCCATGAGGACGTCGGCCAGGTCCCAGACAGTGGCGAAGTCGGCCTGGGCGCCGAAGAAGACGGCGGCCACCGCCACCCAGCGAAAGGCGGTGAGGAGGGCCTTGTTGTCCCGGATGAAGAGGAGGTTCCCCTCCGCATAGCAGTAGTTGCCCACAATGGAGCTAAAGGCAAAGGCCAGCACCGAAAAGGCGATGAAGCCGACGCCCCACTGCCCCACCTGGCTGCCCACCGCCGCCTGCACGAAGGGGAGGGCGTTGAGGCTCTCCGACCCCTGCACCCCGGAGAAGAGGAGGATGAAAGCGGTGGTGGTGCAGATGAGCAGGGTGTCGATAAAGACGCTCAAAACCTGCACCGTGCCCTGTTTCACCGGGTGGGAGACCTGGGCGGTGGCGGCGGCGTTGGGGGCGCTGCCCATCCCCGCCTCGTTGGAGAAGAGCCCCCGCTTGATGCCGATGACGATGGCCGAGCCGGCAAAGCCGCCGGCAATGGCCCGCAGGTCAAAGGCCTGGGAGAGGATGAGGGAGAGGACCTGGGGCAGCTTTTGGATGTTCAGGCCGATGATGACAAAGCCCAGGGCCATGTAGATGATGGCCATCACCGGGACGATGAAGGAGGTGATGAAGCCGATGCGCTGGGTGCCGCCGAAGATGACCAGGGCGGTGCCCGCCGCCAGCACCAGGCCGATGATGGCCGGGGCGTAGGGGGCCAGCGAGGCCCCGAAGTAGGGGGCGAAGGCCGAGGTGATGGTGTAGGATTGCAGCCCGTTGAAGCCAAAGGCAAAGCAGGCGATGAGGAGGACGGCAAACAGGACCCCCAGCCAGCGCTTGCCCAGGGCCTTTTGAATATAGTAGGCCGGGCCGCCCCGGTACTCGCCGTCCCGCCGCACCTTGTAGATCTGGGCGAGGGTGCTCTCGGCAAAGGCGGAGGCGGCCCCCACCAGGGCCATGACCCACATCCAGAAGACGGCCCCCGCACCCCCCAGGGCGATGGCGGTGGCCACCCCGGCGATGTTGCCGGTGCCCACTCGAGAGGCGGTGGAGATCATCAGCGCCTGAAAGGAGGAGACCGTCCCCTTCTCCCGGCGCTCGGTCATGGAGCGGATGGCGTCGGGCAGCAGCCGAAACTGGGCAAACCGGGTGCGAACGGTGAAGTAGAGCCCGGCGATGACCAGCAAAAAGATGAGGATAAAGCTGTACAAAAAGTCGTTGGCAGCCCCCAGGAAGCTGCGAAAAGCCTGGGAGACGGCGTCGAAAAAGGCGAAGAGGGCGCTCATAGAAAACTCCTTTGCAAGATGGTTCGGGCGGGGGTCAGAGGGCGAGCTGGTAGATGCAGAGCCCCTCCCCCTCCATGTTGGGGAAATGGAGGGTCTCGGTGTGGGAAAAACCGTTTTTTTCAAGTACCCGGCGCGACCCCCGGTTTTCGGCCACCACGTGGCCCACCAGGGTGATCCCCGGCAGCTCCTCCCTTGCCAGGCGGACGATCTCGCCCAGCACCTCGCTGGAATAGCCCTGGTTCCAGCAGTCCTTGGCGGTGAAGGTGCTCATGTCCCAGCGGGCGGGGTCGCCCTCGCTGGGGCGGACGGCGTAGACCCCCACAAACCGCCCGTCCGCCTTTCGCTCGATGGCGAAGGCCCAGCCGCCCGAGGCGAGGTAGCCCCGGATGAGCTGGACCGCCTCACCCCGCTCCCGCTGTCTCGAAAAGCGCATGAAGCGGGCCACCTCGGCGTCGCTGGTCAGAGAGAACACCGCGTCGGCATCCGACTCGGTCAGGGGGCGCAGCCGCAGCCGCGCAGTCTCTCCTGTCACTGCAAACACTCCCTTTCCGCCCGGCAAAACCGGCTGCCGGGCCAAAGAACATACCGTGTTAGTATACCCGAAAGTGCGCCGTTTTGGCAACTGCCCCACCCCTCCAGGGGCAAACGGGCGCAAAAATGCCGCGGCGGAAAGCCGCCGCGGCACCTGCCGAGGGGCCCGACGGCCCCGGGTGTTTAATAGTAGTAATAGCTGCCGCTGACCGCAGCGCTGATGACGGCCACGTAGAAGATGATCGAGACGATGATGACCACCGCGCCCACGACGGCGCCGATGATGGAGAACATCTTCGACTTCTTGGCCGCGTCCTGCGCGCCGGCCAGGTCGCCCATGGCGGCCAGCTTGTCGATCTTCGAGGCGAAGACGATGCCGGGGATGCCCAGGGGCAGGCAGCAGAAGATGGTCACGATGATGGACCACACCAGGTAGGCGGTGCCGCTGACCGGGGGAACGTTGGCGTAGACCGGGGATGCCTGGGGCTGGGCCGCGCCGTAGCTGTAGCTCGCGTCCTGCTGGGGGGCGCCGTAGTTGTAGGTGGGCTGCTGCTGGGGGGCACTCTGGTAGGGCTGCTGGGCCGCGCCGTCGCCCTCGGGGGCCTGGGGGACCGGTTCGCCGCAGACGGCGCAGAACTTGGCGCCGCTCTCCAGCTCACTGCCGCATTTGTTACATTTCATCTGCATTTTCTCCTTTCAAAAGCCACCGCCCCATTGGCGGCGGGTGTCTGACAGTCAATCCCCCTACAAAGCTCCGTCGGTGAGCCAGGAGGGGAGAACGTCCAGGTGGTAGAGGATAAAGCCGATCTTGATGGCGATGGCCAGCAGCGAGATGATGATGCCCGCCACAGCCAGGCCCCTGGTGCGGTTGCCCCGGTACCCCAGGCAGCTGGTGAGCAGCCCCATGGGGCAGAGCACCACCCAGAAGGTGAACAGCCCCGCAATGGAGCTGATGAACCCGACAATGGTGCAGATGTCTTTCCAGGTGTACTCCCGCCGGGGGGCGGGCAGGTAGGGGGCGTACATCGAGTAGACCGGCGGCTGGTAGGGAGAGGGCATCGCCTCGCCCTGGCATGCCGCCTGCGATGCGGGCTGCTCCCCGGTGAGGGAGGCGCCGCAGGCCTTGCAAAAGGCGCTGTTTTCGGCGTTGTCGACGCCGCAATTCGGGCAAGTCAAAAAATCGACCTCCTTTTCCCCAAAGCGGGGGCGATCGCCGCCAAACCCGCTTCAGAATACCCCTATTATACACAAGGAAGGGCTTTTTCGCAACAATATTCCCGCTTTCGACAAACCTTTGTCAGAAATTTGACAGACACTTTCCCAAAGCGGCGGGGTCAGACCGCCCGCAACTCGTAAAAAACCAGCTGGGCTGGTCCGGCAGGCCGCTTCTGCAGGTCGCTCTTGCAGGCGTAACTCCACTCCAGATAGAGGGCGCTGGCCCGACCCAGCTCCCCCCGAAAGCGGCGGCGGGCCCGCAGGGCGCAGTCGGCCAACTCGTCGAGTTCGGCGGGGGAGAGAAAGCCCTCGTCCCCCATCACCTCCACGTCCTCGTCGGTGATGACCACCGTCTCGTCGTGCTCCCCGCCGGTGGCCAAGTTCCAGAGGTCGCCCCGCACCGCCTCGATGACGGTGCGAAAGGGGGAGAGCTCGATCACCCCGCTCTTCTCCGCCACAAAATAGGGGTAGTAGACCACCAGCCCGCCGGGGCCCAACTCCCCCAAGAGCCCCTGGGCAAAGGCCTCCGCCTCGGCGGCGGGGGCCCCCACCAGCCGAGGCAGGTTCTGGTCGTCCCCCCGCTCGACGGCACTGCGCACCGTCCAGAGGATGCCCTCCTCCAGCCGGGTGTCGGGGGAAAAGGTCCGCCAGGGCACGGCGGGCAGCCCGCCCTGGCGCAACCTGTAAAATCCCTGCAGCTTATTCATCGCTCTCCTCCAAAATCGCCTGCACCCGGCCCACCTGGTCGCCCTCCCGCAGCATCACCTTGATGCCGTGGGGGTGGGTGGCGCTGCCCGTCAATATCCGCTTGACGTGTCCCCTGGTCAGGCGGCCGGTGCGCTGGTCCTTTTTGAGGACGATGTCCACCAGGGCCCCGATGCGGATATCGGCCCGGCGCTGCCCGCTCACAGGGCCGCCTCCCCGCCCAGGGGGCGGATGGCCTCGGTGAGGATCGGGCCGATGGAGCCCCGCAGGAGCAGGTCTGCCCGCCCGTCCTGGGGGGTGGGGCTCCTGTTGATGAGCACCAGCCGGCGACCCCGGTAGTACTGCAGCAGCCCCGCCGCCGGGTAGACCGCCAGGGAGGTGCCCCCCACGATCAGCATCTCACAGCGGGAGATGGCGTCCACCGCCTCCTGCAGGGTCGCCCCGTCCAGCGACTCGCCGTAGAGGACCACCTCCGGTTTGATGAGGCCCCCGCAGCGGCAGCGGGGCAGGCCGCTCTCCCCCAGCCCCTCCGGCCCGCAGAGGGCCCCGCAGGAGAGACAGCGGTTTTGGTAGATGGTGCCGTGCAGCTCGTATACCCGGCGGCTGCCGGCCTTTTGGTGCAGCCCGTCGATGTTCTGGGTGATCACCGCCCGCAGCTTGCCCCGCCGCTCCAACTCGGCCAGCGCCAGGTGGGCCGGGCCGGGCTGGGCGCCGGTGACCAGCATCTTCTCCCGGTAAAAGCGGTAGAACTCCTCCGGGTGGGCGGCGAAGAACCCGGCGCTGAGGATGGTCTCAGGGGGCCAGTCGTAGTGCTGGCGGTAGAGGCCATCCTCGCTGCGAAAATCGGGGATGCCGCTCTCGGTCGAGACCCCCGCTCCCCCAAAAAAGACGATGTTGTCACAGCTGTCAACCCAGCGGCGCAGCCGCTCGACCCCGTCTCTCTCATTGTGCTCGCTCATCCGATCCCCTCCCATGGCGTTTTCCCCATTATACCCCGGCGGGGCGGTTTGCACAATCGCCCTGCGCCGATTGCGCGGGGGCAGAAAGGGGGGTATACTACTTCTATGTGAGGGCCGGGGCGAATAGACAGCCCCGGCAGAGGGAGGTTTTTTTGTGGGACAGTTGGTAGAACACACCTTTTTGCCGGTCTGGTCACCCGAGAGCGAGGTGCTGATCCTGGGGACCATCCCCTCGCCCAAATCGAGGGAAAACGGCTTTTACTACGGCCACCCCCAAAACCGCTTTTGGCGGGTGGTGGCCGGGGTGCTGGGGGAGCCCGTCCCCGAGGGGAACGCGGCAAAAGAGCAGCTCTGCCTGCGCCGGCACATCGCCCTCTGGGACGTGCTGGCCGCCTGCGAGATAGAAGGGGCGGCGGACGCCACCATCCGCCGCCCCCGGGCCAACGACATCGCCGGACTGCTCCAAAAGACTCGGGTGCGCGCCGTCTTCACCACCGGGGCCAAGGCGCACGCCCTCTACCAGCGCCACTGCCTGTCCCAGACCGGGGTGGAGGACATCCCCCTCCCCTCCACCAGTCCTGCCAACGCCCGCTTCACCCTGGAGCGGCTGATCGCCGCCTACCGCCCCCTGAGAGAAGCGCTGGAGGGCTGATCGGCGCAGACCTTTTCGCCTTAGCAAAAAAGAGGGCCGGGTGACATGTCATCCGGCCCTCTCCCTCGCCCGTCTCTCGGCAGTGTAGCTACCGCATCATGGTGGAGATTTCCCCCACCACGTTGCCCATGGTCTTCATGGCGCGACCGGCCGTTTTTTTCAGCTGCCGCTTGTTGGTGTGCATCAGCTCGGTGCCAACGGTGGCCGCCACGGCGCCCAGCGCCATGCCGATGGCCACGTTGCGGGCGGTGTGTCCGCTGTGTTTCATAGAAAATGCCTCCCCACGTTCCTTCATTTGTACCTGCGGCCCCGCGCCGGCGGAGCCGGCCGAGGTCGAGATACAACTAGTATTGCCCACCCCTTTTGTGATATACTGGCTGTGTATGAAAGAGTCTCGCCGCCCGTCAAGGGCAGGTAAATTTTGGAACAAAAGGAAGGAGGCGCCCTATGGAACACCTGGTTTCCCCGCCCAAGCGGGTGCTGGCCATTCACGATTTGTCGGGGTTTGGGCGCTGTTCTCTGACCGCCATCACCCCGGTGCTCTCGGTGATGGGGGTGCAGGTCTGCCCGGTGCCGACCGCCATCCTCTCGACCCACACAGGGGGGCTGGGGAATCCGGTCATCACCGACCTGACCGACTCCCTGCTGCCGGCCCTGCGCCACTACCAGTCCCTGGGGCTGGACTTCGACTGCATCTACTCGGGCTTTCTGGGGGACAGCCGCCAGATCGAGTGCTGCAAGGCCTTTTTTGACGCCTACCCCAAGGCGCTCAAGGTGGTGGACCCGGTGATGGGGGACCACCAAAAGCCCTACCGCACCTGCACCCCGCCGCTGCGGGCCAAGATGAAGAGTTTGGCCCGGGCGGGGGACGTGATCACCCCCAACGCCACCGAGGCGGCCATGCTGCTGGGGATGGACTTCACCCGGCCGGTCCGCTTCACCCCCCTCAGCGCCAAAAAGTGGCTGCGCACCCTCTGCGCCCAGGGGGCGGGCCGGGCGGTGATCACCAGCGCCGAGATGGACGGCGGCCGCTACAACCTGCTCTTTGACGGGGAGACTTTTTTCCGCATCCGCGGGCGGTATGCCTCCGGCTCCTACCCGGGCACCGGCGACATCTTCACCGCCGTGCTCACCGGCGGGCTGCTGGCGGGGCAGAGCCTGGCCGAGGCCGCCCAGCGGGCCACCCAGTTTGTGGAGGAGGCCATCTCCCTCACCGCCGCCGCAGGCACCGACCCCCGGCACGGGGTGCTGGTGGAAGCCGCCCTCCCCAAGCTGCTGGAGCCGCTGGGCCCCTCTCGGGCCGAACCCTTTTAGCATTCCCGGCCGCGGAGCGGCCAAACCCTATCTCTGCACGAAAAGAAGGAGTAAAAATGAAGCGCAAGAGTTCGATCTACACCGTGACCCTGGTGGGGCTGATGGGGGCCATGTGCTTTGTGGCCACCTTTTTGCACATCGACATCCCCACCCCGCTGGGCAAGACCATGATCCACCTGGGCAACGTGATGTGCCTGCTGTCGGGGATGATCCTCGGCCCCCTGAAGGGCGGCCTCTCGGCCGGCCTGGGCTCGGCGGTCTACGACCTGTTCGACCCGGCCTACATCGCCGAGTCGCCCATCACCTTTTTGATGAAATTCGCCATGGGCGCCACCTGCGGCGCCATCGCCAAGCGGGGCGGCAAGGGCAGCCGCGCCGCCGGGGCCGTTGCCGGCGCCGGGCTGTACGTGGTCCTCTACACCGTCAAAAACATCCTCATGGGGACCCTGCTCCAGGGCAAGATGCTCGACTCGGTGCTGGTGGCCGCGGGGACCAAGGCCCTCACCTCGGGGGTCAACGCGATCATCGCGGTGGTGGTCTCGCTGCTGCTCTACTCGCTGCTGGAGCCCATCCTCAAAAAGGCCGGCATCTTTGAGCGGCTGGGGAAGACGGGCGACTGATTTGCCGAGAGGAGAGGAGGGCCGGCCATGGCTGAGCTGAACATCGTGCTGGTGGAACCGCAGATCCCACAAAACACCGGAAACATCGCCCGCACCTGCGCGGCGACCAACGCCCGGCTCCACCTGGTGGGGCCGCTGGGCTTTCAGATCGACGACAAGAAACTCAAGCGGGCGGGGCTGGACTACTGGCATCTGCTGGACATCCGCCACTACGACGGCTGGGCGGACTTCGCTGCCCAGAACGAGGGCCCCTTTTACTACTTCACCACCAAGGGGCAGACCGTCCACAGCGACGTGGCCTACCCGGACGGCTGCTACCTGGTCTTTGGCCGGGAGGACGCCGGGCTGCCCGAAGAGCTGCTCTTCGCCCACCCCGACACCTGCGTCCGGCTGCCGATGCTGGCGGCGGCGCGGAGCCTGAACCTGTCAAACACGGTGGCCATCGGGGTGTACGAAGTCCTGCGCCAGTGGGGCTATCCCACCCTGCACTCGCAAGGAAAGCTGACCCGCTACAACTGGGAGGACGCCCGCTAGGCCCCCTCCCCACCACAAGAACCGATTGCGAAAGGTTGTGCCAAATGGAAAAACTGCTGATCCTCACCGACACCGCTTGCGACATCCCCCAGGAGACTGCCGAGGAGCTGGGCATCCGCATCCTCCCCATCCCCCTCGAGGTGGACGGGATGGGGTATTTGGAGGGAGTGGACTTCACCAAGGAGGAGTTCTACGGCGTGCTCGACCGCTGCGTCAAGATCCCCACCACCAGCCACATCCCCGCCCACCAGTTTTTGGAGGAGTACGAGCGGGCCGCCCAGGAGGGGTACACCCACGTGATCCACGTGACCATCAACTCCAAGGGCTCGAACATGTACCAGGCGGCCCTGCAGGCCAAGGCCATGTTCAAAGAGGAGCCCGACGCGCCGCAGATGAAGATCAAGGTCATCGACTCCAAGACCTACTCCCTGGGCTACGGCTTCCCGGTGACCGAGGCGGCGCGGATGGTGCAAAAAGGGGTGGGCTACGCCGCGGTGCGGGACTACCTGTTGGACTGGTTTGACACCGCCGAGGTCTACTTTTCGGTCTACACCCTCCAATTTGCCAAAAAGTCGGGGCGCATCAGCTGCGCGGCCGCCTTTGTGGGCGAACTGCTGGGGCTGCGGCCCATCCTCCAGATCTCCCAGGGGGAGATGAACATCGTGGAGAAGGTGCGGGGGGACGCCAACATCATCCCCGGCCTCTGCCGCTGGGCCGAGAAGCGGATGGCCGAGCGCAGCCCCTTTGTGGTCATCAGCGGGGAGTTGGACGCCCCCGGGGACGAGCTGACCGAGCAGTTGGAGAAGAAATTCCGCTACAGCTGCTCCGGCCGCTACAAGGCCGGGGCCAGCATCGCCATCAACGCGGGGCCCAAGGTGGTGGGAGTGCTGGTCAAGGGCGCCAAAAAGCGGTGAGTCCGGGCTCCCGGGATCCCCGAAAAAAGCCCCTCTTTCGAGGGGAAAACCGCCTTGAAAAGCCCACTGATATCGTGTAAAATAGAAAAGGACCAGCCTGCCCCGGCGGGCGGCCCTGTATCTCGGTTTGTTTTTTTATTCACAATAAAAAGAAAAGACGAAAGGGTGGCAAACACATGACCTCTCTGAACAAAAAGACCATTGAAGACATCGATGTAGCCGGCAAGAAGGTTCTCGCCCGCTGCGACTTCAACGTTCCCCTGAAAGACGGCGTCATCACCAATGACAAGCGGATCGTCGCTGCGCTCCCCACCATCAAATACCTGGTGGACCAGGGCGCCAAGGTGATCCTCTGCTCCCATCTGGGCCGTCCCAAAGAGGGCTGGGAGCCCGAGTTCTCCCTGGCCCCGGTGGCCGCCCGCCTCAGCGAGCTGCTGGGCAAAGAGGTCAAGATGGCCAAAGACGTCATCGGCGACGACGCCAAGAAACTGGCCTCCGAGCTGAAAGACGGCGACGTGATGCTGCTTGAAAACGTGCGCTACCACAAAGAGGAGAAGAAGAACGACCCCGCCTTCGCCAAAGAGCTGGCCTCTCTGGCCGACGTCTACGTCAACGACGCCTTCGGCGCGGCCCACCGGGCCCACGCCTCCACCGCCGGCGTGGCCGAGTACCTGCCCGCCGTCTGCGGCTACCTGATCCAGAAGGAGATCAACTTCATGGGCGGCGCCCTGGAGAACCCCAAGCGCCCGCTGGTCGCCATCCTGGGCGGCGCCAAGGTCTCCGACAAGATCGGCGTCATCAACAACCTCCTCGAAAAGGTCGACACCCTGATCGTGGGCGGCGGCATGGCCTACACCTTCTTCAAGGCCAAGGGCTTCACCATCGGCGACTCCCTCTGCGAGGACGACAAGGTCGAGCTGGCCAAAGAGATGATGGCCAAAGCCGAGGCCAAGGGCGTCAAGTTCCTGCTGCCCATCGACAACCAGGTGGGCGACCACTTTGCCGAGGACTGCGGCAAGAAGCTGGTGGACTCCGACAACATCCCCGACGGCTGGATGGGCATGGACATCGGACCCAAGAGCATCGCTCTCTTCTGCGACGCCGTGAAAGACGCCGGCACCGTGATTTGGAACGGGCCCATGGGCGTGTTTGAGTTTGCCCCGTTCGCCGACGGCACCCTGGAGATCGCCAAGGCCGTGGCCGACAGCGGCGCCATCTCCATCATCGGCGGCGGCGACTCGGTGGCGGCTGTCACCAAGTTGGGCTTTGCCGACAAGATGAGCCACATCTCCACCGGCGGCGGCGCCTCCCTCGAGTTCCTGGAGGGCAAAGAGCTGCCGGGCATCGCCTGCCTCAACGACAAATAAATCGACGAGTAGCCCGCCGCTCGCTGCGGCGGGGGAGCACCGCGGCCCAACCGGCCGGCTTGTGCTGTGCGAAGAGATGGCACGAGGGGTTTCCTTCGTGCCATTTTCACAGAGGGAAACCGCCAGAAAGGAATTTGCTGTATGAATAAGAACCTGCGCACCCCGGTCATCGCCGGGAACTGGAAGATGAACAAAAACCGCGCCGAGGCCAAGGCCCTGTTGGAGGAGCTCTGCCCCCTGGTGAAAGGCGCCGACTGCGGCGTGGTGGTCTGCGTGCCCTTCACCGATTTGGAGACCGCCCTGGCCGCCACCGCCGGCACCAACGTCAAGGTGGGCGCCCAGAACTGCCACTTTGAGAAGTCAGGCGCCTTCACTGGCGAAATCGCCGCGGACATGCTCGCCGAGATGGGGGTCGAGTACGTAGTGCTGGGCCACAGCGAGCGCCGCCAGTACTTTGCCGAGACCGACGAGACGGTCAACCTGCGCACCAAGGCTGCCCTGGCCGCCGGGCTGAAGCCCATCGTCTGCGTGGGCGAGCTGCTGGCCCAAAGGGAGCAGGGCATCACCGCCGAGGTGGTGGCGCTGCAGACCAAAGTCGCCCTGCAGGGGATCGACGCCGAGGGCCTGCGGTCCATCATCATCGCCTACGAGCCGGTCTGGGCCATCGGCACCGGCAAGACCGCCACTGCCGAGCAGGCCGGCGAGGTCTGCGCCGTCATCCGCGCCACCGTGGCCGGGCTCTACGGCGAAGAGGCCGCCAGCCACCTGGTGGTGCAGTACGGCGGCTCGATGAACGCCGGCAACGCCGCTGAACTGCTGGCCCAGCCCGACGTGGACGGCGGCCTGATCGGCGGCGCCTCCCTGAAGGCCGACGCCTTCAGCCAGATCGTGGAGGCCGCCAGCAAATAGATCCCCCACAGGGAAAGCAACAAAGAGCGGATTGCGGCCGCGCCGTCGGCGCGGCCGCAATCCATTGAAAAGGAGCGCAACTATGAAAAAACCTCTGGCCCTCATCATCATGGACGGCTTTGGCATCAACGGCAGCGATTACGGCAACGCCATCAAAGCCGCCAAGACCCCCAACCTGGACAAGATCTTCTCCACCTATCCCACCACCGAGATCGGCGCCTCCGGCATGGACGTGGGCCTGCCGGACGGGCAGATGGGCAACAGCGAGGTGGGACACACCAACATCGGCGCCGGGCGGATCGTCTACCAGGAGCTGACCCGGATCACCAAGTCCATCGCCGACGGCGACTTCTTTGAAAACGAGGCCCTGGTGGGCGCTATGGACAACTGCCTGCAAAAGGGCAGCGCCCTGCACGTGATGGGGCTGCTCTCGGACGGCGGGGTCCACAGCCACAACGAGCACCTCTACGCCATCATCGAGCTGGCCAAGAAGAAGGGCCTCAAAGAGGTCTGGGTCCACTGCTTCATGGACGGGCGGGACGTGCCCCCCTCCTCCGGCGCTGACTACGTGAAGGTCCTGGACGAGAAGCTGCGGGAAATCGGCGTGGGCAAGATCGCCACCATCATGGGCCGCTACTACGCCATGGACCGCGACAACCGCTGGGAGCGGGTGGAGAAGGCCTACCAGGCCATGGTGGACGCCAAAGGGGTCGCCGCCGACGCCCTGGAAGTGATGCCCAACTCCTACAAGGGCGAGGTGACCGACGAGTTCGTGGTGCCCGCCGTCTGCACCGGCTACACCGGGATGAACGCCGACGACTCGGTGATCTTCTTCAACTTCCGCCCCGACCGGGCGCGGGAGATCACCCGCACCCTGGTGGACGAGAAATTTGACGGCTTTGCCCGCGCCAAGGGCTGCTTCCCCCTCTACTACGTCTGCATGACCCAGTACGACGCCACCATGCCCGGGGTCCATGTGGCCTTTAAGCCCCAGTCTCTGGCCAACACCTTTGGCGAGTACATCTCCCAGAAGGGGCTGACCCAGCTGCGGATCGCCGAGACCGAGAAGTACGCCCACGTCACCTTCTTCTTCAACGGCGGAGTGGAAAAGGTCTGTGAAGGGGAGGACCGGGCCCTGATCAACTCGCCCAAGGTCGCCACCTACGACCTGCAGCCCGAGATGAGTGAGCCGGAGGTCACCAAAGAGGCCCTGGCCCGGATCGCCTCGGACAAGTACGACGTGATCATCCTCAACTACGCCAACTGCGACATGGTCGGCCACACCGGTGTCTTCGACGCGGCCGTCAAGGCGGTCGAGGCGGTGGACGACGGCGTGGGCCAGCTGGTGGACGCCATTCTGCAAAAGGGCGGCGCGGTGCTGCTGACTGCCGATCACGGCAATGCCGATAAGCTCTACGACACCGACGGGTCCCCCTTCACCGCCCACACCACCAACCCGGTGCCCTTTGCGGTGATTGGCTGCGGCGACTGCAAGCTGCGGGAGAGCGGCCGCCTGGCGGACATCGCTCCCACCATGTTAAAGATTTTGGAGCTGCCCCAGCCCGAAGAGATGACCGGGGAGAGCATCATTCTGTAAATCCTTTCAAATAAAAAACTGGCCGTCGCCATGGCGACGGCCAGTTTTTTATTTTGGGGAAAGTACACTCTTAAGCAGACTGCTTTCTCTTTTTCAGCGCCTCTTTGAACTGGGAGAGCAACCCTGTGGTCGTGCGGAACAGATACTGGAACTCGTCTGTCCTATAAAACAAAGCCAGGTTGATAACATTGGGGACGAGCAGACAGATAACTGCATAGACGACTAGGGTCACAAACCGTCCCATGGCAGGCAGGAGGGAACAAAGACCCTGTGTCGCCAACAGCGAGCCAAAGGTAATGCCCGCATAGAGCACATATCTCTGATAATAGGTCTTGACGCTTTGGAAAAAGACATTTTTGTAGATGATATAGGGATGAGTCCAGAAAGGGATGATGAACATCTCGATGAGGTTTGCCATCAGCACCCCGTTGACCCCAAAGGGCTTGACCAGGATGATACCCATAATGACGTTGATGGCCGCCTCGACCAGGGGCAGGTACTGATCGGGCCGGTAAATCCCCGCACTGGTGCGGACCATCTGCACCGACTGCCGCATTCCCATAATGTAAAAATACAGGGTGAGCAGGGCCAACGTGTCGAGGGGAAAGACGCCGTTCTCCCCGATCCAAAGGCGGACAAAGGGAGTCGCCAGGGTAAAGAAGGAGACGGTGAAGAAGGAGTAGATGAGATAATTCATAAAGTAGAGGGATTTAAAGTTTTTATAGGACTTTTCTGTTGAGGTAGTATTCATCAGGTTGCCAAAGCTGGCGATGATGCCGGTGAACACCTGATCGGAGATGCGAAACAGCCCATTGACGATCATCATGTAGTTGCTGTACAGGCCGCTGGCAAGACTGCCGGCGCCATTGATGATGATCATACTGGAGGTGGAGTTGAGACTGAATCCGCCAATTTTGTGGAAGAGAAGCGCCTTGATGTTTTTGAAAAGCCCTTTGCGCTCTCTTTCATCCATCTCCACTGTGGTCTTGAGGTCGATGTGCGGGTAGTGTTTGCGGTACCAGAGGGCAATGAAGACGTTCTCTAGAGCCGTGCAGGTCACCTTAATGATCAGATAGAGGAAATAGGAGTGAAACAGGGTCAAACTGGTCACTTGAAGGATACAGGAGACCAGCTGGCCCCCTGTGTGCGCCAGGGTGTTGACGTAGTTTTTCTGATCGGCAATGAACATGGCCCGCTTGTGAGCGAAGAGATAGGACGCCAGTACGTCAAAAACGTACATCATGAACATGGCGCCCAGCCAGGGCTTCGAGTAGTCCTCGGTCACCAGGAAGGGGACGATAAAGGCGGCGACAAACCCACAGCCCAAAACCACCGAGGCGATGATGCTGTATGCCTTTTTATAAAACTTCAGCAAAACGGCAATCTGGGAATAGTTCTTTTCCGCAATGGGTTTGTACAGCTTGTAGACAATGCCGGTTCCGATCCCCATTTCGACAATGCCCAACATGGAGACGACGTTTAGAAACATCCCCTCAATGCCTGCAATGCTCAATCCCAGCTGGCGGGAAAACACCGCCCGGGTGAGAAATGAGTTGAGCATTAAAAAGACATAAGAAAAGCAACTGACAAGAATATTGACAAATGAATTTTTTGATCTCACACTGCACCGCCTTCTCTCTGTACCAAAACGGTCATCGGTAGGTGACGACTCCACACACCTGAACGGCTTCCTGTTTCAGCAGGGCCAGGCAGCGCTCGAACGAATCGTGCTTGGTCGAACCGTACTTTTCGATGAAGACGACCCCGTCTGTCAGGCGGGCAGCCTCTACCGCATTGGCAAAGAGGGAGAGGGGTGGGACATCCAACAGATAGCAGGTCTCCGCATTCTCTGCCAAGAACTGCTTTAATTCCGCCAAATCGGCGATCTGCTCGACACTGGGAACGGGTTGAGCCAGCGACTCCTTCCCGTCGGTGAATCGAATCAGGCGAACGCCCTGACTCTCCAACCGCTCTCCCAGGTCGAGGAAAACCTGCTCTTTCTCGCTTTGCAGCCGAGTGCTGGTGGTGACCGCTAGACAGCGCGCCTCCTTCTCCCGGTAAAACTGCAAAATCTGGTTGGCGGCAAACTGCCTGCTCTCTGCCAGTTTTTCCTCTCTGGTCAGGCGGACGCGTCTCTGTGCCATCTCAAACCCCTCCTCTGTCGCCCTTCAACTTGGGCAATTCTCCCAATACAGGCACGTCATACATCTGAAAATCGCTTTTGCGGTTGATTGTCGGGAAGAACAGGGCGATGCCCATCACGGCAATGATTGCAACTGCGGCACCGGCAATGCCAAAGACCACGGTATATTTAACAAACCCCGTCTTGCTAAAGGCGTTGCTCTTTTCGCGAAGTTGCAGCGTCTCACTGTCCGATTTTACCGTTTTGATGTGTTGCAGCTGGGCAAAGTCAAAGTCGTTGTTCGCCTGGTTGACATAGTTGTAATACCCCTGAGAAACCGCCTTGACAAAATCGGTATCCACCGAAGTGATGGAAACGGTGATCAGATAGCTGTCTTTGACCTGCTCGACTTTCACCAGATTTTTCAGGGCCTGGTGTTTCTCTACCGCCCCGTCGGGGTTGACAGCGCGGAGCTGCTTTTCCATCTTCTCTTTGCCCACAATTTCCTCGGCAGAGGTAACCACGTAATCAAGGCAGACATCAGAAGTCAGAATGGCAGTATAGCTCTTGGTATAGTCCAATTGCATTGCGCTTAGGGAGGAGGTCGACAAGCCCTTGCTCTGGTAGGCCCTATCGCTGAGCTTTACGTAATAGGTGATGGTCTCGTTGTACTGGCCGGGCACTGTCTGCCCCGTGACCCGCTTGGGGTTGCCGGATAGGGCCAGACCGCCCAGCAGTCCAGTCACTAGGGCGATCGCAATGATCAGAAGCTTGTGCTTCCAGATGGTATAAAACGCATCTTTCAAGCCGAATCTCTCAAACATCTCGTGTCTTTCCTCCTATTTGTCAAATACTCTGCCTGCATATGTGGCAGCTGGCGATACGACTTCGCACATAAACTTCCTACAATATAGCAAAATACCACCGCTACCCAAAACCGCGGAGTGATGATAAACTCTATCCAGCCCGTGGCAGAATCGCGGGGGACCAAAAACAGAGTTGTGGCGGCCATCCAGCCCAAGACAGAGCGAAAGCCACCCTGGTAGATGAGGTACACCAGATATCCCAGGGCAACGCCGAGCAGAATGCCAAACAAGAACATTCCAACGTAGTCAAAGTCGGCATAGGTCTCTAAAATATAAGAGGAGCCCCAACCCTCGCCCTCTAGATAGGTGTCTTTGGCCACATAGGACATACTGTGGGCAAAACTGTTTCCGTACACGGCCTTGTAGACACTGTTGCTCTCCCCCAACGGGGTGGCGCCAAATAGGGCCTGTGCAATGGTGCCATGCTGAAACTCGTCAATAAACCCGCCAAAAGTATAGCACTTGGGGACCACATTCGGCAAATTGGGGAGAGCCAAAAAGGCCATACAGAGCACATCAAAGGACACCCCTTGCCGGTAGATGAGTTCGACCAGGGCGGAAAACAGTCCCATCCGCTCTACCTGCACGTCGGCCCGGATAAAATTGTACATGGCCAAAAAGATAATGGCCGCGGGGATGGCCAATACGATGGCCGTCTTCTCAAACCGCCCAATCCACTTCTCCCGGGGATACTTTTGCAGCACATCCCGGATATAGTAATAGAGCAGGGCAAAGAGCAGGTTGAGGACAATGGGGTTTCTCGCGCCGATGATGAGCATCGGCACCGCAGAGAGCACATACAGGACCAGGGGGAACACTGTGCGGCTCTTTTTGGGCAGCGTGCTGAGGAAGATGCAGAGGGCCGGTTTCATCAGCCCCGACAAAAAGCGGACCAAAAAGGGCATCTGCGAGGCAAACGCAATGTAAAAGTCTGTGTACTCCTTCCCGCGCATAAAGAGGAGCTTCTCCAGCTCCATCACGAGATAAAAGAACATTGCCAGATAGAAGAGGCAGAGGGACACCACCTGAACCGACTCGTTCTTGCTCTCCTCCCAGCGGGGGTTGGAGGGCGGCCTTTTAATAGGTCTGTGCAGCCTTTCAAACATTGCCGTACCAATCTGTAAGGCCATCAGAGACAGGAAACAGGCGTTGAGGGCAAAGTGCACAGCGCTGCTCTCAAAGTACCACCATTCATTTCCCCTAAACATAGAGACTGTCGGTCTGCCCAGCAAAAAGACAAAAAAGGTAAAGTTGAATACCAGGAAGAACACCCGTTTTTTGGCGCTGGCAAACCCGTAGATGAGGTTGCTCAACAGCATGAGCAGTACGCCCACTAAAATGATGTTGTAGCGGTCAACCACATGGCCAATTCCAAATACCGCCAGAGAGGCTATAAAGCTGCTGTACTGAAGATACTTTTTCAAATGATCCCCCCTCCCAATTGGATCGACTGGAATTTCTACACAGACTCCAGTATATCCTTCCATTTCTCAATCACGACTTCCTGAGAAAATGGAGCTATATTCTGCAGACTATTCTCTGAAAAAGAACGGCGAAGTTCTTCATCTTCAACCAAGCGCTCGATCCGCTCTGCCATCCCCTCCACGTCCCCCACTGGGACCAGGTAGCCGTCTACGCCGTCGCGAACGATCTCTCTCGGCCCGGTCGCGCAGTCGAAGCTGACAATGGGGAGGCTGTTTGCCTTTGCCTCCAGCAAAACCATGGGCAGGCCCTCGTGATAGGAGGTGAGAACGGCGGCGGCATATTGGGAGTAGATCTCCTCCATCGACTTGACTGACCCCTTTAAGATCAACTGCTTCTCCAACCCCTGATCTCTAATTTTTTCCTGTACAGTGGAGAATTCCTCCCCATCGCCATAGATGTGCCACTGCCAGTCAGGGTGGTCAGGCAGTACCCGTTTGGCCACATCTACGAGCAGAGGGTACCCTTTCACCGGGTCAAATCGCCCCACAGAGAGCAGCTTCTTCGATGCCATGTCATAGGGCTTTTTCCCTTTCAGCCAGGCGGGGTCAATACAGTTGTAGTTGTAGTCGACCCGCTCTTCCCCCAGGTGAAACTTTTTGCGATAGGCCGCCTGATCTTGCTTGGTGAGGGTCACTATCTTATCGGCAAAGCGCGCCGACAACCACTGGTTGAGATGGCCGAACCAACCGTAATAGCTGTTTTGCAAATTGGAGTGCTCGCAGCAGACAGTCTTGACCTTCGTCCCCACCGCTGCTGCCAACAAATAGGCATTGGTATTGACCCCAACCGAGAGGGCCACGTCAATTTTTTGTTCCTTCAAATAGCGGTGCAGGGGGGAGATGGTCTTGGTCAGCGCCTCCCGCACACGGGCATTGTGATCCAAAATTTGAAAGCAGCGCACCCGCTCGTCAAAAGGGAAATAGGGGGGCGTCTGCAGGGAATTCCACAGTCCCACCACATGAACACAGTAGTCCTTGCAGAGGGCGTTGGCCATGACAGAGAGGATTTTTTCCCTCCCGCCGAAGATCGACAAATCATCTTTTACCAGGCAGATGGATTTCATTTGAGAACACACGCCTCCTCATCCCCTCGCCGTCTGGCGGCGTTTCTTCGCAATCTGTCGCAAAAACAGCCGGGGATCGACGGCAATCATCAAATAGGCGATCTTCTGATTGCGGGAATTGTAAGGATTTTTCAGGATGGAAAGGAGATTTTTGCGCACCTGGCCGGCGATTTCTCCCACCTCCCGGCGGTAGTCGCCCCAGTGCGCAGGGTCAACTTGCGAAATGCGCTCTAGCACCTGCTTTTTCGCCCACCAGAGGCGAAACTGCCCCACCGCTTCCAGCGCGGGGAAGTGCTCCCGTATCAACTGCAGATTGTGCTCGTGTGCGGCAACCACATCATATACCTTTGGCTGAAAGGCGCCGATGGTGATGCTGTCCTGGCGCCGCTGATAGAGATACTTTGGTGCGGTGTCCACCACCACCCTGTCTGTCCGAACCAGCAAGTCCACAATGACAAAGGCGTCCTCATAAAGTCGCCCAACCGGATAGCGGACTTCGCCAAACAGGGCGCGCTTATACAGCTTGTTGACGGCAAAGAGTCCCACACTCCGCCCGGAGAGAAGGTATTCCACCGCCTCCTCCGCCGTGTAGAGAAAGTGCCCTTGCTGAATGTCCTGCGGCACCTTGACGTCTCCATAGCAGTCATAGAGACCGCAGACCGCCATATCGGCTTTGGCCTGAACAAGATCTTGCAGAAGGCTCTCGTACATGTCCAGGGCAATCTCGTCGTCGCTGTCCACAAAGCCCAGATACTCGCCCCGGGCGGCGTCGATCCCCGCGTTGCGCGCATCGCTCAAGCCGCCGTTTTTTTTGTGGATCACCCGCACCCGCCGATCTCCCTGCGCGTAGGCGTCACACATCTGACCGCAGCGGTCCGGCGAACCGTCATCCACCAAAATCAGTTCAAAGTCGGAAAAAGTCTGGTTGAGAATGGACTGCACACACCGGTCCAAATAGGCCTCCACCTTGTAGACGGGCACGATGATGCTGATGGTGGGGGTGGCCTCTTCCATTGGCAAACGCTCCTTTCCCCTGGACGGGTTTCTCTTACATCCTCCACTCGAACACCGTTTTGAAAGGGGTGTTCAGGTCGGTGCGAAAGACCCGCTCGATGTCTCCCATCTGGCAGACCGGGTCGTCGATGCTGATGATGCGGTTGAGGCGGTTTTGCACGGCGGGGTCGCCCATCAGGCGGATGGCCTCGACAAAGTCCTCCCGCCCGGAGCGGCTGCTGCCGGCCAAAGTGAGTCCCTTTTCCAGCACGTCCCGGGTGTTGATGGCCACCTTGTTCTCGCTGACACCCAGCAGGATGACCGCCCCCTGGGGCTCGATGGTGCGGATGATGTCGTCGATGGCGTAGTAGCTGCCCTCACCCCCCGCGCACTCAAAGGCGTGATCCACCGAGAAGCCCTGCGGCAGGTCGTCGGCGAAGTGGGTGGCCCCTACGAATGAGAACATGGACAGTTTGCGGGCGTTCTTCCCCACCACGTGCAGCTCGATTTGTGGGAAGAGGGAGCGGAGGGTGCAGGCCAACACAAAGGCCATGCTGCCGTCCCCCCAGATGCCGACGCGGTCCCGCCGGGCGTGGGCCAGCCGGTCAAACCGGCGGGCCGCCTGGACGGTGACGCTGACAAACTCGGTGATGGCGGCAATGTGGTCGGGCACCCCGTCGCAGGAGACCAGCCGGTCCGCCGGCAGGTCGATATACTCCCGCATAAAGCCGTCGTACCCGCTGGAGAGGAACCGGCTGTCCCGCCGGTAGTTTTCGGAGATGATGGGGTCAGGGCTCTGGGGGCTGTTGGGGATGGCCACCACCCGCGCCCCCGGCGCAAAGGTCCCGGTGGGGTCTTGCAGCACCCGCCCGCAGCACTCGTGGATCAGGGCCATGGGCAGCTTTTTGCGGAGCACGTCCTGGCTGCGCTGCCCCAGAAAATACCGCTGATCGGCATGGCAGAGGGCCATGAATTGGGGGCGGAGGATCACCTTGTCCGCCAGGTCGGTGGAGGCGTACTCGATGGAGAACACCCCTGGACTGACCAGCTGGTAGATGTGGTTAATCAACGACCTGTCCCCCCACCATGGCCTGGGCGATCTTGTAGTCGCTGACCGTGGTGATCTTCAGGTTGGAGACATCCCCCTCCACCAGCCGCACCGGGGTCTGGCGCACCACGCAGATCTTGCAGGCGTCGGTGAGGACCGCCTTCTCCTCCTCGTTGAGGCTCTGGTAGAGCTTTTTGAGCAGGGAGATGCGGAAGCTCTGGGGGGTCTGCCCCTGGTACATCAGCCGCCGGTCGGGGATCTGGGAGATGGTCTCGCCGTTTTCGGAGACGACGATGGTGTCCACCGCAGAGACCACCGTGTCGCAGGCGCCAAAGGTGCGGGCGGCCTCGATGTTCTCCTCGAGGATGCGCAGGGTGACAAAGGGGCGCACAGCGTCATGGGTGATGATGAGGTGATCGTCCGACTGGCCCCAGTCCGCCTCGATCTTGTCGACGATGTTGAAGATGGTGCTGTTGCGGTCTCCCCCGCCGGGGACCAGGATGACCCGCTCTCTCTGGGGCACCTGGCGCTCCAACAGGTCCTGCATGTGGCCCACCCAGTCGGGGTGGACCCCCACGTAGACCCTATCCATCTTGTCACAGAGGAGGAATTTCTCCAGGGTGTGCAGGATGATGGGCTTGTCCCCCAGGGGGAGAAACTGCTTGGGCATGTCCGCAATGTTCATCCGGGAGCCGGTGCCGCCGGCCAAAATCGCGCCAAAAATCATGATTCAATCCTCCGTGCAGTAGTAAATTCCCTTGTACTGCTGGTAACCGTGCTCCAAATCGCAGAAGAGGCAGTCGTGGTGGGCCACCTGTTTTTCTTTGGGGGGCAGCTGCATGTAGTCGCCAAAGGCGATCGTCAGGTACTGGTCATACCCCGCCGGCAGGGGCATGGGGTACCCCTCAAACTCCCGGTAGACGGCGCTGTCAAAGGCCGCCCGGGGGTACTCGTTCTGCATGTAGTGGGGCCCGGCGCAGAGCTCGGTGATCTTTTCACACTGGGCGATGGGGTACTGGGTCATCTTCCGCTCGGCCAGCTTCCAGAGCTTATAGCGAAGTCCTTTAAAGGGGACACAGGTCAGGGCGATCTTCGCCAGCGCCGCCACCTTCTTGCCATGGTTGGTGGGCACCTGCTGGGCGCAGTAGAGGGAGTAGAGCAGGGCCCAAAACTTCTGCCGCTTGCGCTTCCCCGGGTCGCTGGGACAGCCGTCCAGGGGAAGGATGTCCAGCACCACCCCGTGGGGGATGTCCATCTGCTTTTGGTAGGGCTTGATATAGGTGGTCTCGTTGTCCTTGATGGTGATGAAGAGATTGCCGTCCACCCGCTCCCGGGTGGGATAGCAGATGCTGTACCGGCGGGTGTCGGCCTTCTGGGGCCAGACTTCCTTGAGCCGCTCGTAGTCGGGGCGGGGCATAAAGACGTCCACGTCGTCGTCCCAGGGGATGAACCCCTGGTGGCGCAGCGCCCCAATACAGCAGCCGCCACAGAAGTAAAAGAGCAGCCCGTTTTCATCGCATATTTTTTTGAAGTAGAGGGCCATCTCCAACCCCTTTAGCTGGAGCTCCCGCAATTTTTCCGGGGTAAAGGTATAGCTTTCGCCCATCCTCTCGCCTTCCTCTCTATATTGGCTGCCTCAAATCCCCTCTAGACCGGCTGAAAGGTCTTGCCGGCGAACTGAAAGATCCCCTGCAAAAAGCCGAGTCCATAGGAGATGTGGAGGATGAAGTGCACCCACATCAGCCGCAGCTTGTTGACAAAGCCCTTCACCCGCTTGTTGGAGAAGGAAAAGTAGATGTCCAGCAGCAGATAGAGGCCCATCACCCCGCCAAAAACCCAGCGGGCCGGCGAGAAGAAGAGGGAGAGGAGCCCGAACACGGCGATAAACAGCACAAAGCTGATGGGTACCAGATGGGAGAGACGGGCGGGTTTTTTGTGCTTTTTGATGACCGCCACCTTCCAGACGCCGTACTCGTAGTACTGCTTGAAGACCTTGCGGTAGCTGTCGCGGGGGTAGTAGCGGCTCTTGATAGCGGGGGTCATGTACACCTTGCCCCCGTGGGCGTGCAGCCGCATATTGAACTCGTCGTCCTCGCTGCGGGGGAAATCCTCATCGTAGAGGCCCAAATCGAGGATGGTCTGGCGCTTGTAGGCGCCGAGAAAGACGGTGTCCACATAGCCCTCGTAGTCCGCAATGTGAAATTTCCCTCCGCCCAGGGCAAAGGGGGAGTGGTAGGCGGCCGCCACCACCTTCTGCACCGCGTTTTTGCCGCAGGCGATCATCGGGCCGCCCACGTTGTCGGCGCCGGTCTTTTTGAGGGTGGCGATGGACTGGGAGATGTAGTCGTCGGCGTATTCCGAGTGGGCGTCCAGACGGACGATATACTCCCCCACAGCGGCGCGGATGCCGATGTTGAGGGCCAACTGCACCGTCCTGCCCGGATTGCGCAGGCAGTGGATAAAGGGGTACTTCTCTTGATACTGGGCGATGATGGCGGTGGTCTTGTCCTCCGAGTCGCCATCAACAAACAAGACTTCCATCCGCTCACGGGGGAAGTCCTGCTTCAGAATAGACTCTATGCAGGGGCCGATGTAGGCCTCCTCATTTAAGATGGGGACGACCACAGAAACCTCAATGGCAGGGTCTGCCTGAGATCCTGTCTCTCTCTGCTCGGTCAGGTCTGTCATGGTTTTCCTCCACAAACTGTCTTTTTACACGAAAAAGGGCAAATTTATTTATCAATTATACTCTAAGCCCCCCTCAAATTCAATAGGACAGGCCCGCTTTCCCCTCTGGATGCCCGTTTATTCAGGGTTTCTTCACATTTTTGGCGGCTGGACAAACCGCTGCTCTCCCATTATAATATAGGCAGTTTTCTATCTGCCAAAACCAGATGAAAGGGAAAGAAGGACATCTTATGAAACTGCTGATCACCGGCGGCGCCGGTTACATCGGAAGCCACACCTGCGTGGAACTGCTGAACGCGGGACACGAGGTGGTGATCCTGGACAACCTCTGCAACGCCAGCCCCAAAGTGGTGGAGCGCATTCAGGAGATCACCGGCAAACAGGTGACGTTCTGCCAGGTCGACTTGTTGGACTACGCCGCCACCGAGGCGGTCTTTCGCGCCCACCAGTTCGACGGGGTCATCCACTTCGCCGGGCTCAAGGCGGTGGGGGAGTCGGTGGAGAAACCGCTGGAATACTACCACAACAACCTGACCGGCACCCTGCACCTGCTCAAGCTGATGCAAAAGTACCAGGTCTTTACCCTGGTGTTCTCCTCCTCCGCCACGGTGTACGGCTCGCCGGCCACCGTCCCCATCACTGAGGATTTTCCCCTCTCGGTGACCAACCCCTACGGCGCCACCAAGTTGATGACTGAGGAGATTTTGCGGGACCTCTACCGGGCCGACCCCCGCTTCTCCCTAGTGATCCTCCGCTACTTCAACCCCATCGGCGCCCACGAGAGCGGCCGCATCGGGGAGAACCCCAAGGGCATCCCCAACAACCTGATCCCCTACATTACCCAGGTGGCGGTGGGCAAACTGCAGTACCTGAACGTGTACGGGGAGAACTACCCCACGGTGGACGGCACCGGGGTGCGCGACTACATCCACGTGGTGGACCTGGCCAAGGGCCACATCAAGGCGGTGGAGAAGCTGGCGGGCAAGGCCGGGGTGCACGTCTACAACCTGGGCACCGGCAACGGCTATTCGGTGCTGCAGGTGGTGGACGCCTTTGAAAAGGCCAGCGGCCAGAAGGTCCCCTACAAGATCGCCCCGCCCCGGGCCGGCGACATCGCCGAGTGCTGGGCCGACGCCTCCAAGGCCAAGGCCGAGCTGGGGTGGGAGGCGGAGTACGACATCCAGCGGATGTGCGTCGACTCCTGGCGGTGGCAGAGCCAAAACCCCAACGGCTACGACGACTAGACGAAAAAACAGCTGCAAAAGGGCCTCTTTGGGGTCCTTTTGCTTTTTGCACAAAAAACAGACAGAAGGATTGTTCAACAAAAATATTGATTTTCGTGCAGTCAAATTATATATTATAGGTAAGAAAAGGGTTTCGTACCAAACCTCCTTTGGTTGTATACCAAAACAGATAATAGGTGAGGAAATTCGTGTACCAAGGCCCTTCAAGACGGAGCCTTATCCACCGTTCAAGGCAAATGTGCAGTGCGCACAGGAGGTATTGTCCAATGGGTAGGTCTCAAATCTGAAAGACAGGCAACCCCAGTTGATTTCAAACTCCGCCCATAGCTTGTCTTTGCCAACAGATGCAAAAAGGAGTTTGCAGGTGTGCGTAAGAAAGAGCAGGACCGCCGTTTGGAACTGCTCAGGGCCATTCCCCCAAAGGGGTGGTCAAGTTTGGCAGCCTGATTTCTGAAATCGGACGAATCGGAAAAGAGGGCCCCGTACGGGGCCCTCTTTTTTTGCCTGCACCCCCTCCACCCCCTTCGCCCCGCCCGCCGCGATTGCGCAACAGGGCGGACAGGGGGTATAATGGGCCCAAGGGGGGAAGGGCTGTGAACGAACTGTTTGTCACCGAGGTGGCGCTGGACCGGGCCGCTCTGCGACAGATGGGCGGCTATTTGAACGACCTGCCCTGCCTGCGGGAGCTGGGGGCGCTGGCCTTTCACCGCCCGGTCACCTATTTTGTGGGGGAGAATGGGACCGGGAAGTCCACCCTACTAGAAGGGCTGGCCGTGGCCCTGGGCCTCAACCCGGAAGGGGGCGGGCGCAACTTTCACTTTGTCTCTAAGGAGACCCACTCCCCCCTGCACCGCTGCCTGACGGTGACCAAAGGACCCTACCGCCCCCAAACCAGCTACTTTCTGCGGGCGGAGAGCTTTTACAACCTGGCCTCCGAGGTGGACCGGCTGGAGGAGATCGGTGCCCCCGGCCTCTTTGACAGCTACGGGGGGCGCTCCCTGCACAGCCAGTCCCACGGCGAGGCCTTTCTCTCCCTGGTGCTGGGGCGCTTTCCCCCGCGCGGGCTCTACCTCCTCGACGAGCCGGAGGCAGCCCTCTCCCCCTCCCGGCAGCTGGCCCTCTTGCGGCAGATCCACCTGCTGGCCGAAGGGGGCAGCCAGTTCATCATCGCCACCCATTCCCCCATCCTGATGGCCCTGCCCGGCGCCGCCGTCCTCTCCTTTGAAGAGGGGGGCGCCATCCGCCCCACGGCCTATCGGGAGACCAGCTACTACCAGGTCACCCGCGCCTTCTTGGAGGCGCCGGAGCGGATGCTGCGGGAACTGTTGGACGGGGAGTGACCACACTGTAATCCAAGGAGGAACACACGATGGAAAAATTGGAAATGTTAGAAGCCATTCTCGACAGCTACCCCTACCGGGTGGTATTTGTGGACTGCGACCACGTCATCCGCTACCTGAACCGGGCCGCCAAATACCACTACTACCAGGTGCGGGGGTACCGGGATCTGATTGGCCGCTCCCTGTTTGACTGCCACCAGGAGCTCTCGCGGGAGCGCATCGAGGCGGCGGTGGAAAAGCTGCGCCACCACGGCAACGAAATCTACCTGGGGGTGACCCCGGACAACCAGCGCTACTACATCAACCCGGTGCGAAACGAGGAGGGGGAGCTGCTGGGGTACTTCGAGCGCTTTGAGCTGAACTTGCAGAAATAGCGCGCCGCGCGGTGCCGCCGGATCCGGCGGGACAGTGCCCTTGTCAGAGAGAAGAAAACCCTGTGAAAAAACACCTGATCGCCCTGTTGTGTCTCACCCTGGCCCTTTTGATGACCGGCTGTGGGGAAAAGAGCGAGGCCTTTTCTTTTCCCGAAGAGGGGAGCGAGTATATCGACACGGCAGAGCTGCCCCGCGTCTATGCCGACCCGGCCGGCTACCGGGGGAAATACGTCAAGCTGGTCGGCCGCGCCATCAGCACGCTGGAGCGCCATACCGGCGAATCGTTCTTTCTCTTTATCCCCGAAGGGTACAGCTCCCCCATTGCCGTCCACTCCGCCGACTCCTCCCTGCAGATAGAGGAGGGGGACATCCTCCTGGTTGACGGGAAGTTTTGGTCCACCAAAAACACCGGCACCGACCTGCCCCACCTCGCAGCGGCCAGTCTGACCCACTCCACCTACAAAGACGCCTTCCGCCCCACCCTCAAAGAAATCAGTCCCGCCCTCAACCAGACACAGGAGGGCTGTTCGGTCACCGTCTAAAAGGTCGAATTTGCAAAAGAGGAGACGCGGCTCTACCTGCGCATTCAAAACACGGGCGGCGCCAGCATCTCCTACTGGAACGGCTATCTGGTGCAAGGGGGACCCAGTACGCTGAAACACACAACGCCGAGGCCCGCTACGAGGTCATTCCCGGCGACATTTTGCCCGGCGTCACCGCCACCGGGGTAGTGGTTTTTCCCGTCCTAAAGGATCCTGGAGCACTGCAGATCTATTTTCAGATTCTGTCTGAAGACTGCGCCGCAGACTTCGATCCCTTTGTCTTCTCCCTCTCCTGACAAACCGCAAGCCATCCCCGGCAGAATGTTCTGCCGGGGATGGCTTTTTGCAAAAGGGGGGTCAATCCCCCTCCCTGAGGGCGCGCAGTTCCTCCGCCGCCTCCCGGTAGGCCTCTTCCAGGGCGGCTTTTCTCTCCAGCGGCGCGGCGGAAATCTCCACTGCCAGCTGGCTCAACCGCATCTCCAGCACCGTTTTGCGCAGGGCGGCGCTCTGCCCTGCCCTGCGGGCGGGCCTCTCCTGCTGACGGCGCCAGTCGGCCAGCCCGCCCGCAAAGGCGGTGAGGCCGCCCCCGCCGATATAGAGCAGCCGGTCGGCCACCCCCTCCACAAACGCCTCGTCATGGCTGACCAGCAACAGGGTCCCGGTGTATCCCTGGAGCAGGGATTGCAGGGCCTCCACCGCGGGGAGGTCCAAGTAGTTGGTGGGCTCGTCCAGAAAGAGGAGGTTGCAGCCACCCACCAGCAGCTTGCAGAGGGCGACCTTCATCCGCTCCCCGCCGCTGAGCACCGCCAGGGGCTTGTTGACCGCCTCCCCCCGAAAGAGGAGCCGCCCCAGCACCGTGCGCACCAGGGTGGGGGACTGGAGGGCCCCCTCAAGGGCGTTTTCGAGGACGGTGCGCCCCTCGTCCAGCTGTTCAAACCCCTGGCGCAAAAATCCCAGCTTGGCCTGGGGGGAGAGATGGCACTCGCCGGCCAGGGGGGCCATCTCCCCCGCCAGGGTGCGCAGCAAGGTGGTCTTGCCCGCCCCGTTGGGGCCGATGAGGGCGGTTTTGCTGCCGGTCGGAAGGGTGAAGGAAGCCCCCTCAAAGAGGGGGACGCCGGCGTGACCCACCGCCAGATCCGCGGCGGTGAGGGCGGTGCGGGCCCGCAGCGGGGCCGGGTCGATGCGCAGGGCGATGCCGTCCGCCTCAAAGGGCTTCTCCACCCGCTCCATCCGCTCGATGCGGCCCTCCAACACCTTTTTGCGGCGGGCGATCTTGGCCGACTTCTGGGTGGCCTCCCGCTTGTGGAGGCGGGCCTCGGAATTGCCCATCCGGCTGGGGGCCTTCCTCACGCCGTCGGCCCGGCGGGAGACCTGGCGGGTGGCGGCCAGCAGCCGGGCCCGCTCGCCGGTGTACTCCTCCCACTGCTGCTGGGCCCGCTCCTCCTCCCGTGCCCGCTGGCGGCGGTAGGCGGCGTAGTTGCCGGGATAGGCCCTCACCTGGCCGTCCCGAACCTCCCAAATGGTGTCGCAGAGGGCGTCCAGCAGGGCCCTGTCGTGGCTGACCAGCAGCAGCGACTCCACCTCTGCCAACCGGCGGCGGATCTCCGCCTGCCCCCGCTCGTCCAGGTTGGCGGTGGGCTCGTCGCAGAGGAGGAGGGGGGCACCCTCCTCCAGGGCGGCGGCCAGCTTGACGCGGGTCTCCTCGCCGCCGCTGCGGCCTGCCTGGCGGGCCAGGGGCCCCGCCCCCAGGGCGGCCAGCGGGCCGGCCATCTGCGCGGGGTCGGCCGCCTCCAACTGCCGGCAGTAGGCCAGGGGGCACCGCCGCTCCACCCGGCCGGATTCCGGCTGGCGGACACCGGCGATGAGGTCGAGGAGGGTAGTCTTGCCACACCCGTTCTCCCCCACGATCCCGATGTGGTCCCCCGCCAAAACCGTCAGTTCGGGGATGTCGAGAAGCCGCCGCTCCCCGATAAAATAGGCCAGCCCGCGGATCGAGACCAGCACGTTTCGTTCAGACAAGTGAAAAACCTCCCTTGCAGGGTCATCTGCAAGGGAGGGAAAAGACAGAGGGCGCGCGAAAAAAGGGGGACTTGCGTCCACCGCACACCGTGCTGTTTTCCCCTTTGCCGCGCAGGTGACCAAACGGCCCCCTATTGAGAGAGGGCGTTTTGTCCGTTTTCAGTGGTTGCGCACAAAGGTCAAAACAGTCTCATTCGCGGTGTGGTTACCTCGCCTTTCTTCGTTTCTTCGAGTACGAGTATACCAGATATCCCCCCGGGCTGCAAGGGGAGAAAAAGGGCGGACCCCGGCGCCATTCTGCCGGGGTCCGCCCTCGATGTCAGCGGTTTAAATTGGCCAGGCTGTTGACGATCAGATCGATGAAGCGGGGGCGGTCCACATCCTCGCCCATCTTGGTGTTGGGGGGGAAGTGGCGGTCCTCGGTGTGCTTGTAGGTGATGACCGTCTTGCCCTCGGTGAGGATGCCGCGGGTCTCCACATCCACGTGGACATCCACCGTCTGCACCACCGATTCGTCCATCACGTAGGCTGCGGTCACTGCGTCGCAGAGGATGCCGCCGGGGCGGCCGTTCTTCTCGGCGTAGCCGACCCGCTCGCCGATGAGCTCGGCCGCCACCTCTGCCACCGGGCCGCCGGCGGCGCGGATGCGCGCCAAATCGTCGGCGGTGACATAGGCTTTAAAGCAGATGTCCAGCCCCATCATCGCCATGGGGATGCCGCTGGCAAAGACGATCTTGGCGGCGTGGGGGTCGGCCCAGATGTTGAACTCGGCCGCGGCCGTCCAGTTGCCCAGGCCCTTGGCCCCGCCCATGATGGAGATGCGCTTGACATAGTCTTTTAAGTTGGGGTATTTCAACAGGGCATTGGCCACGTTGGTCAGGGGGCCGATGGCCACGATCTCCAGCTCGCCCTTGCAGGCCACCGCCTGCTGGTAGATGAAGTCCCAGGCGTACTGGTCCTCCACCTGCTTGTGGGGCTCCGGCAGGGTGACCGAGCCCAGGCCGCCCGCGCCGTGGACGTTGCCGGCAGTGCGCTCCCCGCAGAAGAGGGACTGGCTGGCCCCTTTGAGGACGGGGATGTCCTCCCTGCCGGTGAGCTCGCACAGCTGCAGGGCGTTTTTCTCGCAGAAGGACAGGGGCTTGTTGCCGCAGACCGGGGTGATCCCCTTGATGTCAAAGCGGTCGTCCCCCAGCAGCATAAACAGGCAGATGGCGTCGTCGGTGCCCGGGTCGCAGTCCAGAATAATGGGGCGTTTGTTCTGTTCCATTCTCTTCTCTCCTCCCTTTCTCAGGCGTTTTTCAGCAGTTCGCGCACTGCGTCCACATAGCCCTGGCGGTCCACGTCCAACACCACGGTGTGGATGTGGGGGCGGTCGCTCTGGTGCAGACCGGTGCGGGCGTCACAGACGCTCATCCCGTCGCAGAGGTCGGAGGCGCACTCGATCTGGATGTCCGCTTTGACGGCGGTGAAGAGCTCGGGCTTTAACAGGTAGATCACCGGCACCGTGTCGAAGATGAGGGTGCGCTCGCCGGGGAACTCGCCCCAGCCGTCGTTCAGGGAGTGGTGGGTAATGCTGTAAAACGCCTTGGCACAGGGGTTGTCAAAGCCCTTCCAGCTGTCGTTGTCGGCGGGGGTGATATAGGCATTTGTGCAGACATCCAGCCCGCACATGGCCACCGGCAGCCCAAAGGAGAAGACGGCCTGGGCCGCCTCGGGGTCGGCGTAGAAGTTGAGCTCGGCTGCGCCGGTGGTGTTGCCGAAATACATGCCGCCGCCCATGAGGACGATCTCCTCCACCTTCTCCCGCACCAAGTCGGGGTGTTGGAGCATCAGCTTGGCGATGTTGGTGAGGGGGGCCAGGGGGATGAGGGTCACCTTCTCCTCGCTGGAGTGGAGCACGTCCACCATGAACTCGACGGCGGATTTCTCCTGCAGGGGACCCACCTCCTCGCTCAAATCGGGGATGGGCAGCCGGTGCCCCTCGGGGTTGCCGACCCAGCGCTGGCGGACCAGAGGGTTTTGCGAGCCCCGGGCCACCGGGATGTCGGCTTTCAGGTAGCGCACCAGCTCTAAGGTGTTCTGGGTGGTGTTTTCGATGGGCTGGTTGCCCATGCAGGTGGTGATACCCAACACCTCCAGTTCGGGGCTGGCGACGGCCAGGGCGACCGCGCAGGCGTCGTCTCCGCCGGTGTCGCAGTCAAATAACACTTTTTTGCTCATTGTGCAGACTCCTCCATTTCTTGGCATATGGCTTTACCAAATCATTATACTTTAGAATCGGGGGCGCGTATAGGGGATGGAAGCGTAGAAGATACGCTGAAAAAAACAGCCAAAACGCACAAAAGCCGGCGGCCAGATTCTCTGGCCGAGGGGCGGGCGTTTTACAAATTGTCCATCTATTAATCACAAAGACGGACTATACTAACAGCAGATGAAAGGGGTGCTTGCGATGAAAACACTGTACATTGTAACCGGCGCCTATGGCCACCTGGGCAACGTGGTGGTGCGGCTGCTGGCCAAACGGGGCGAATGGGTGCGGGGGTTGGCCCTGCCGGACGACCCGGCTATCCCCCTGCCCGACGGGATCGAGATCGTCCGCGGCGACATCTGCTGCCCGGCCAGCCTCCACCCCCTCTTTGAGACCGAGAGCCCCTGCCGCCGGGTGGTGATCCACACGGCGGGGATCGTGAGCATCGCCTCCAAATACCAGCAGAAGGTGTGGGACGTCAACGTGGGCGGCACCGCCAACCTGCTGGCCTTCTGCCGCCAGTACGGGGTGGAGAAGATGGTCTATGTCAGCTCTGTCCACGCCATCCCCGAGCGGCCGGAGGGGCAGGTGGTGGTGGAGACCGACCACTTCGACCCCGACTTGGTGGAGGGGCTCTACGCCAAGACCAAGGCGGAGGCCACCTCCCTGGTGCTGGAAGCCGCCAAGGACGGCTTGCCGGCGGTGGTGGTGCAGCCCTCGGGGATCGTGGGGCCCTGGGACTTTGGCCACGGCCACCTCAACGCCCTGGTGGCCGACTGCGCCCGGGGCAAGCTACTGGCCGGCGTGGAGGGCGGCTACGACTTCGTGGACGTGCGGGACGTGGCCGCCGGGGTGGTCGCCGCCGCCGACAGAGGGCGGGTGGGGGAGTGCTACATCCTCGCCAACCGCTATTTCACCGTGCCGGAATTTTTGGAGCGCTGCCACCTGGCCACCGGCTGCAAGCCCATCCGCCACACCCTGCCCCTCTGGTTTGCCCGGGCCACCGCCCCCCTGTCGGAACTCTACTACAAGATCCGCAAGGCCCCGCCCCTCTACACCCGCTACTCCCTCTACACGCTGGAGACAAACGCCGTCTTCTCCTGGCAGAAGGCGGCCGACGAATTGGGCTACCACACCCGCCCCATGGAGGAGACCCTGCGGGACACCGTGCACTTCATGCGGGTACAGGGCCGCTTTTGACAGCCATCGACAAAAGGCCGCCGGTCAAGAACCGGCGGCCTTTTTGGGTGCGTCTCGCAGCGGGCCCGCAGGTCGGGCAGCGCCGGTCACTCCTCGACCTGGAAGGGCTCGTAGCCGGCGGCGATGAGCTCGGCGTCAAAGTCGGCCCGGGCGCGCTTCATGGCGTCCTCCATGGTGCCCTCGACAACGGTGAAGGGCACGCTGAACATCAGGTTGAGGGGGTAGTCGAAATCCTCGATGGTGCAGCCGTTCTCGTCCACCCACTTGCCCTCTTCGTTCTGGCGCTTGGCGCCGGTGAACCGCTCGACCATGGGGCGGGCGTCGTCGATGAAGGCGTAGCAGCGCTGGCCCAAGGCATAGGCGGCCCCGCACTCGACACAGGTGCCGGAATCGGGCTCCTGTCCGCGGCGGAAGTCGTTGAGGTTGGCGATGATCATGTCCGAGCGGCGGACGTGGTTGATGTCGTGGATGAAGCCGCGCTTCTCCTTCTCCTCGCGGGAGTCGTCCTTGGGGACATAGTCCTTGAACTCGTCGTCCCGGGCGGGGTTGGGGGGGTAGATGCCATCGATGCCGTACTTGTGGCTCAGTTCCACATAGTGAGCGCCGATCTCATCCCCGTTGGGCCAGAACATGTCCGGCCCGGCCAGGTAGGCCACCGGGCGGCGGACAACGCCGTTTTTGTCGATAAACAAGGCAAACACGCCTCCTTTTTCGGGGTTTTCCCGGTCGGTCGCGCGCAGCCGCGCCGGCCGGGGAGGGAAAGGGGCCGGCTGTCGACCGCCCCCTCCAGAGGGCCCAGTGAAGGGCCCGGTGCAATTACTCCTCGACCTGGAAGGGCTCGTAGCCGGCGGCGATGAGCTCGGCGTCAAAGTCGGCCCGAGCGCGCTTCATGGCGTCCTCCATAGTGCCCTCGACAATGGTGAAGGGCACCCCGAACATCAGGTTGAGGGGGGAGTCGAAGTCCTCGATGGTGCAGCCGTTCTCGTCCACCCACTTGCCCTCTTCGTTCTGGTGCTTGGCGCCGGAGAAGCGCTCGATCATGGGGCGGGCGTCGTCGATGAAGGCGTAGCAGCGCTGACCCAGGGCGTAGGCGGCCCCGCACTCGACACAGGTGCCGGAATCGGGCTCCTGCCCGCGGCGGAAGTCGTTGAGGTTGGCGATGATCATGTCCGAGCGGCGGACGTGGTTGATGTCGTGGATGAAGATCTTCTTCTCCATCTCCTCCGAGCTGTCGTCCTTGGGCTCGTACTCTTTGAACTCGTCCTCCCGGGCGGGGTCGGGGGGGAAGATGCCGTCGATGCCGTACTTGTGGCTCAACTCCACATAGTGGGCGCCGATCTCATCCCCGTTGGGCCAGAACATGTCGGGGCCGGCCAGGTAGGCCACCGGGCGGCGGACAACGCCATTTTTGTCGATAAACATCTAGCAGCCCTCCTTTTCCATGTCCTCTTTGGCCCGGAGCAGGGCGTCGCGGAAGGTCCCCTCCACTATGGTGGCGTGGCCGGAGATCATCAGGTTCAGGGGGCCGCCCTCCAGGGTGAGGCCGTCCTTGTCGCGGCGGCGGCCCTGCTCGTCGAGGTAGGTCTCCTCGGTGAACTTCTCGCCGCAGCCGCGCAGGTCGTCCAGGTAGACATAGATCTTCTTGCCCCAGATATAGCCCGCGCCAATTTCAAAGGAGGTGCCGGAATCGGGCTCCCACCCGCGGAAATTGTTCATATCGGCCACGATCAAGTCGCAGTTTTTGATGGATTCGATGTTCTTTTCAAAAATCACCTTGGCGGTGTCCCGCTTGGTCTTGCAGCTGCTGAAATCGTAGTCGGCCGCCACCGACGGCTCAAACCCCAGCTCTTCGCAGATGGCCTTGTTGGCGGCAAAAATCTCCTCGCTGTTGGGGAAAAAGCACTCTGGCCCGGCAATATACACCTTGGGCTTCTTGTTCATGCTACACACTCCTTTTTCTTCTCCTTTGGTTTCTTGACCCATAAAAGAAATACAAGTTCAGTATACCTGTCCCCTTCCAACAAAGTAAATGCACGAAAGGGCCAAAGAAAAAGGAAAATTCCCGTCACTTTGATGAAAACGATTTCGCAAGCGTTTGCCGAAAGCGCTTTCTTTCAAGTACACGAACCCCCTGCACCGCTGTATCTGCGGCACAGGGGGTTCGCTTTTGCGGGGCGCTCAAATCTAGGGGCGGTCGCTCTCCCGCTCTTTTTTGCACCCGCGCAGGGCAATGGCGAGGGCGCCGGCGGCCAGGGCCGCCAGGAGGGCCAGGATCAGCAGGCTGTCCAGAGGGCAGCCCCGCATCCACCAGAGGACGGCGGCCAGGCCGGCCCCAGCGGAGAAAAACAGCAGGTCACACCACTTCATGTTCTTCCTCCTCTTCTCTGCGCTCCCACACCAGCCGCAGGGCAACATAGACGCCGGTGATGGCGGCGCCCAGCAGGGCCAGCCAGTGGACGATGCAGCTGCCGGGCGCATGCCCGGCGTGAGCACCGCCGCCAAAGGGCAACTGCTCCCCGGTGTAGGGGGCGCTGCCCGCCTGGGTGGTCTCTCCCAGGTCGACTGTCTGCCCGCCGCCATCCGGGCCGGGGGCGTCGCCCCCTTCCCCCTCGCCGGGGGTGGGAGAGGGCGGGGGCGCAGGGGTGTCCCCCTCGTCCTCTTCCACCAGTTGGTACCAGAGGAGGATGGTGGTGGTGTTCCCCTGGGCGTCCGCCGCCCCCCAGCGGATGAGGTAATCCCCCGGGTGCGCGGTGTCGATGGCGGCGATGGGGCAGCCCGAGAGGTCGCTCATCTCCACCGGGAAATAGGTGAGGCCATCGTCGGGCGCCGGCAGGCCGCTGACGATTTGATAGCGCCCCTCCATCAGCTCCCTGGCCTCTTCGCTGGCAAGACTGCCGCCATAGGGCGGCTCCTGGCCGATGAGGACGGTGATTTTGTCCCGGATGAGGGCGTGCCGCAGCCCCTCCTCGTCGGTCTCAACGGTGGGCGGCAGGGGGTAGAGCCCCCCTTCCCCGCCGTCGGGGGAGTCGGTGTCGGGCCACCCGTCCGGGGCGGGGCGCCCGTTCTCGCCCTGATCGCCGCCGGAGGAATTCTCGCCGCCGTTTTCCCCCTGGCCGCCGCCGGAAGAGTTGTCGCCGCCGTTCTCCCCCTGGCCGCCTGAGCCACCGCCGGAACCGCCGCCCGAGCCGCCGTCCGGGCGGTCGGGCACGATCACCACCGGCGGCTGCGCCGCCTCAATGATGCGGTAGGTCAGGTGGATGGTGGTGGTGTTCCCCGCCTCATCGGTCACCGTTTGGGCGATCACACAGCTGCCCACCTCTCCGGTGGGGAAGGACCCGCCCCGCAGGTCGCCGCTCATGGAGACCGGCCCCCGGGAAAGGGCGTCGGCGGGCCAGGGGAGGGAGGAGGTGATCTGGTAGCGCTGTGCCAGCCAGGCCTCTGCCTTCTCCTCTGTCAGCAGTCCCCCAAAGGAGGGGTTGGGGCGGACATACTCCACTACCTCGTCGTAGATGTCCCGGTGCAGGCGGTTGGGGTCTGTCTCGTCGGGTTTGAGGGTGCCGTCGGGCAGCTCATCCGGGAGAGGGGGGAACCCGTTCCCCTCCTCGCCGCCAGGGGTCACCACCGGCGGCTCGATGCCGCTGTCGTAGACAAAGTGATAGGTCAGATGGATGGTGGTGGTGTTCCCCGCTTTGTCGGTGGCGGTGCGCTCCACCAGATAGGTGCCCTGGCGGGCGGTGTCCATAGTGTCGGTGGGCACCTCGCCCTTGGAGATGGTCAGCTCACCCCAACTCAAGGCGTCGTCCGGCGCGGGCAGGGTGGAGGTGACCTGGTACCGGCGGGCAAAGAGGGCCTCCATCTCTGCCTTTCCGTAGCTGCCGCCGCCGGCGGCCGGGGTGGTGATCAGCTCGGTGATCTCGTCGTAGATGTCCCGGTGCATCTTCCCCTCGTCGTCAATGGAGGGGTCCGGCTGCTCGTCGGGCAGCTGGTCGTTGGGGACGTCGGGGTGATAGCCCGGTTCCCCCTCGCCCGAGGGGGTGGGGCCGCCCACGTCGGGGGAGCCGCCGCGGAGGATGTAGAGGAAACACTCCTTGGGCAGGGCGGCGTTGCCGTCGTCGTCCACCCCCTTGAGGGAGAAGGTCAGCTTGTAGCTGCCCGCCGGCAGCTCCACCGCCACCGGCTGGGTGGAACGGTTGCCGCGCTGCACCGGGAAGGAGGAGGCGGTGAGGCCCAGGCGCTCCAACTTCCAGCTGATCTGGTCGTCCGGCAGCTGCACCCGATCTTGCAGCCGCCCGCTCAAATCGGTGTACTGGGGCAGGGCGTTGTGGACAGCCGGGGTCTTGACGCCGTTTGTGGAGAGGTGGGTGATGGGGGCGTCGTCCCCCGCGATCATGTCAAAGGCCGTTCGCGGGACAAAGCCGCTGGGCAGCTTCTCCCCGTAAAAGACGAGGCTGTCGTCGGCCACGATGACAGGGGCCACGTCGGTGCGGGTGACGGTGAGCACCTTGTCGTCCGGCGTGGCGTTGCCGGCCGCGTCCACCGCCCGGAACTGGTAGGTGCCCAGGGCATCGCAGTCGTTTAGCGCCTGGTAGTCGCGGGAGGAGGCGCCGGTGTCCCCCGGCTTGATCCCGCCCGGGGTCAGGGTGTAGGTGGTCATGTCCTCCCAACTTGTGGCGCCGGGGCGCTTGACCTGGATCTTCCAGACGCCCGAGACCCCGTCCTGCGCCCGCAGAGACAGGGTGGAGCGGTCGGTGAGGGCCAGGGTGGGGGCGGTTTTGTCGATCCCCAAGCTCTCGCTCATGATGCCGGTGGTCCCCCACTTGGAAGAGAAGCGGCTGCCGTCCTGTTGGGCGTAGAAGCTGGTGGTGGTCTTGCCCTCTTTGGTGAAGGTCTTGCCCATCCTGTCGGCGAGAACCCCGTCGAAGTAGGCCAGGTCGTAGTCGTTTGTCTGGATGTTCAAATCCACATTGCTGGTGTACCAGCTGTTGTTGCCCGCGGTGCCGGTGAGGGTGTAGTTGACATCGCCGGGGAAGACGCCGCCCTTCACCATGTCGGGGCCGATGTCGTGCAGGACATACGCCGACCGGTAGCTGCCAAAGGGGTCGTCCTCCACCTTGAGCCCCAGCTTGAACTGGGTCTCGGGGTCGCCGGTGACCTTGATTTTAAAGGTGGTGGAGACCTCGTCGTTGCCCACAAAGTTGAGGGCGATCTTCTTGGTGCCGCTGATTTGGGTGGTCTCGAACCCCTCGCTGACAAAGCCCGCCTGGTCGCCGAGGGAGAGGAAGGCGGGGATGGTCTCGCCGGCGGCGGCCAAATCGCTGTTTTTGAGGGTGACCCGGACCACCGCCTCCTGTCCCCGGCCGATGCCGCCGGTGATGACCCGGGTCTGGTCCTTGGGGTCGAGGTACTCCACCTTTACAAATTCGGGGGCAAAGTGGTCGTAGCCGATGGAGAGGAGGTCGACACTCATCTTTTTGCCGGGCATGACGGTGCCCGCCCTGCTACTGCGGCTGCACATCCAGCCGCTGATATAAAATTCCACCCGCTTGTCTGTCTCTAAATTCATAGGAGGCAAATCGACCTCCTCAGCCTTCTGGCCACTGGCGTTGTTGGCGGAGACCGTTCGGTCGCCAAATGTCGCCGTCAAAACGCCGTCTCCAGCAGGGATCCACTTGACACTGCTGTACTTCCCAGTGCCGTAACAGCCGTTGGCCCCATCTTTAACAAATGCATAACTGTTTTTCCAGGATGCAAGACCTATTCCTGCATACCACTCGCCGATCCCCATGGGATGCCACTTCATATAGGACTTCGAGCTGGCATTGTAAACCCAACCACTGGTGATGGCAGGCATGATATTTCTGCCGCTATCCTGCTGGAATTTGTAAAAGAAGTTGTTGGCATCCAAAGAGGTGGCTGCGTTGTCTCCCCCTTCGGGAGGCGTACTGTACGAAGTCTCAACAGTCCAGCTCGCGGACAGGGGGACTTTGCCGTTAAACTTACAGTTGGCCCCCGTCGCCCAGGGTTTCTTGTCCTCACTAAAATTGCCCTCATAGTTATAGTCAAGGGCAGCTGCGACATCTCCATCTCCCAGGATCAGCGTGCTTCCCGATGACCCCGAGGGTGTGCCCGCAGACACCTTCTGGTCTTCAAATCTCGCCGCCATTGTGGCGGTGGGCAAATGGGTGTAAAAACCCTGTATCAGCACATCGCTGGCCTCTTTTGCCGGCCCTTCCGCCAGCCCCGTCGTCGGGAGGGCGGAGGTGGCAAGGCAGACTGCCAGCGCCGTGGCCGCCACCCTGCGCGCCCCCTGTCGCCAACCTCTGTTTTCCCGTTTCATCTCTATTTCACGCTCCCTTGCATTCTTTTGCAGCTCGATTCTCAATAAGAAGGTCGAAATAGAGAAAAAGGGGTCAACTTTTTCAAAATCTTCGCAAAAAATTTTTCCAGTGCGCCATTTACCCCGCCTTGTGGTATACTGAATAGCAGATTTTGTCGAAAAAAGAGGGGGAGAAAGGGGATCATGCCAGTGGTCAAACAAGACCACCGCTCTCTGGGGGAGCTGGCGCGCCAGGCCGCCGAGGGGGACAGGGCGGCTTTTGAGGCGCTCTACCGGGCCACTGCGGAGGCGCAGTACTTTCAGGCGGTCGCCCTGTTGCGGGACGAACACCTGGCCATGGACGCAGTGCAGGAGAGCTACCTGGCCCTGCACCACGCCCTGCCGGACATTGAAAAGCCGCAGGCGGTGGTGGCCTATCTCAACCGCTGCACCTTTCAGTGCTGCCGGCGGCTGCAGCGAAAGGCGGGGCGGGTGGTCCCGGTGGGAGAGGAGGCGCTGGAGCAGTTGCCCCAGCGCGCCAGCACGGAGGAGCTGGGTCGGCGGGAGACCGCCCTCGCCCTGCAGCAGGAGCTGGCGCGGCTGCCGGAGGAGCAGCGGCTGATCGTCATCCGCCACTACTACCTGGGGGAACGGCTCGCCGACATCGCCGCTGAGATGGGGATGTCCCTCTCCACCGTCAAGCGCCAACTGCGGCAGGCAAAGGCCCGGCTGCGCCGGGGGCTGGGCCAGTTGGCGGTGGTGCCGCTGGGGTTGGCCCTGCCCCGCCAGCTGCAGACGGCCGCCCACACCCTGGGCAGCCGGGCAGCCCTCCCCCCCGCCCCTGTCCAGGGGCGGATATCGGGCTGGGCGGTGGGGGCCGGCGCCACCCTGACCGCCGCTGTCACCCTGTTGGCCGCCCAGCTGCTGGCAGCGCCCGGCCTCACCGCTGTCGCGCCGGGAGAGACACCCGCGCGCACTGCCATGTTGGAGGCCGTGATCCGCGGAGGGCCGGTGGATGGGGTGTTGGTCGAAGGCCCAGGGGGCGAGAGAGCCTGGATGGTCGGGCCGGAAGGCAGACGCTATACCCTCCCGGTGGGGGAGAACGGGCGCTACACCCTCACGGCCTTTGCCGGTGAAAGGGCGGTCTGCTCGGCGGCGGTGACGGTGGGCTGCATCGACCGGGAGGGGCCGGTTCCCCGCAGCGCCGCCCTGCAGGAGGGGCGCTTGTCGGTGGCCCTGGAGGAGGACCCGGCAGGGCTTGACGCGGAGGGCTGCTACCTCTGCCGGGGGGAGGCGCGCTACCCCCTGCAGCCGAAGGGGGAACAGCTGGTGTTGGAGCAGACCCTGCCCAGCGGCGACTACCTGCTGGTGCTCACCGACCGGCTGGGCAACCAGTCCGAGACCCCCCTGTCCCTCGCTTCGCCCCCAGCGGAGCAGTAGAGGGAAAAAACCAGCCGGGCGGAGGGATCACTCCTTCTGCCCGGCTGGTTTTTGATTTCTGCGGGAGACCCGCTAGATTTTGGTGATGTCCACCACCTCGATGCCCTCGACGGTGCGGCCGCTGGCCAGCATCTTGGAGAGGACGTCGGCGGTGTCGATGGCGGTGAGACAGGGGATCTGCCGCTCTACCGCCTTGCGGCGGATGCGCACCCCGTCGCGCTCGGGGGTGCGCCCCTTGGCCGAGGTGGAGATGACGTAGTCGATTTTGCCGCTCTCCAGCAGGTCCAGCACGTCGGGCGAGCCCTCGCCGATCTTCTTCACGGCGGTGGTGGGGACCATGTTCTTGTTCAGCCGCAGGGCGGTGCCGCCGGTGGCGTAGAGGTCAAAGCCCATCTGGCTGAAGCGGTCGGCGATGGGCACTACCTCGTGCTTGTCCTGGTCGCGCACGGTGATGAGCACCCCGCCGTGGTGCTTGAACTGGTAGCCGGCGGAGCAGAGCCCCTTGAAAAGGGCCTCCTCGTAGGTCTTTGCCACCCCCAGCACCTCGCCGGTGGACTTCATCTCGGGGCCGAGCTGGGTGTCCACGTCGTGCAGCTTTTCAAAGCTGAAGACCGGCACCTTGACGGCCACAAAGTCCTTTTCGGGGAAGAGGCCGGTGCCGTACCCCATCTCCGCCAGGGACTCGCCCAGCATGCAGCGGGTGGCCAGGTCGACCATGGGGACCCCGGTGACCTTGCTGATGTAGGGGACGGTGCGGGAGGAGCGGGGGTTCACCTCGATGACATAGACCTGCCCCTCGTGCACCACGTACTGGATGTTCATCAGCCCCACCACCCCGAGCTCCCGCGCCAGGCGGCCGGTGTAGTCGACGATGGTCTCCTTGATGGAGGGGGAGAGGGTCTGGCTGGGGTAGACCGAGATGGAGTCGCCCGAGTGGACGCCCGCCCGCTCCACGTGCTGCATGATGCCGGGGATCAGGTAGTCCCTGCCGTCGCAGATGGCGTCCACCTCGGTCTCGGTCCCCATGAGGTACTTGTCGATGAGGACCGGGTTTTCCAGCTCGTGGGCGGTGATGATGCGCATGTACTCCACCACGTCGGCCTCGGAGTGGGCGATGATCATGTTCTGCCCGCCCAGCACGTAGGAGGGGCGCAGCAGCACCGGGTAGCCCAGCTCCCCGGCGGCCGCCACCGCCTCTTCGGTGGTGAAGACGGTGTGCCCCTGGGGCCGGGGGATGCCGCAGCGCTCCAACAGGGCGTCAAAGCGCTCTCTGTCCTCGGCCTCGTCGATGGCGTCGGGGGAGGTGCCGAGGATGGGGACCCCCATCTCCTTGAGGGATTTGGTCAGCTTGATGGCGGTCTGCCCGCCGAACTGCACCACCACCCCGTCGGGCTTCTCGGTCTGCAGCAGGGCCTTCACGTACTCGGGGTTGAGGGGGTCGAAGTAGAGACGGTCGCCGGTGTCGAAGTCGGTGGAGACCGTCTCGGGGTTGTTGTTGGCGATGATGGCCTCGTACCCCTTCTCCTTCAGGGCCCAGGCGCAGTGGACGCAGCAGTAGTCAAACTCGATCCCCTGGCCGATGCGGATGGGCCCCGAGCCGAAGACCACCACCTTCTTCTTGCCGCTCTGCTCCCGGGCAATGTGTTCGGCGGCCTCGTTCTCGTCGCCGTAGGAGGAGTAGAAATAGGGGGTCTCGGCGGTGAACTCGGCGGCGCAGGTGTCCACCATCTGATAGCCGGGGAGCCACTGTTCCGGCAGCTCTTTGCCGGAGAGACGGGCGATGGTCGCGTCCAAAAAGCCTAGCTTCTTGGCGCGGCGGTAGCTCTCGGCGTCCAGCTGGCCGGCCTTCAGGGCCAGCTCCATCCGGGCCAGGTTTGCAAACTTGGCCAAAAACCACTTGTCGATCTTGGTGATCTCAAAAATCTGGTCGAAGGAGATCCCCCGCTTGATGGCCTCGTAGACCACGAAGAGGCGCTCGTCGTCGGTGACCGAGAGGAGGCGGACGATCTCCTCGTCGCTCTGCTCCTCCAGCTGGGGGAGGGTGAGGGTCTCCATCCCCAACTCGATGGAGACCACCGCCTTCATCATGGCCTGCTCAAAGCTGCGGGCGATGGCCATCACCTCGCCGGTGGCCTTCATCTGGGTGCCCAGGGTCTTTTCGGCGTAGACGAACTTGTCAAAGGGCCAGCGGGGGAACTTGACCACGCAGTAGTCCAGGGTGGGCTCAAAGCAGGCGCAGGTCTTGCCGGTGACGGCGTTGGGGATCTCGTCCAGGCTGTAGCCGATGGCGATCTTGGCCGCCACCTTGGCGATGGGGTAGCCGGTGGCCTTGGAGGCCAGGGCGGAGGAGCGGGAGACCCGGGGGTTGACCTCGATGACCGCGTACTCAAAACTGTTGGGGTAGAGGGCGTACTGGACGTTGCAGCCCCCCTCGATGCCCAGGGTGGAGATGATGTTGATGGCCGAGGAGCGCAGCATCTGGTACTCTTTGTCGGTCAGGGTCTGGGAGGGGGCGACCACCACGCTGTCGCCGGTGTGGACCCCCACCGGGTCGATGTTCTCCATGTTGCAGACGGTGATGACGTTGCCCTTGCCGTCGCGCACCACCTCGTACTCGATCTCCTTCCAGCCGGAGATGCACTTCTCGATGAGCACCTGGGTGATGGGGGAGAGGCGCAGGCCGTTCCCGGCGATCTCCCGTAGCTCCTCCTCGTTCTGGGCAATGCCGCCGCCCGAGCCGCCCAGGGTGTAGGCGGGGCGGACGATGACCGGGTAGCCGATCTCGGCGGCAAAGGCCAGGGACCCCTCGACGGTGGTCTCCACCTGGGAGGGGATGCAGGGCTCGCCGATAGAGAGCATGGTGTCCTTAAAGGCCTGTCGGTCCTCGGCCTTTTTGATGGTCTCGGGGTTGGCGCCCAGCAGCTTGACGCCCTCCTCCTCCAAAAAGCCCTCTTCGGCCAGCTCCATGGCCAGGTTGAGCCCGGTCTGCCCCCCCAGGGTGGGGAGGATGGAGTCGGGCCGCTCCTTGCGGATGATCTTCTTGATGATCTCGGGGCGCAGGGGCTCGATGTAGATCTTGTCGGCCATGGCCTTGTCGGTCATGATGGTGGCCGGGTTGGAGTTGACCAAGATCACCTCCAGCCCCTCCTCCTTGAGGGCCCGGCAGGCCTGGGTGCCGGCGTAGTCGAACTCGGCCGCCTGGCCGATGACGATGGGGCCGGAGCCGATGACTAAAACCCGCTTGATGTCGCTTCTCTTTGGCATGGCTTATCTGTCCCCTTTCGCGTCTTTGATGCGGTCAATGAATTCGTCGAAGAGATAGGCGGTGTCCTTGGGCCCGGCGCTGGCCTCGGGGTGGAACTGCACGGTGAAGCAGTTGTAGCGCTCGTAGCGAATGCCCTCCACCGTGCCGTCGTTGGCGTTGACGTGGCTGATGCGCCCCAGGTTGGTGTCAAAGCTGTCCCCCTCCACGGCGTAGCCGTGGTTTTGGGAGGTGATGAAGGTGCGGTCCAGATCCCGGTCCTTGACCGGCTGGTTGGAGCCGCGGTGGCCGTATTTCAGCTTGCAGGTGGCGGCGCCGGTGGCCAGGGCGGTGAGCTGGTGGCCCAGGCAGATGCCGAAGATGGGCACCCCAGAGGGCAGCAGCTTGGCGATCTCGGCGATGATGGCGGTGTTTTCCGCCGGGTCGCCGGGGCCGTTGGAGAGCATGATGCCGTCGGGCCGCAGGGCCAAGATCTCCTCGGCCGAGGTGTGGCCGGGCACCACGGTCACGCGGCAACCCCGGTTTTGCAGAGAGCGGACGATGTTGCGCTTGTAGCCGTAATCGCAGAGGACCACGTGGTAGTCCCCCTCGGTCCCCTCGGCCTTGGGGAAGGAGGCGGGCGCGGTGCAGGAGACGGCGGCCACCGCGTCGGCGATGGTGTAGGCGCGGATCTGCTCGAGGAGGGCGCCCTTCTTCGACTCGTCGTACTCGGTGGTGATGGCCCCGTTCATCACCCCGGACTCCCGCAGTTTCTTGGTGAGGGCCCGGGTGTCGATGCCGGCGATGGCGATGACGTTTTGCGATTTGAGAAAGGCGTCCAGGTCCATGGCCACCCGGAAGTTAGAGGGGGTCTCGCACCACTCGCTGACAATGTAGCCCTTGACCCAGCTGCGGCCCGACTCCATGTCGTCGTTGTTGATGCCGTAGTTGCCGATGAGGGGGTAGGTCTGGGTGACGATCTGCCCGTAGTAGGAGGGGTCGGTGAGCACCTCCTGATAGCCGGTCATGCCGGTGTTGAAGACCGTCTCGCCCACCGTGGTCCCCTCGGCCCCAAAGGAGACGCCGGGGTAGACCGAGCCGTCCTGCAGGACCAGCCAGGCTCTCTTGGTTTCATTCTGTTGCATGTGATGCCTCCCTGTATAAAGCGGTGTTTGTATTCTTATTTGTATATTACCGGTCGGTGCGGGCCAGGCCGCGGATCTCGCTCACCGCGGCAAATCCGTGGCGCTCCAGATACCGGTCGATGCCGTCGATGATGTCCAGGCAGATGTCGGGTTTGACGAAGTTGGCGGTCCCCACCTGCACGGCGGTGGCACCGGCCAGCAGAAATTCCAGGGCGTCGCTGGCGGAGGCGATCCCCCCCAGGCCCACCACCGGGATTTTGACCGCCCCGCAGACCTGATATACCATCCGCAGGGCAATGGGGCGGATGGCCGGGCCGGAGAGGCCGGCAAAGAGGTTGGCAAAGACCGGCTGCCGCCGCTCCACGTCGATGGCCATGGCCTGGAAGGTGTTGACCAGGCTCAGGGCGTCGGCCCCGGCGTCCTCGCAGGCCCGGGCCATCTCGACGATGTTCTCGGCGTTGGGGGAGAGCTTGACCATCAGCGGCTTTTTGCAGACCTTGCGCACCGCCGACACCACCTGGTGGGCCGACTGGCACTGGATGCCGAAGGCCATCCCCCCCGCCTTGACGTTGGGGCAGGAGATGTTGAGCTCGAGGATGTCGATGTCCGCCTCGCTCAAGAGGGCGGCCCCGTCCAGATAGCTTGGCAGGTCACTGCCGCCCAGGTTGGCGATGACCGCGGCCCCGCAGCGGCGCATGAAGGGGAGGTCGTCCCGGAGGAAGGCCTCGACCCCGGGGTTTTGCAGGCCGATGGAGTTGATGACCCCGCTGGGGGTCTCGCAGATGCGCTGCCCCTCGTTGCCGTACTTGCCCCCCATGGTGAGCCCCTTGGAGGAGATGCCCCCCAGCCGGCCCACGTCGAAGAAGGGGGCGAACTCCTGCCCAAAGCCAAAGGTCCCCGAGGCGGCGATGACCGGGTTTTTCAGCTCCACCCCGCAGAGGTCGGTTCGCAGATCGCTCACAGGATCACCTCCTCGGCCCGAAAGACCGGGCCCTCTTTGCAGACGCACTTCGCCCCGTGGGCGGTCTTGCAGGTGCAGCCCAGGCAGGCGCCCACCCCGCAGGCCATGTGCCGCTCCAGGGAGAGCAGGCAGCGGACCCCGGCGTCCAGGCAGGCCCGGCCCAATTTTTCCATCATCACCTGGGGGCCGCAGGTCAGCACCCAGTCGTAGTCGGCCACCGAGAAGAGGTCGGTGACAAACCCCTTCTGCCCCTCGCGGCCGCTGTCGGTGGCCACCGCCACCCGCTGCACCGCGCCCTGCAGGCTCTCCAGCTCATAGCTCTGGTCGCGAAAGCCGCAGAAGAAATCCACCTGGCAGTTTTGCAGGGATTTGGCGGTGTAGACCATGGGCGCCAGGCCGATGCCGCCGGTGACCACTGCCACCCGGCCGCTGACCTCGCCCACCGGGAAGCCGGTGCCGGCGGGGCCCAGCAGGGAGACCTGTCCCCCCGCCGGCAGCTGGGAGAGGAGGTGGGTGCCCCGCCCCCGCACCTCGTAGAGGAAGGTGACCGTCCCCTCGCCGGCGTCGTTCACGCTGATGGGGCGGGAGAGGAGGGGGTCGTTCCCCTCCCAGCCGCGGACCATGTAGAACTGGCCGGGGGCCGGTTGGGGGGCGCCCCCCAAATCGACCTTCATCTTGTAGACGGTCTCGGTCACCCGGTCGTTTTGCAGGATCTTATTTACCGTATACGCTGCAGGCACTGGCGATCTCCTCTCTGGCGCGGAGGACCTCTTTGCGGGAGGCCTCGGCGAACTGTCTCTCATCCCCGTCCTTCTTGTAGGCCAGCAGCACCCCGCGGGAGGAGTTGACCACCCCGCCGTTGCCCCGGCAGAGATAGCGGGCGATGTCCTCGGCCTTGCCGCCCTGGGCGCCGTAGCCGGGGATCAGGAAGAAGGTGGAGTCCAGGGCGGCGCGGATGGTTTCCGCCTCCAGGGAGGAGGTGCCGCCGATGACCGCCCCCACCGGGGAGTAGCCGTAGGTGCCGATGTAGGGCTTGCCCAGCTCCTGCACCTTTCTGCCGACGATGTCGTAGAGGGGCTCCCCCTCGCTCTGCAGGTACTGAAAGTCCTCCCGCCCGGGGTTGGAGGTGCGCACCAGGATGAAGAGGCCCTTGCCGCTTTGCTCCACATAGGGGAGGTAGGGGGTGACGCTGTCGAGCCCCATGTAGGGGCTGAGGGTGACGAAGTCGGCCTCAAAGTCGCCGGTGAAGTGGGCCTTGGCGTACATCTCGGCGGTCTTGGCGATGTCGCCCCGCTTGACGTCGGCAATGGCGACCAGCTCCCGCTCCCGCAGGTAGGCCAGGGTGTCCTTGTAGGCGCGCAGCCCGTCAAGGCCCAGGGACTCGTAGTAGGCGATCTGCACCTTGAAGCAGCCCGCCACATCGGCGGTGGCGTCGATGATCTGCCGGTTGAAGGCAAAGACCGCCTCCCCCGGGGTCTGGTACTGTGCGGCCAGCCACTGGGGCACGTAGGAGATGTCGGTGTCCAGCCCGACGCAGATGGGGCCGCGGGCCGCCACCGATTCGTACAGTTTGTCGGCAATACAGATGTTCACAGCAGGTTCCTCCTTGTTTTACAGTCCGTTGTATTTTATCTATTTATTTCAATTTGTCATTCCCCGTCCCGGGTGTAGGTGACCCTTCCCGCCTTGACGGTGCACTCCACCCGGCCGGTGAAGGTCTTGCCGTCAAAGGGGGTGTTTTTGGATTTGCTGTGCAGCTTGGCCGCCTCGACCCGGTAGGGGGCCGCCTCGTCCACCAGGGCCAGGTCCCCGTCAAAACCGGGGCGCAGCAGGCCCTTGTTCATCCCCAACAGCTGGGCGGGGGCTTGGCTCATCATCCGGGAGAGCGCCTCCAGCGGCAGCCCGTTTTCCCGGCAGAGAACGGTGTGGCAGACCGAAAAGGCGGTCTCCAGCCCCACCATCCCCGGCGACCCGGCGGCCTTGTCCGCCTCGGTGTGGGGGGCGTGGTCGGTGGCGATGGCGTCCACCTCCCCTTTCAGGCAGGCCTGGATGAGGGCCTCCACATCGGCCCCCTGGCGGATGGGGGGGTTGACCCGGTAGCCGCTGTCTTTGAAATAGAGGTGGTGGGGGGCCACCTCGCAGGTCACCCAGACCCCGGCGCCCTTGGCGGCGGCGATGGCGGCCATGGCCTCCCGGGTGCTGACGTGGCACAGGTGCAGGTGGGCGCCGGTGTGGGCGGCGAGGGCGATATCCCGCACGGTGGCCAGGTTCTCCGCCAGCCGGTAGTCGTAGGGGGAGATCTCCATCTCCTCGGCGTGGGAGAGGACGGCCATCCCCTTTTCCCGGGCAATGCGCATGGCCCGCTCCATCACCGCGGCGCGGGCGACCCCCCGGCCGTCCTCGCTGATGCAGCGCACCTCGTCGGTGAGGGCCTTCAGGTGCTCGGTGGTCTCGCCGTCAAAGTGCTCGGTGACGCTGACGCACTGGTGCAGGTCCACCAGCCCCACGGCCCGGGCCCGCTCCACCGCGTAGCGGACCCCCTCCATGGAGGAGCAGACCGGGTCGGTGTTGGCCATGCAGTTGACGGCGGTGTATCCCCCGGCGGCGGCGGCCTGGCTGCCGGTGGCGATGTCCTCCTTCTGGGTATAGCCCGGATCGCGGAAGTGGCAGTGCAGGTCCACAAAGGCGGGCAGCACCGTCTTTCCCCCCGCGTCCAGCACCGGGCAGCCGGCGGGGACGGCCAGCTCCCGGCCGACGGCCTCGATCAGGCCGCCGCGGATGTAGAGGTCGGCGCGCAGCCGCCCGTTCGCGTCGCAGAGGACGCCGTTTTTCACCAGCAGGTCCATCGGTCTCTCCTCTCTCAATCGGCCAGTTGGTCGCAGTACCAGCAGCGCAGCCGGCCGCCCTCCTCCACAAAGCGGGGGGGCTGGGTGGGCTCGGCACAGGCCACGCACTTGGGGTTTTGACAGCGGTGGCCGGGGTGGTCCCCCGCCGGGGTGCGGGTGGGCTCCAGGTGGTTGCGGGCCCCGGTGACCGGGTGGCCGTCGGTGACCCCCAGCACCTTGCAGAGAAGGGCCATCCGGGCGAACATCCCGTACTGGGCCTGCTTGAAGTACCAGGCGCGGGGGTCGGCGTCCACCTCGGTGGCGATCTCGCTTACCCGCGGCAGGGGGTGCAGGACGATGGTGTCGGCCCCCGCCCCGGCCATCTTGGCCGCGTCGAGGATGTAGCAGTCGCGCAGCCGCTCGTACTCGGCCCGGTCGGCAAAGCGCTCCCCCTGCACCCGGGTCATGTAGAGGACGTCCAGCCGGCCGATGCACTCCTCGATGGTGCGCACCTGGTGGAAAGCCGCCCCCGCCGCCTCCATTTGGGCAATAATATAGTTTGGCAAAGACAGTTCTTCAGGCGAGATGCAGTAGAAGGTGACGCCTTCGTACCGGCACATGGCCTCGATGAGGGAGTGAACTGTTCTGCCAAACTTCAAATCGCCGCAGAGGCCGATGGTCAGGTGGTCCAGTCGGCCTTTTGCGGTGCGGATGGTGTAGAGGTCGGTGAGGGTCTGGGTGGGATGCTGGTGCCCGCCGTCCCCGGCGTTGATGACGGGAATGCCGGCGTAAAGGGTGGCCGCCCGGGGCGCCCCCTCTAAAAAGTGCCGCATGGCGATCGCGTCGGCATAGGAGCTGACCATGCGGGCGGTGTCGGCCACCGTCTCCCCCTTGGAGGTGGAGGAGGCCGCCGCGCTCTGCACCCCAAAGACACGGCCGCCCAGGCGGAGCATGGCCGCCTCAAAGCTGAGGCGGGTGCGGGTGCTGGGCTCAAAAAAGAGGGTGGCCAGCAGCTTGCCGTCACAGGCGTGGGCGTAGGCTGCCGGGTCTTTGACGATGTCGTCGGCCAGGGCAAAGAGCTCGTCCAACTCCCGGGGGGAGAAGTCGGACGGGGAGATGAGGTTTCTTCCTGCAAGCATGGGCATTTCCTTTCTGCGCAGCGGCAGGGCCGGAGGTCTTTTGCAAACAAAACCGGCCCTGTCTCAACAAAGGCGGCCGTCACCAGCCGCTCGCGTTCCTGTCGGGCGCCCTTTATAAAGGAAAGGCGGCGGACAAAAGAAAAGGAAGAACAAAACCCGGTTTTGTTTTTCCCTCCTGTCCGGCGCAGAGCGCCACATATTAAGTTGTATTTTAGCAAGTCGTGCCCGATTTTGCAACGGTGTGGAAACCTTTTTCCCGGGGAAAATGCGGTAAGGACAACCGCTTTTTTTGTGAAAAGTTCCAGAGTGTTTGCAAATTGCCCGGTTTGGGTTGCGCCTCTCCCCTTTTTCCGATATAGTGTAAACAGCTATTTCCCTTTTTCAGAGAGGGGCATTTTGGCAAGTCAGCGGCTGGCGCGGCTGTTCCCCCAGGGGGACGGGCCGCCCGGCCGCTTTTGGGTGGACCGGGGATCCCGGCTGCCCGGGAGAGGAGATTTTCCTGTGAAACTGCAACACCTGTTTGACTCGCACGCCCACTACGAGGACGCCCTGTTCGGCGAGGACCGGCACCGCATCCTCGCCGGCCTGCCCGACCAGGGGGTCGAGTGGGTGCTCAACTGCTGTTCCGACCTGGGGGTGGCCCCGCTGGTGGTGGCGCTGACCGAGCAGTACGACTTTGTCTACGGCTCGGTGGGGGTGCATCCCCACTGGGTGCTGGAGACGCCGGAGGACTATCTGGACCAGCTGGAGCGGCTGGCCCGCTCGCCCAAGGTGGTGGCCCTGGGGGAGATGGGGTTTGACTACTTCTTCGACGAGCCCCGGGACCTGCAGGAGCGCATCTTCCGCGGGCAGATGGATCTGGCGCAGCAGCTGAAGCTGCCGGTCATCATCCACGACAGGGAGGCCCACGAGGACACCTACCGGGTGTTGGAGGAGTACAAGTTGCCGGGGATCGTCCACCGCTTTTCCGGCAATGTGGAGGGGCTGCGCCGGGTGCTGGACTGGGGGATGTACGTGAGCTTCAACGGCGACATCACCTGGCCGGAGTACAACGAGACCGCCCTCAAGGTGTTGGCAGCCACCCCCATGGAGCGGCTGCTCATTGAGACCGACGCCCCCTACATGCCCCCCAAGGTGCTGGAAGGGCAGCTCTGCGACTCGGCCATGCTGCCCCACATCGTCGAGGTGATCGCCCAGGTCAAGGGGCTCGACCCGCAGGAGGTCTGTGACATCTCCGCCAAAAATGCGCGCGAAATTTATGGTATAAATTAACAAACTGTACACAGGCGGGTATTGTTTTTTTGGGCTGCACATACTATAATGAGTTTAACCTACTGAAGGTGAAAGGGAGGAACGACTATGAAATTCAGCAAGCTGCTCTCGACCTTGGCGGTGCTGGCTTCTGCCGCGGGGGTCATTTACCTGGCATACAAGTTCTTCAAAAAACACTGTGTCTGCTGCTGCGACGACGACGGCTGCGAATACCTGGACGCCTACACCGACGAGTTCGGCGAGGATGACGAGTATGCCGACGAGTGCGGCTGCTGCTGTGGCGAAGAGGACGAGGACTGCTGCTGCGACGAATGCGCCGCCGAAGAGACCCCGGCCGAGGAGAGCGACGCCTCCGCAGAGGAAGAGGACGAAGAAGAGAAATATTAGTCGAAATGTTTTTGGTCAACACCCGCATTTGGGTGTTGACTTTTTTTTGTCCTGTGATATAATAAATCTTGCACTTGAGAAATAGATATCGCGGAGTGGAGCAGTCTGGTAGCTCGTCGGGCTCATAACCCGAAGGTCGTAGGTTCAAATCCTGCCTCCGCAACCATGTATTTACACCATCAGCACAGCGCTGGTGGTGTAATTTTTTTGCCGGCAAGAGTCGCCGGTCCCGCCGGTGGGGCGCTCCCCCCAAAAGCATTCGCTGCAATCGCCGGAAAAGCAGACTGCCAAGGGCCGCAGGGCGTTGGGAAGGGGACGCCGCAAAAGGACAATCCCGCCCATTTGCAGGCCGCAGGGCAGACAGGTGAAAAAATCTCGGTGCGCCTTCATACGCCCGCCGCCACCAGTCCCCTATGGGGGCGGTTCGATCCCCCGGCCTTGCCGGTGGGGATGGCCGGTCGCCCGGCAAAACCCACTCTGCAAAACCACCCTCCTCTTCTCTTGAAATATCGCGCCATTCTTCCTTTTTCGACAAGTTTCTGCTACACTGTTGAAAAAGGGGGCTTATATGATGAAAAAATTGCTGAGTGGAGCCATCGCCGTATGCCTGATCTGTGCCGCGCTCGTGGGGTGCGGCACAGGTGGGGAGACCGCCGCCTCGGTCATTGCGGATTTAAAGGAAAAGGGCGTTCCCATCTCCTATTCCATCGTCTATGACGACGCGACCGACCCCAACGGCGAGGGGCCGCACGATTACAAGGAGAAGGGCAACTTTGCCGACAGCCGCCTGGAGACGGCATACGACGAAAGCGAGCCCGAGAGCGGCTCTGTGGAGATCTACAAGAGTGAGGCCGCGGCAAAGGCCCGCGCCGACAAGCTCAACTCCTTCAGCGCCCTGGACCTGCTGCAGTACCAAATCGTCAAGGGCAACGTGCTCATCCGCCTGAACAGCGCCTTTACGGAGGAGCAGGTGGCCGACTACACCGCTGCCATTGGCGGCACCCTGTACCACTCCCCCTCCGCCTCGGTGCACCAAAACCAATACGCTTACGGCAAATTCTTTATAGAGCACGCAAAACAGCTCAAAGAGGGGATGACGCTGGCGGAGGCCACCGCCATCATGGGCTTTGCGCCGCACACCTCCGCCAACACCTCCGTCTGGTTTGACGAGGGCAGCAACAGCACCGTGATGGTCATTGTCGACAACGGAGCGGTCAAGACCGTCAATGCCATTTTAGACGAATAAAAGTCGAAGAGAGCGCACCCAGGTGCGCTCTCTTCAGCAGGCGCAGGAACTCCACTCCCCCTGCTGTATAGCGGTCCCCTGCAAAAACTCTGCCGCCTCTTCCCGCATCCCCTTTTTAATTTGGGGGGAAAGCTGTATACTAACTAAAGTATAGATTTAGAACACCTCGCCTGGCGGGGGAAGGGCGGCGACAGATGGAGATTATCAGCAGCAAACACGTGGTGGATATCGTCTGCCGGACCCTCGGGCGGGTCGACCGGCGGCTCACCGGCCACGGGGAACGGGTCGCCAGCTTGGCTTTACAGCTCCTCCTCACCCAAAAGGGAGGGGTGCTCTCCCGCCAGGAGATGGACTTGGTGCTGGCGGCCCTCTTTCACGACGTGGGGGCCTACAAGACCGACGAGATCGATGGCCTCCTCTCCTTTGAGCGGGAGGGCGGCTGGAACCACGCCGTCTACGGGTACCTCTTCCTCAAAAATTTCTCGCCCCTGGGGGCGGTGGCCGACGCCGTCCTCTACCACCACTGCCCCTACCGGGAGCTGCGCCAGATCGACACCCCCCACCAGATGGGCGCCGCCCTCATCTGCCTGTGCGACCGGGTGGACGTGCTGGTGCAGGCGGGGCGAAAAGCGGAGATCCCCGCCCTGTTGGCGCGGGAGCGGGGCGATCTCTTTGACCCGCTGCTGGTGGACCTCTTTTTGCGCGCCGACGGCGAGCGGCAGCTTTTGGACCAGGGGGAGGGCGCCCTCTGCGTCCCCCTCTGGGTGGCCGCCTCCCGCCTCTCCTTTGACGAGGGGGAGAAGCGCTCCTTTTTGCAGATGCTCGCCTACTCCATCGATTTTCGCAGCGAGTACACGGTACTGCACACCATCACCACCGTCAGTATCAGCCTCGCCATCGCCCGGCTGCTGGGGCTGGACGAGGACGCCCAGCAGCGCATCTACTACGGCGCCCTTCTCCACGACCTGGGCAAGGTGTCCACCCCCCTCTCCATTCTGGAAAAACCGGGTCGGCTCACCGAGGAGGAGATGGCCGTCATGCAAACACACGCGTCGGTCACCGGCGAGATCCTGGGCGGGTTTGTCCGCGACGACATCTACCGCATCGCCGTGCGCCACCATGAAAAGCTGGACGGTTCCGGCTACCCGCTGGGGCTGCGGGGGGAGGAGTTGAGCCTGCCCGAACGGGTGGTGGCGGTGGCGGACATCGTCAGCGCTCTGGCGCGCAAGCGCAGCTACAAGGAGGCCTTTGACCGGGAGCGGGTACTGGCCATTCTGGGGCAGATGCAGGCAGATGGGGCCATCTGCCCGCGGGTGACCGCCCTCGTCTGCAGCCACTACGACCAGCTCATGGAGAGCGCCCGCGTCGGCAGCGCCCCTGTGCTGGCCCTCTACCGGGGGGTGCTGGGGGAGTACCGCGCCCTCTCCACCGAGATTTGGGCAGCGGGCCGGACAGGGCCCGACCTGACTTGAAAGCGCCCCCTTCGCCCCCACCGCGCAAAAAAGCGCCGCCCCAGGCGGGACGGCGCTTTTTTGCCGCTATAAAATGGTGTTGACCTGCTCTCCGGCCAGCCATTTCTCGATGTTTTCAAAGACGATCTTGCACCGGGCCTCCATCGACTCGCGGGAGGCAAAGGCCACGTGGGGGGTGACCAGGATGTTTTTGCAGTGCAGCAGGGGGTGGTCGGTGGGCAGGGGGGGCTCCACCTCAAAGACGTCGATCCCCGCGCCGGCGATGGCGCCGCTGTCGAGGGCTTCCGCCAGGGCCTGCGAATCCACCACCGGGCCGCGGGCGGCGTTGAGAAGAAGGGCGCTGGACTTCATCAGCCCCAGCTTCTGGGCGTCAATCAGGCCGCGGGAGGAGTCGTTGAGGGGGCAGTGCAGGGAGACGATGTCCGACTCCCGCAGGAGGGTCTCAAGGGAGACATACTCCACGATCCCCTTGGCGTTTTCCTTGGGGCGGGGGGCATAGGCCAGGATCTTGCAGCCGAAGGCGGCAAACAGCTGGGCGGTGCGCAAGCCGATGGCCCCCGTGCCCACAATGCCGACGGTCTTGCCGCCCAACTCGCTGCCCACCAGGCCGTCTTTGGTGCCGCCGGTCCGGCACCGCTGGGACACCTGGGGCAGGTTGCGCAGCAGGGAGAGGGCCATGCAGACGCAGAGCTCGACCACCGCCTGGGTGGAGTAGCCGGCGGCGTTGCTCACCGCGATCCCCTTGGCGCGGGCAGCCTCCAGATCCACGTGGTCGACGCCGGTGAAGGCCACGTCGATGAACTTCAACTTGTCGCAGGCGGCGATCACCTCGCCGGGCAGGGGCATGTTGGCCAGCATGACGATGTCGGCGTCCTTGGCCCGCTGGATCATCACCGCGGGATCGGTGTCTTTGGGGTAGGCGGCAAAGGTGTGGCCCGCCTCCACCAGGGGTTTGGCGCAGGCGTTCAGGGTCTCGTCAGAGACGCCCAGGGATTCCAGCAACACGATATTCACAGGGAAAGCACTCCTTTTGCAAATAAATTTTCAACTTTTTGCTTTTATGATACCATTCCCTCCCTCCTCCCGCAAGGATGTTTTCCAGACAATTTGCCGGCTCTAAAGGGGGAGCGTTCCCCGCTCGCTCTCCCAAAATACAGTGGATTTTTGGCACCAAAACTGGTAATATAGAAATCGTGTAAAATACTGGCCTGTCAAATGGACATGCCAGCTAGGTGCATCAAAGGAGTACGAGAATGAAAAAGAACCGCCTTTTGCGAACCATCCGACCGTCCAGGTTGTTTATTTTCTTTGCTTTGGCCGCAATGATTGCCCTTTCGCTCTACCCGATTTTGCAGTCCGACCTGCTCTACTGCCACGACCAGACCTTTCACCTGACCCGCATCGAGGCCATCAAAGACGGCCTTCTCCATCACCAGTTTCCCGTCTACATCCACGAGACCACCCTGCGCGGCTACGGGTACGGGGCGGGACTCTTTTACCCCAATTTCTTTCTCTATATCCCCGCCCTGTTTCGCATTCTCGGCTTTAGCGTGATGGCCTCTTACAAGCTCTTCCTCATCCTGGTCAATATCGCGACCTGTCTGTCCATCTACTTCTGCTCCAAATACATCTGCAAAAGCAGATATGCCGCTCTGGTCGCCTCTGCCTTTTACATGTTGGCACAGTACCGTCTCATCAACATCTACACCAGAGGGGCGGCCGGGGAATTTTTGGCGATGATCTTCTTCCCCATCGTCCTCTGCGGGATCATCGATCTCCTCTACTGCGGATTTCACCGCCCCTGGCTGCTGGGCTTGGGCTTTGCGGGGCTCATGCTCACCCACTCCATCTCCCTGGCGGCGATGTTGGTCATCACCTTTGTCATCCTCCTCTTCCACCTGCCGACCCTCTTTAAAAACAAGGGATACTTTCTCAAACTCGTCGTCACGGCCGTCTGCGTGCTGGCTGTCACCAGCTTTTTCTGGCTTCCCATGCTGGAGCAGTTTGCCTCTGGCAAATTTCTCGTCTCCACCACAGAAAACTACTTGAATGCCTCCGCCCTTTCCGTCACCCGCCTATTTGATTTTTACTACAAGGGGATCGGCTTTCCCCTTCTCTTCTTCCCCTTTCTGCGCCTGTTCCTGCGGCGAAAGCCCTCGAACAGCCGATCTCTCAAAATTGCGGACGGCTGTTTCATCGCGGGCATCGTCCTTCTGGGAATGAGCACCGGGCTCTTCCCCTGGGGTCGGTTGGAGGAGACCCCCTTTAGCCTTCTCCAATTCCCCTGGCGGCTGTTGGGCTTTGCCACCCTCTTCCTGTCCATCGGCTGCGGGATCGTCTGCCATCAACTGTTTCGCCGAAGAGAGCGCACCATCGCCCTGATTTTGGTTTTGACCGTCAACGCCGCGTTCTCCATCGTCACCCTCAACAGCCGGCTGGGGGACCTGGAGGTCATTCCCGGAAACTACTTCTCCTCGCCGGAGCGAACGCTGAGCATCGGCATGGGGGAATGGCTCCCAGTCGAAACAGACATAGACGCACTCAACACCCCTTACACCGTCTTTGCCTCTGGGGGGACCATCTCCCTGTCGGAAAGTCAAAAGACCGGGTGCACCCTCTCCTTCTCAAATGAAGAACAGGCCGAATCCGATTATTTTGACGTTCCTCTGCTGTACTATCTGGGGTATCGCGCTTCAATCGAAACAGAGGATGGAAAAACGCCCCTGACAGTTGAAAGATCGCCCAACAACAACCTTGTGCGCGTCCAAAACCCCCAGCATCTCGAAGGCACCATCACCGTTCGGTACGGAAAGACCACCGTGCAGGTAGTCTCCCTCATCACAAGTGGAGGCACCGCCGCAGCCCTGATTGCGTATTTCCTCTACCGCAGCCAAAAGAGGAAAAAGAGCGGTTTGCCCCAGTAAAAAAACAGCCGGAGCCCATTGGCTCCGGCTGTTTTTCACTCCTCCCCCCGAAACGCCCGCGCGGCCGCCACCGCCCGGGACCAGCCCTCCAGCCGGCGCGCCCGGCCGGCCTCGTCCATCCCGGGCTCAAAGATGCGGGCCAGCTGCCAGTTGCCGCGGATCTCCTCTTGGCTCTTCCAGTAGCCCACCGCCAGACCGGCCAGATAGGCGGCCCCCAGGGCGGTGGTCTCGATGCAGGCGGGCCGGTGGACCGGCGCGCCGATGATGTCGGACTGAAACTGCATCAAAAAGTCGTTGGCGCAGGCGCCGCCGTCCACCCGCAGGGCCTGCAGCTCCAGTCCGGCGTCCGCCTTCATGGCCCCCAGCACGTCGGTCACCTGGTAGGCGATGGATTCCAATGTGGCGCGGATGAAGTGGTATTTGTTTGACCCCCTGGTGAGCCCGAAGACTGCGCCCCGGGCATAGGGGTCCCAGTGGGGGGCCCCCAGGCCGGTAAAGGCAGGCACCACATAGACCCCGCCGGTGTCGGGCACCTTTTGGGCCATGTACTCGCTATCCCCAGCTGACTCCACCAACTTCATCTCGTCGCGCAGCCACTGGACCGCCGCGCCCCCCACAAAGATCGAGCCCTCCAGGGCGTAGGTCACCCGGTCGCCCAGCCCCCAGGCGATGGTGGTAATCAGCCCTTGGCTGGAGGAGACCGGCTTCTCCCCGGTGCAGAGGAGGAGGAAGCAGCCGGTGCCGTAGGTATTTTTGGCCTCGCCCGCCGCAAAGCAGGTCTGCCCGAACAGGGCCGCCTGCTGGTCCCCCGCCGCCCCGGCGATGGGGATCTCCCCGCCGAAGATGGAGGGGTCGGTGAACCCGAACACCCCGCTGGAGGGGCAGACCCGGGGCAGCATGGAGCGGGGGATCTGCAACTTCTCCAAAATCTCGTCGTCCCAGTCCAGGGTGTGGATGTTAAAGAGCATGGTGCGGGAGGCGTTGGAGAGGTCGGTCAGGTGGCAGCGCCCCTTGGTCAGGTTGTAGATCAGCCAGCTGTCCACCGTGCCAAAGGCAAGCTGGCCGGCGTCCGCCTTCTGCCGCGCCCCTGGCACCGTGTCGAGGATCCAGCGCACCTTGGTGGCGGAGAAGTAGGCGTCAATGGGCAGCCCGGTCTTAGCGCGAAACCACCCCTCCAACCCCTGGGCCTTCAACTCGTCGCAGAAGGGGGCGGTGCGGCGGCACTGCCAGACAATGGCGTTGTAGACCGGTTCGCCGGTCCGCCGGTCCCAGACCACCGTGGTCTCCCGCTGGTTGGTGATGCCGATGGCGGCCACGTCCCGGTGGGTGGCGCCGATTTTGTACATGGCCTCCTGCGCCACCCCGATCTGGGTGGACCAGATCTCCATGGCGTCGTGCTCGACCCAGCCCGCCCGGGGAAAGTGCTGGGTGTACTCCTTCTGCGCCAGGGAGACCATCTTCCCCTCGCGGTCAAACAAAATGCAGCGGGAACTGGTGGTCCCCTGGTCCAGCGCCATGATGTAACGGCTCATTGCCGCCTCTCCCCTTCCTCTGGCCCGGCCCCCTCAGGCGGGGGACCGGCGCAGGGCGGCCCTCCCCGCGCCGGACGCGGGGAAAAGCCGCCGTTTTTTCAAGTATAGCGGCCCCTCTGCGGGGGTGTCAACGGCGGCACGGCAGTTTTGGCACAAGGCACAAATCCCCCACAGACAAACCGGGCAAATCGGCCACCGCCCCTTCGGCAAATTGCGCGGGGGCGCCGGCGCATACTGGTGGGGAATGGGAGGTGCCTGCAAATGGAAAAGACAGTTGTGATCGTCGGGGGCGGTTGGGGCGGCTGCGCCGCGGCCTGCAGCGCCCGCCGGGCCGGGGCGCGGGCGGTGCTGTTGGAGCGCACCGACATGCTGCTGGGGACCGGGCTGGTGGGGGGGATCATGCAGAACAACGGCCGCCTCGCCGCAGCGCTGGAGATGGAGGCCCTGGGGGCGGGGGAGCTCTTCGCTCTCACCGACCGCTGTGCCCGGCACCGGAACGTCTCCTTCCCCGGCCACGCCCACGCCACCCTCTACGACGTGGGGCTGGTTCCGGGAGAGGTGCTCCAGCACCTGCGCTCCCTGGGGGTGGAGGTGGTCTTTCAGGCCCGGGTGAGCGGGGTCGAGCGGGAGGGGAACTGCCTGCAGGCGGTGCTCTGCAGCGACGGCCGCCGCTTTCCCGCCGACGCCTTTGTCGACGCCACCGGCACCGCCGGGCCGATGGCCAACTGCCAGCGCTACGGAAACGGCTGCGCCATGTGCGTTCTGCGCTGCCCCAGCTTCGGGGGACGGGTCAGCCTCACCGGCCTCTGCGGGGTGGCCGAATGGGTGGGGGAGAAGGCGGGCGGCGGGCCCGGCGCCATGAGCGGTTCCTGCAAGCTGCACAAGGGCTCCTTGAGTCGGCGGCTGCAGGAGAAGCTGGAGCGGGACGGGGTGGCGGTGATCCCCCTGCCCCCGCCGCTGCGGGAGGACCACCTCGCCCAAAAGGCCTGCCAGCAGTACGCGCAGGCCAGCTACCGCGACAACCTCGTCCTGCTGGACACCGGCCACGCCAAGTTGATGACCCCCACCTTCCCCCTGGAAAAGCTGCGGCAGGTGCCGGGGTTTGAAAATGCCCGCTACGAGGACCCCTACGCCGGGGGAAAGGGGAACTCCCTCCGCTTTTTCGCCATGGCCCCCCGGGACGACGCCCTGCGGGTGGAGGGGGTGGAGAACCTCTACTGTGCCGGCGAAAAGGCCGGTCTGTTGGTGGGGCACACCGAGGCCATCGTCACCGGCACCCTGGCGGGGCACAACGCCGCCCGCCAGTTGGCGGGCCGGCCACCGCTGGTCCTCCCCCGCGCCCTGGCGGTGGGGGAGGCGATCGCCTATGTGAGAGAGCAGATGGCCACCGGCGAGGGCCGGCGGAAAAAATACACCTTTTCCGGCTCGGTCCTCTGGGAGCGGCTGGGGCAATTGGGCCTCGGCTCGGTGGACGGCGGAGAGATCGCCGAGCGGGTCGCGCGCACTGGTTTGACCGGCGTCTTTGCAGAATAGAGTATTCCTGTTTGTATAATTACAATAAAATACAACAAAAGGGCCGGAAGGAACATTCCTTTCGGCCCTTTTGCGCGGTCGTTTCCGCCAATCAATCTATTCGCAGCGGGACAAGACCCGCACCCGGACGACCCCTTCGATTGCCCGGATCGCCCCCTCTACCGGCTCCGGCAGCTCGTCGGCCAGGTCCAGCATGGTGTAAGCGTACTCGCCGCGGGACTTGTTGACCAGGTTTTCGATGTTCAGTCCCGCCCCGCTGAGGGCGCTGGAGATCTGGGTGATCATGGCGGGGATGTTTCTGTGGATGACGCAGACCCGCACCCGGCCCGAGCGGGCCATCCGGCAGGTGGGTAGGTTGACCGCGTTCTTGATGTTCCCGTTTTCCAGGTAGTCCATCAACTCCCGGGCGGCCATCACCGCACAGTTGTCCTCGCTCTCGGGGGTGGAGGCACCCAGGTGGGGGAGGACGACGACCCCCTCGACCCCCAGCAGTTCCTCCTGGGCAAAGTCGGTCACGTAGCAGGCGACCTTCCCCTCCTCGACGGCCGCGAGGAGGGCCGGGGCCTCCACCAGTTCGCCCCGGGCGAAGTTGAGCAGCCGCACCCCGTCCTTCATCTGCGCCAGGGCGGCGGCGTCGACCATCCCCTTGGTGGCGGCGGTGTAGGGGACGTGCAGGGTGATGTAGTCGCTTTTTTGGTAGACCTCTTCCAGGCTGGCGGCGTGGGCGATCTGGCGGGAGACCTTCCAGGCGGCCTCCACCGACATGTAGGGGTCGTAGCCGATGACCTCCATCCCCAGGTGGCGGGCGGTGTTGGCCACCTGGATGCCGATGGACCCCATGCCGATGACACCCAGGGTCTTGCCGCCCAACTCGGGGCCGATGAAGGCCTTCTTCCCGGCCTCCACCCGCTTCTGCAGATCCGCCTCCCCCTTGAGCCCCTGCACCCAGGCGAGAGCGGCGGGAATTTTGCGAGAGGCCAGCAGCAGGGCGCAGAGAACCATCTCCTTCACCGCGCCGGCGTTGGCCCCGGGGGTGTTGAAGACGGCGATCCCCCGGCGGCTGCACTCCTCCACCGGGATGTTGTTCACCCCCGCGCCGGCCCGGCCGATGGCGGCCAGACAGGGGTCAAAGGGGTACTGGTGCAGGTCCGCCGAGCGGCAGAGCAGGGCGTCGGGCCGCTCGGCGCCGTCGTCCAGGACAAAGCGGTCGGGGTCAAAGGCGCGAAGGCCCGCGGGGCTGATTTGGTTGAGGGTTTTTACAGTATACATCAATATGCGCTTCCTCTCTCATCTGTCTGATTTTGGGGTGCTGTGTTTGCCGCACCGGTGACCGGCGCGGCGGGGTGAGGTGGGGTGCTGTCGGGGGACAAAAAGGGGGCGCTTCGCCCTGCGGCCAAGCACCCCCTGCCAAATTTAGCGGTGATCCGACTCAAACGCCTGCATAAACGCCACCAACTTTTTCACGCCCTCGACCGGCATGGCGTTGTAGATGGAGGCCCGCATCCCGCCCACCGAGCGGTGTCCCTTGAGGTTGACCAGCCCGGCCTGCTCCGCCTCCTTCACAAAGGCGGCGTCCAGCGCCGGGTCGCCGGTGACAAAGGGCACGTTCATCAGGGAGCGGTCCTCCCCCTGTACGGTGGGGGAGAAGAGGCGGCTCTGGTCGAGGTAGTCGTAGAGCAGCTCCGCCTTCTCGCGGTTTCGCTGCGCCATCTGCTCCAGGCCGCCCATGGGGCCCTGCAGCCAGTCGAGGACCAGCTTGCAGATGTAGATGGCGTAGGTGGGCGGGGTGTTGTACATGGAGCCCGCCTCGGCGTGGGTCTTGTAGTCAAACATGATGGGGGTCTTTTCCATGGCATGGCCGATCAAGTCCTCCCGGATGATGACCACCGTCAGGCCGGCGGGGCCCATGTTCTTCTGGGCGCCGGCGTAGATGAGGCCGAATCGGGAGATGTCCACCGGCTCGCTGAGGATGGAGGAGGACATGTCCGCCACCAGCGGCACGCTGCCGGACACCGGCAGGGTGCGGGGGGAAAAGGTGGTGCCGTAGATGGTGTTGTTGTAACAGATGTGCAGGTAGTCGGCCGCCGGGTCGAGCTGGGCGGGGTCCACCTGGGGGATATAGCTGTAGGTGCGGTCCTCTGAGCTGGCCACCACCCGGCACTCGCCGTAGACGCGGCCCTGCTGCCAGGCCTTTTTGGCCCACTGGCCGGTGATGACATAGTCGGCCTTGCCTGAACGGGTGAGCAGGTTTAGGGGCACCATAGCGAACTGGCTGGACGCGCCCCCCTGCAAAAACAGGACCCTGTACCCCTCGGGGATGGAGAGCGCGCGGCGCAGAGAGGCCTCGCAGTCGCCGATGATCTGCTCAAAGGCACTAGATCGGTGGGACATCTCCATAACTGACTGGCCGGAAGACCCGTAACAGAGCATCTCTGAAGAAGCCCGCTCCAATACCCACTCGGGCAGCATAGACGGGCCTGCGCTGAAGTTGTACACGCGGTTGGTTGCCATTGATGTCCCTCCTAAAAAAGTGATGGAGTGCGCGGCTCCGCCCGCTCCCGACGGGGCGGGGATGGCGGGGCCGGTCCTCTGTCCCGGGCGGCCTTTCTGCCCGGGGGTTGTTCCTTATTATACGGTGGGCCGATTCCACCGTCCATCCGCTTTCTCCCTAAAAAAGCCCTCACATTTCGCCCGCATTCCAGACAATTCGTTCACAGTTTGTGCAAATTTGTCCTTCACAGGCGGACTTTCCCGTTTGGCCCCCATCTCTGTCCGCAATAAAAAGACAGCCCCCCGAGGGAGGGCTGTCTTTTTTCCAGGCTGTCTTTTTTGTCACGGCGTCCGCCGCAGCCGCATCACCGCTTCGCCCCCGGTGTCCCGCTCGCCCGTGGACACAAAGCCAAAGGACTCGTACAGGGCGAGTGCCTGCCGGTTGTCGTCAAACAGGCTGAGGTAGATGCTGTCGCACCGGTACTCCGCAAAGAGCCACTCCAACAGCAGCCCTAAAAAGGCGCGACCGTAGCCCCTGCCCTGGTAGGCGCGGTCGATGAGCAGCCGGTCCAGCCAGACCCGCCGGTGGTTGCGAAAGCGGCCGTACATGGCAAAGCCCACCACCTGCCCGCCGTCGCAGAGGGCCACCGGCCGCCAGGTGGGCTCCTCCGCCGCCTCTGCCAGGCACTGGGCGGTGGTCTCGATAAACCCCTCCTGCCCGGGGGCCACCCGCAGGGCGAGCACCGCGGGCAGGCATTCTGCCGTGACCGGCCGGATCGCCAGCGCCCCTCCACCGGCCCCTTCTCTCCCCGGCCTCACAGCGCAAAGGCCTCGCAGATGCGGTCGGCCGCCTCCTCGGGGGAGAGGGCGGTGTTGTCCAGCCGCAGGTAGTGCGGCCAGTCGATCTCCCCCGGCAGGGAGTTCAGCCGGTGCGCCCCCTCCAACTGGCAAAACAGGGCCTCCGACTGCCGGAGATCGCGCTTGGAGGGCTTGTGGAGCAGCCGGTTTTCGCTGCGGTTCCGCGCCAGCCGCACCGCCCGGTCCGCCGCCAGCTCCACCAGATAGACGGGCGCGCCCCGCCCCTCAAACAGCGCCCGCACCCGCTCGATATAGGCCCGGTCCTCGGGGGCATCAAAGGCCCACATATAGGTGAAGATCAGCCCGGCGGCGTCGGTCTGGGAGAAGGCGTCGAACACCTGCCAGCGGAACTGGTCGCTCAAGGGTCCCCAGATGTTGGGCCGGTCGGGGAAGAGGTGGAGCAGCGGCTCCAAGCTCTCGTGGTTGTGAAAGAGGCGCAGGCCGGTGCGCCGCTCCAGGGCCTGGCCGACCGTCATCTTTCCCACCGCGTGGGGGCCCGTCAAAATGACCAGCTTCACCGCTACACCTCCCGGCAGGGGGTCCATTCCCAGCTGCCCTCCATGGCCGAGTCCAACCTCGCCCCGCAAAACTGGCAGTTTCCCCCGTGGACAGCGGGGATGGGGCCGCCGCAGCGGGGGCAGACCTCCGGCGTCTCGCCCTGCCCAAAGCCCGGGGCCTGGTAGCAGTAGTCCACCTCAAACTTGCGCTCTCGCTGGCCGTCCTTCACCCCGCACTGAAAGGTGATGACCCGCCGCTCCGCCCGCCGGTCGTAGCCGCTGATGACCGTCTTGCGGACGGTGCCCCCGGGGCAGGCACGGCGCACTGCCCCCTCGGCCAGTTCCTTGGCGTGGGCGATGTTGAAGCCGGTGAAATCCCGCTGGATCTGCGGGCCGTAGATGCTGTCGCCATTTTGCAGGGAGCGGGGCTCCGGGGGGAGTTCTCCCTCCTGCCCCACCGCCGCGCGGATGACGTCGGCAGCCAGGCCGACCGCCGAGTGGCGCACCCCCCACCAGAGCCGCTGCAGCCCCTTCACCGCCGCAAAAACTAAGATGGCAACCGCCACCAGGGCCAGCAGGGCCCAACCCCATCCGGGCATCGCCGCACACTCCTCTCCCGCGTCCAAGCCTCTGCGGCCGGGCGCACAGGCGGGCCATGCCGCCCGCTCTTTTTTTCTATGATACCACAGCCAGTCGCCCTTCGGGAAGGGTCAGCGGTCGCCAAAGACCCGCTTTTCCAGGGCGCGCACCGCCCGCTCCCCCGTCAGGCCATCGGGGGGCCAGAAGGGGGCAGGGGCGGGCGATCCCAGCCGGCGGACAACCTCGTCCAGGGCAGGGCCGTAGCCCGCCGCCGGGCTGTGCAGCCACACCCAGCGCTCCCCCGGTTCCCCGCTGGGATAGTCGTCCGTCCTCACCTCGCCGGCCGCCCCCTGCCGGACGGCTTCGGCCTGCTTTTCGGGCAGGAGGGCGAGCCAGCCCAGCACCGCCCCCTCGCCCCTCGCCCCGCCGGGGGAGAAGCGGTAGTGCCGGTGGGGGAGGGCGCGGGTCGCCCGGCGCAGCTCCTCCTCTCCCGGCCGCAAGCTGGGGCCATAGCTGATCTGCAGTCCCTCCCGGTCGAGAAAGTAGCAAAACCCGGCGGCCCCGACCCCGTCCAGGAGTAATCTGGCGGCCCGCTCCGCCTCCGGCGTGAGGGGGGCCGACCACAGAAAGTCGTCCCCCGTCTGTGTACAGACCGCCGCGCCGCCCAGTACGACCAGGGGGGCGGTGAGGGGGACCCCCGCCAACCGGCCCAGCGCCACCGAGGGGGAGAGGGCGGTGCAGACAGTCAGGGGGATCCCCCTCTCGCAGAGCCGGGTCAGCCGCACCCGCGCCGCGGGAGAGAGCGCCCCTCCCGGCGCCAACTGCCCTTCCAGATCGGCCGCCAACAGGCAATCGCCGCCCCGGCGGGGCAGGCGGATGCCGCCCACCGCCAGCGCCACCAGAATGCCGATGAGGGTGTCCACAATCCGGTTGAAGGCAAAGAGGTAGGGGTTTTCATCTCCGCCGTGGCTGACGGTGACGCTCATAAACACCACACAGGAGAGATAGGCGGACCCCGGCTTTTTGAGGACCACCGTCAGGGAGAGCAGGGGGATGAGACAGGCCGCCACCAGGGCGTACCACCCCAGGGCGGGGATGGCCGGGAACCAGCTGCGCTCCGCCGCCAGCACCAGCATCCCCGCCAGGCCGCCCAGAAAGGTGGCCACCGTTCGCTCCCGGGCCTTTTGGGTGCTGCCCTGCCAGCTGGGCTGCAGACAGAGCACCGCCGCAATGGCCGAGTAAAAGGGGATCCCTCCGCCCCGAAAGGCGTCGATCGCAAAACAGAGAAAGACCGCCACCGCAGTCTTGACCATCCGCATCCCCACCCGGGGCGGGGCCAGCCGCTCACGCACGGTACCAGCCCCTGAGGGCACAGCTGTCCAGCAGGTGCCCCTCCATCGCCCGGTAGAGTTCGCCATAGAGAAAGCCCTGTTCCAGGGGGAGGAGGCAGTCCAGGGCGTAGACGCGCAGTTCATACTGGTGGGGGCAGTCGGGGGGCGCCATGCCGCCGTAGCCGGTGCAGTCCTCCAGCGGCAGACCCTCGCTGATCCAACTGTTGACCCCCTGCACAAAGTCGCGGGCGGAGACGCTCTCGTTCTCCTCGAGAAAATCGCGCTGCAGGTTGGCCGCCGTCCAGTGGATCCAGGAGAAGCCGGGGGTCACCGCGAAGGCGTCCCGGTCCTCCAGCACCAGGGCGTAGCTCTGGGTGCCCTGCGGCGGCTCGCAGATCTGCAGGGGGAGGGAGTAGGTGGGCACCTCTCCCGGGCCAAACTGCTCCCCCCGCTTGCCGAAGCGGTCGGCAATGATCCCCTCCACCACGCCGCTGCTGATCACATACACCGCGCCCACTCCCTTTCCGGCGCTGCCGCGCCCTGTTTTTTCGCCCTCTATTATACCTCGCTGCCCTCCAAAAGAGAAGGGGGCGGGCAGAGGCAGAGGCGAGGGCGGAGGAGCAAGTCAAAGCGGAGCGAGGACGAGGCAGGGGGGCGAAGCGAGGGGAAGGCACAGCGAGGCAAAGTGGATAGAGCGAAAGAAAAAGGGGAGCAAAGGGAGGGGAGGACAGGGCAGAGTGAGGCGAAGGAAGCGGGACAAAGGGAGGACAGAGTGCGGTGGCGCAGGCCAAGACGGGGTGAGACGAGACAAAGGGAAATAGGGATGAAGGCGAGGCAAGGGCAAAGGGCGAGGGGCAAAGGGGAAGGCGAGACAACACGAGACGGGCGCAGGGGTGAAGCGGGCGTGGGGCAGAGGCGACGCGAGGAAAAAATCGGCGGGACAAGGGCAGAGTGGGTGCAGCAAAGGCAACGTGCGGTGGGGCAGGGGAAAGCAGAACAGGGAGGAAAGGGCAGGCGAGAGAAGACAAAAAAAAGAGGCGCGGCCGGATGGCCGCGCCCCTTGGCAGGCGGAAAACTAATCCTGGAATTTGATGACGGTGTCCAGGGCCAGCTGCAGCATGGTGTTCAGGGTCAGCTCGCGCTCCTCGGGGGTCAGGTTTCCACTGGGGTGATCGGTGACGGTGAGGATGGTCAGGGCGCGAACGTGCTCGCGGGCGGCGATGGTGTACAGGGCAGCGCCCTCCATCTCGCCGGCCAGAACGCCGTACTCGGTGAAGCGGTCAGACTTCTCGTCGTGCTCGCCGTAGAACATATCGCCGGAGGAGATGTTGCCGACTTTCACGTCGACGCCGGTCTCTTTGGCGGTGTAGTAGGCAGCGCGGATGAGCTCGAAGTCAGCGGTGGGGCAGTAGATGCCCTTGAAGACATGGTGGTTGAAATCGTTGTCGGTGCAGGCGCCCATCCCCAGGACGACGTCTTTCAGGCCGACATGATCCTGCATGGCGCCGCAGGTGCCCACGCGGATCAAGTTCTTTACGCCATACTCTCTGATCAGCTCGTTGGCATAGATGCTGATGGAGGGAATGCCCATGCCGGTGCCCATGGCGGAGACTCTCTTGCCCTTGTAGGTGCCGGTGAAGCCCCACATACCGCGCACGTCGTTGAATTTGACGGGGTTCTCGAAGAAGGTGTCGGCAATGTACTTCGCTCTTCTGGGATCGCCGGGGAGCAGGATGCTTTCAGCAATATCGCCGGGTTTGGCGCCAATATGTAAACTCATAATCGAATTCCTCCCTTTTTATGTTGTCTTAAAACGCGATAGCGGTGTCGAGGGCGACCTCGAACATATTCTTGAGGCCCTTCTCTTTCTCTTCGTAGGTCAGGTCTCTGTCGATGAACGGGCCATCGCTGACCGACAGCATAGTCAGGGCTCTGCAGCGGTACTTGGCGGCGATGGTGTACAGGGCGGCGCCCTCCATCTCGCCGGCAATCACGCCGTACTTCTTCCACATCTCGGAATCCTCTTTTTTGTTCTCGCCGTAGAACATGTCGCTGGACAGAATCAGGCCGGTGTAGGTCTTGATCTCTCTCTCCTTGGCGATCTCGTAGGCCTTGTTGAGCAGCTCAAAATCGGCAGTGGGAGCAAAATCGCCGTTGAAGATGTGGCGGTTGATGCCGCTGGTGGTGCAGGCGCCGGTGCCCAGGATCAGGTCCATCAGCTGCATATCGGGCAGCATGCCGCCGCAGGTGCCGATGCGGATGAGGGTCTTGACGCCGTAGAATTTCATCAGCTCGGTGACATAGATGGAGACCTGGGGCATGCCCATGCCGGTGCCCATGACCGAGACTTTCTCGCCCTTGTAGGTGCCGGTGAAGCCCAGGGCCCCACGGACCTCGTTGAACTGCTCGGCGTTCTCGAGCATGTTTTCGGCGATGTATTTCGCCCGGAGCGGATCGCCAGGCAGAAGAATGCGGGGCGCGATCTCAGCTTTTGGATTGATATGCGGTGTAATCTTCATCTCCATTGATTGTTTTCCTCCCTTTGCGGTTTGTTTTTTCCCAAACGGCAACAAGCCCCCGGAAGGGCAGATCCCCCCTGGGCAGCAGACCGTTTACCCGGTGGTGCACCCGTTTTCCGGCCCGCCGGCCCCCGGCTAGCAAGGGGCGCTCTTTTCGGCCCGCAAAGGGCATAAAAAGGGGCGGAAAGCCGCGCAAAACGCTTCCACACGACTGTCTGGATTGGTACAACATCCTACTGTGTATGATACAACATTTGCCGGCGTTTGTTAAGAGAAGTTTTGTTTCCATGGGGCGATTTGTGCCTTTCCATAACAATCCCCTTTTAAATTTATGCACTTCTCCCAGAAGATTCAAAAACGCAACCGCATGCACAAATTCTCCCTCCCCCTTTTGGCCCTTTTTGCAGAAAAAATTCTCTCCACATGGACGGCCGTCCTTTCCCTGAAGGGCAATTTTTGCTATACTTTTTTTAGACACCGGCGCCGCGGCGGAGAGGGGAAGAACCCCTGCCCCCAGGGCCCGGGCGAGACGGGCGACCGGCTGCCGGCCGGCGCCAGAAGAGAAAGGGAGAATCGTTATGGAGCGCAAAACCGTACTCACCGAACAGGCGCCGGCCCCCATCGGGCCCTACGTGCAGGCCGTCATGGCGGGGGAGAGCCTCTACATCTCCGGCCAGCTGGGCATCGACATGCAGACCGGGGAGATGCCCGCCGGGGTGGCCGAGCAGGCCGAGTGCTCGCTGAAAAACCTCTGCGCCATCCTCGCCGCCGAGGGGATGAGCACCGCCAACCTGGTCAAGACCACCATCTTTTTGACCGACATGGGCAACTTTGCCGCGGTCAACGAGGTCTACGCCAAGTACTTCGATGGGGCCTTCCCCGCCCGCTCCTGCGTGGCGGTGGCCGCCCTGCCCAAGGGCGGCCTGGTGGAAATCGAGGCTGTCGCCGTGCGCGGCTGACCCACGCACAAAAAAAGCCCCCCGCCTTGAGGCGGGGGCTTTTTTCTTTGTAACTCCAGCGCCCCCCGTTTTGCCGGGGAAGGCAACCTGCTTTCGCAGAAAGCCCCCTGAAAGGAGGGGCGCAGAAGGTGTAAAGATGACACGAAGCGGTATTCTTGACCACCAGTTTACTGGTGGCAGCGCGTGTAGTGCGACAAAAAATTCCGACGCCCCTTGAGGGGCCAGCCCTGTTTCACGCCCTTTAAGGCTGGTGCATACCGCCCGTTCCCCCAGTGGTTTTGATCGCGGCGGCGCTAGAGAAAGAGATACCAGCCGCCAAAGAGAAGGCGCGCCAGGGCGGCGTCCTGCGTCTGCCCGCTCAGCGACAACAGCGCGCAGGCGAGCGCGATGGCGGCCACAGCCCACACTCGCACCGGCCTTTTCGCGGGGCATTGGGAGAGCAGACGGCCGCTCACCCCGCCCAATAAGCCGGAGACCGAAAGGCCGGGGCGGGCCAGCTACACCCCCCACAGGGGGGAAGCGGCACTGCCGGGCAAAGGCGGCCGTCAGGCCCGGGAAAAGGCGACGGCTGCACAGCCCCGCACCAGGGCAACCAGGGCGATAACCCTCCCCTTTGCGGGGGCCTGCCAACAGCTCCCCCGCGCGCAGGCCGAGAACCAGAGCCAGATCGGCCTTGCCAGCAGCAGCGCGCTGTGAAAGGACATCAGGGGGCGAGGAGGGGGGGCCAGCTCGGTAAACGACCCCAGATACCCTGTCAGCGGGGGCAGGGGCGAGGAGGGGCGCCAGCAGGCATTGCCACCGCCCCTCTCCCCCTGGACACGGCCCGAGAAAGGGCGGAGACGAGGAGGGCGCAGTGGAGGTGCAATGCGATCCACTTGACGACCCGGCTCCCGGGAAGGGCGTAGGGGCGGAGTGCAAAGGCGCCCCCACCATCGCCACGGCGACGAGCCACCCCGCCAAGAGGAGGAAAACCCGCCGTGTCAGGCCCCCTTTTCTGTTCTGTACAGCGCCGTCTAGCCCCGTATCCCCCTTGTCGCAGCGGACGGCCGCCTACTGTCCCCAGGGGCCCCGCTGCCGGTTTTGCTGGTACTGGCGAAAGGCCCTGCGGCTCTCCCGGTATTTCCAGCGGCTTTTGATGCGGCCCCAGAAGTCCCCTCCGAAAAAGAGGATGAGGTTCAAAAAGGCCATGACGATGGACAGCCGGGTCGACCAACTGCCGCCGATGAGGGCGATGCAGTAGTAAAACGCCCCCAAAAAGCCCAGGTACTTCACCTTGATGGGGAGGAGGAAGAAGAGGTTGACCTCGTACTCGGGGTAGACCAGGGCAAAGGCCAGGAAGATGGACATGTTGAGGTAGGCGCTCCACCCCAGGCCGGTGATCATCCCCGAGAGGATGGCCCCCACCGCCCCCACCAGGTAAAAGACGTTGAACTTGAAGCTGCCCCAGCAGGCTTCCAGCCCGTCGCTGAGGACGCAGTAGAAGTAGAGGCTCAAGAGGACCCAGACGGTGTTTCCCTGGGGGACGATGAGGAAGCTCACCAGCCGCCAGGCCTGCCCCTGCAAAATCAGCGCCCGGTCAAAGATCAGGTAGCCCGAAAAGCCGACCTGGGGCAGCAGCAGGTCGATGAGAAAGACCACCAGCATCAGCCCGGAGAGGTACCACATCAGCCGGGGGATGCAGAAGCGGCCGGCCTTTCGCTCCAGCTTGTCCAGCCAGTTCATCGGTCGCTCTCCCCCAAAAGTCCCCGCAGGGCCGCAGCCTTGAGGATGGCCGCCTGGGTCTTGCCGTCCACCAGTTCCCCCGAGAGGATCTGCTCCGCCGCCCGGCGCAGGGGCAGTTTCTCCACCTCCAAGAACTCGTCCTCGTCCAGGTTTTGCTGGGTGAAGGAGAGCTCCTCCGCCAGGTAGAGATGGATCACCTCCGACGTGTAGCCGGGAGAGGGGTAGAAGCGGCCCAAATCGGTGTAGCGGCCGGCCACCGCCCCCAGCTCCTCCTCCAGTTCCCGCTTGCCGCACTCCAGCGGGTCCTCGCCCGGCTCCAACTTGCCGGCCGGGGACTCCCGCACCACCTCTTTGTAGGGGTAGCGGAACTGCCGCACCAGATAGGTGTTCTCCCCGTCAAAGGGGACCACGCAGACCCCGCCGTGGTGGTAGACCACCTCCCGCCGGGTGCGCTTGCCGTTTTCCAGCACCACCTCGTCGTCGCGGACGGTGATGATGCGGCCGGAAAACACCGTGTTTTGGGCCACAGTCGTCTCGTTTAGTTTCATGGGACAATCCCTCCATCGCGCATCGAGCTCGGCGGCCAGCCGCCCCCCGCCGGGCAAGTTGCGCCCAAAGGGCGCATATACTGCAGGGAGGTGACGTCATGACCGACCTGTTTTACAAGGAATATCCACAGTATACCACAACCATGGCCCGGTTTGCCAGGATCGCCATCCGCTACCCGGCCGCCAAGGTGTTCTCCATTGGCCGCAGTTGGCTGGGGCGGGAAATCTACGCCATCGGGGTGGGCAACCTGCAGAGCGCCACCTGCATTGTGGGCGGCACCCACGCCACCGAGTACTACGGGGTGCTGGGGTGCTTTCGCTTCTGCGAAGAGGTGCTCGAGAGCTTGGAGAGTGGCACCTTCCCCTATGACACCCCCATGGGCAAGGCCATCGGGGAGCGGGGGCTCCTCTTCATCCCCTGCCTCAACCCCGACGGACTGGAGCTCTGGGTGGGGGGCGTGGACACCGCCGGCCCCCTGCGCACCTTTGTCTTCGCCCACTGCGGCGGGGACTTGAGCCACTGGCAGGCCAACGCTCGGGGGGTGGACCTCAACCACAACTTCGACGCCGGCTTCGACATCGCCCGCCGCCAGGTGGAGCAGACCGGCATCTACCTGCCGGGGCCCACCAAGTACGGCGGCCCCTTCCCCTTTTCCGAGCCGGAGACCCGGGCCCTGGCCGACTTCTGCCGCCTCTACGCCCCGCGGCAGGTGGTGGCCCTGCACAGCCAGGGGGAGGAGATCTACTACCAGTACGGCCCCCGCACCCCCAAGCAGAGCGCCCTCGTCGCCCAGATGCTGGCCTCGGTGGGGGGCTACCGGGTGGCCCAGCCGGGGGGGACCGCCTCCCACGCCGGGTTCAAGGACTGGTTTATTCAGGAGACCGGCCGCCCCGGCTACACCCTGGAAGTGGGGCTGGGGGAGAACCCACTGCCCCTGGACGGCTTTGAGGGGGCCTATCAAAAATTGGGGCCGATGCTGGCCGTCCTCTCCATCGCCTAGGCGGGCATTTTTGCCCCTTCTCCCTTTGCAAAAACTTCACACATCTGCGGCAAACTGTGCTATGATAGGTTCGACCCATTTTGTCTGGGTCCGATTCAATCTGTCATGGCATTTTTGCCGTTGCGGGGAAAAGAAAAAGGCACAGCAACACCCCGCCATACAGGGACGCGCAACAAGGAGGAGACGGGCAATGAACAAAGTCAAAATCACCATCTGCGGCATTGACTACGTGATCGCCGGGAACGAGGACGAGGAGTACGTGCTGAACCTGGCCCGGAAGCTGGACGCCGAGCTGAAGAAGATGATGGCGCAAAACCCCCGCATCTCGGTGATGACCGCCGCGGTGCTGGCGGCGCTGGACCACCTGGACGAGAGCGTCAAGGCCCAGGAGAGCACCGACAACATGCGGCTGCAGATCAAGGACTATTTGGAGGATGCGGCCAAGGCCCGCATCGAGTGCGAGGAGCAGAAGCGGGAGATCGAGCGGCTCAAGCGGGAGATCGCCTCCCTCAAGACCCGGCTGGACATCCAGTGATGGCGCCCATCGAGATCCTCGCCCCCGCCGGGGGGCCCGCCCAGGCCCGGGCGGCCATCCTCAACGGGGCCGACGCCATCTACCTGGGGGCCAAGCGCTTCAGCGCCCGCAGCGGCGCCCAGAACTTTGACGAGGAGGAGCTGGGCCGCACGGTGGACGACTGCCACGGGCGGGGGGTCAAGGTCTACCTGGCCCTGAACACCCTGCTGCGCCAGAGCGAGCTGCCGCGGGCGCTGGAGGTGGTGCGCCAGGCCTACCGGGCGGGGATCGACGCCCTCATCGTGCAGGACCTGGGGCTCGTCTCTCTGGTGCGCCGGGCCTTCCCCGACCTGCCCCTGCACGGCTCCACCCAGATGAGCATCCACTCCCCGGCCGGGGCGCGGCAGTTGGCGCGGCTGGGATTTTCCCGCGCCATCCTGGCGCGGGAACTCTCTTTAAAGGAAATCGCCGCCATCGCTCGGGAGGGGGCGCTGGAGCTGGAGGTCTTTATCCACGGGGCGCTGTGCATGTCGGTTTCGGGCCAGTGCCTGATGAGCGCCGTCATCGGCGGGCGCTCGGGCAACCGGGGGGACTGCGCGGGCACCTGCCGGCTGCCCTTCTGCGCCGTCTCCTCGCCGGAGGAGGCAGCCGCCCTCCCCGGCGGGGCCGGCGACCGCTACGATTTGAGCCTGAAGGACCTCTGCGGCATCGACCACCTCCCCCAGCTACAGGCGCTGGGGGTCGCCTCGGTGAAAATCGAGGGGCGGCTCAAGCGGCCGGAGTACGTGGGGCAGGTCACCGCCGCCATCTGGCGCGCCCGGGCGGGGCAGGGGTACGACAAGGCCCTGCTGCAAGACCTCTTCTCCCGCAGCGGGTTCACCGACGGCTATCTGACCGGCACCATCGGGCCGCAGATGTTCGGCCACCGGCGGGAGGCCGACGCCAGGGCCAGCCAAAAGGCCCTAGCCCGGCTGGCGACCGAGCCCCTCTTCCCCCGGCGGGAGCGGGGGGACAAGCTGCCCCTGCGCGCCCGCTTCACCCTGCGCCGGGGGGAGGGGCTCACCCTGACCGCCCGCTGTGGGGAGGCGCGGGCTCAGGGCTCGGTCCCCGCCCAGGAGGCGAGGGCCAAGCCCACCGGGCGCGAGGCCCTGCTGCACTGCCTGGAAAAGACCGGCGACACCCCCTTTTCCCTGGCCGAGGGCAGCTGCGAGGTGGAGGAGGGGCTCTTTGTCCCCGTCTCGGCCTGCAACGCCCTGCGCCGGCAGGTCTACGGGGAGCTGGCCGAGCGCTGCGCCGCCCCAGCTCCTGCGCGGCGGGAGTGCCCGGTGGACCTGCCCGCCTGCCGCAGGGGGCGCCCGGCCCGGCGGCAGTTGGCCGCCCGCTTCGAGACGGTGGAGCAGCTGTTGGGGGCGAGGGAGGCCTGGCCCCTGCTGGACGAGATCCTCCTCCCCCTGCGGGCGCTGGAGGACCGGCGGCTGGCCCCCTTTCTGGACGAGCTGCTGCCCAAACTCACCGGCTGCCTGCCCCGGCTCCTCTTCACCGGCGAGGGGGAGGAGGCCCAGCGGGCCCGCCGCTGGGCGGCCCGGGGCCTGCCCCGGGTCGAGGGGGACAACCTGGCCCACCTGGAACTGCTGCGCGGCTGCGGGGCAGAGGTGACGGCCGGTCCGGGGCTGAGCTGTTTCTCCGGCCCCGCCGCCCTCGCCCTGCAGGAGATGGGGGCCGTGCGGGCGACCCTCTCGCCCGAGGTGCAGGCCGCCGAGATCGCCCAGTTCCCCCAGGCGGTCTTTCTGCGGGCCCTGGGCTACGGGCGGCTGCCGGTGATGAACCTGCGGGCCTGTCCCCTGCAAAACCGGGGCGGCTGCGCCGCCTGCCGCCGGACCGGCGGGGTGGTGGACCGCACCGGCCGCCTCTTCCCCCTGCTGTGCCAGGGGGGCTGGTCGCAGCTGCTCAACTGCCTTCCCCTGGACATGGGCGACCGGCGGGACGCCCTGGCCCTGGCCGACAGCGAGCTGCTCTGGTTCACCGTCGAGGCCCCGGGGGAGATCGCCCCCACCATCCGCCGCTACGCCGCCGGGCAGCGCAGCACCCCCCAGGGCGGGTACACCCGGGGGCTCTATTTCCGGGCGGTCTAGCGCCCGCCACAAGCGAGGAGAGAAGCCATTGGACAAGTTGCAGATCAAACGGCTGCGGGAGGGGGCAAACCTCCCCCGCCGCGCCACCGAATCCAGCGCCGGGTACGACCTGTGCGCCTGCCTGCCCGAGGAGGGGGAGATCACCCTTGCGCCCGGCCAGGCCCACATCTTCCCCACCGGGATCGCCGTGGGGATGCCCCACGGCCAGATGGTGGGGCTCATCTACGCCCGCAGCGGGCTGGCCGTCCGCCACGGGGTGGTGCCCACCAACTGCGTGGGGGTCATCGACGCCGACTACACCGGCGAGCTGCTGGTCTCGCTGCAAAACACCTTTGACGCCCCCTACACCGTCCGCCACGGGGACCGCATCGCCCAGCTGGTGCTGACCCCCATCTTCACCCCCCCCATCCAGGAGGTGGAGGAACTGGCGGCCACCGGCCGGGGCGAGGGGCGCTTCGGCTCCACCGGAAAGCGCTAGGGCGCTGTGAGAGGGGGAAACGGGATGTACGACTGCAAACACCTGCACCTGGTGCTGGCCTCCTCCTCGCCCCGGCGGCAGGAGTACCTGCACCTGATCACCGACGACTTTTCCATCCGCGTCAGCGGGGCCGACGAGACCCTGCCCCGCCCCATGCCCCCGCGGGAGGCGGTGACCCACCTGGCCCGCATCAAGGCCCAGGCGGTGCTGGACGAGCTGGGGGGCGGCCACACCGTCCTGGGCTGCGACACCCTGGTGGACCTCGACGGCAGGGCCCTGGGCAAACCCCACGGCGAGGAGGGGGCCCGCGCCATGCTGCGCGCCCTCTCGGGGCGGGACCACTGGGTGCACACCGGGGTCTGCCTGCTGCAACAGGGGGAGGGCCGCTCGTTTGTGGAGAGCTGCCGGGTGACCTTCCGCCCCCTGGCCGACTGGGAGATCGAGCGGTACCTGGCCACCGGCGAGCCCTTTGACAAGGCCGGGGCCTACGGCATCCAGGGGGCGGCGGCGGCCTTTTGCCAGCGGGTGGAGGGGGACTACTTCACCGTGCTGGGGCTGCCGGTGGCCCACCTCTGCCAGGCGCTGCAGGAGCTGCCCGCGCCAAAATAAGCAGATTTTTGCCCCCGGCCGCTTGCCGGCTACCCAACCGGGGCATTCTCTCTGGGAAAAAGGGGCCGGCAGGGCCAAATTGTTGGAAAATCTTCATAAAATCCAGTTGAGGTTTGCCCGGCCAGCGTTTATAATAGGAAAAGATATGGCCTGCCTGCATTTTGGCAGGGGGAACCAATTTTTTTGACAACATCAGGCGCCCGCCCGCACTCTTCGGCGCGCGCTTTGAAAGGGGTATTTCCATGTTTTCACGCGATATCGGCATCGACCTGGGCACCGCCAACACCCTCGTCTTCATGCGGGGCAAGGGGATCATCATGCGGGAGCCCTCGGTGGTCGCCGTGGACAAAAAGACTGACACCGTCCGCTTCGTCGGGCAGGAGGCCAAAGACGTCATCGGCCGGACCCCCGGCTCCATTGTGGCCGTGCGCCCCCTCAAAGACGGCGTCATCGCCGACTTTGACATCACCACCAGCATGCTGCAGATCTTCATCAAAAAGGTCTTTAACGGCAAGATGTTCGCCCGCCCCCGCATCATCATCTGCATCCCCTCCGGGGTTACCGCAGTGGAGCGCCGCGCCGTGCGGGAAGCCGCCCTCAAGGCCGGCGCCAAGCAGGTGTCGGTGATCGAGGAGCCGATGGCGGCCGCCATCGGCGCCGGGCTGCCGGTGGCCGAGGCCATGGGCAGCATGGTGGTGGACATCGGCGGCGGCACCAGCGAGGTGGCCGTCATCTCCCTGGGGGGCATCGTCTCGGCCAAATCCGTCCGGGTGGGCGGGGACGAGTTCGACTCCTCCATCATCAACTACGTCAAGCGGGCCTACAACCTGCTCATCGGCGAGCGCACCGCCGAGATGATCAAAATCGAGATCGGCTCGGCCTCCTCCTACGAGGGCGAGGGCGAGGTGGAGATCAAGGGCCGCGACCTGGCCGACGGGCTGCCCAAGAACATCTCCCTGAGCGCCAAAGAGGTGCGCGAGGCCCTGGCCGCCCCCCTGCAGGAGGTGGTGGACGCCATCAAGACCACCCTGGAAAAGACCCCTCCCGAGCTGGCCTCTGACATCATCGACCACGGCATCACCCTGACCGGCGGCGGCGCGCTGCTGCGGGGGCTGGACGAACTGGTGACCCGGGAGACCGGGATGCCGGTGCACATTGCCGAGAACCCCCTGGACTGCGTGGCCGAGGGGACCGGCAAGGTGCTGGAAAACCTGGATCTGCTCAAAGAAGTGCTGTCCGACGACGGCGACAGCAGCTACTGATCGGGCGCGCCCTCTTTGAGGGAAGGGGCCGCCGCGGATCGGCGATCCGGCAACCCATGTAAACGGATAGGCGGGAAATGGCGGCCAGGGCGACGAGCGCCCGCCGTCGGCCCGCCTATTTTAGACCGTTTTCCACAACCTGTCGGTAGGAGGGAAGGCCATGCGTGACTTCTTCAAGACCACCCGCTTCAAGGTAATCCTCTGCGTTTTGGCCCTTCTGTTGGGCTTTATGATCCAGGCCGCATACAGCGGCACCCTCAGCTCGGTGGCGAGCAAGGCCATCGGCTTTGTCTCCACCCCCTTTCAGGCCGTCTCCTCTGCGGTGACCGGCTGGTTCGGCGGCTTCTTTGACCGGCTGACCCTGGCCGACGAGCTGCTGGAGGAGAACACCCAGCTGCAGCAACAGGTACGCCAGCTGCAGGGGCAGCTGGCCGACCTGGACCGCTACAAGAGCGAGAACGAGACCTATCGGGAGATGCTGCAGATCCAGGAGGAGCACCCCACCTTTGAGATGGAGGCGGCCAGCGTCATCGCCCGGGATTCCGGCAGCCGCTTCTACTCCTTTAAAATCGACCGGGGCAGCGACCAGGGCATTGCCCTGCAGGACCCGGTCATCACCCAGGCGGGGATGGTGGGGATCATCAGCGAGGTGGGGCCCAACTACGCGGTGGTCACCACCCTGCTGGACCCGGCCTTCAAGGTGGGGGCCACCGCCACCGCCAGCCGGGACCCCGGCATGGTGGAGGGGGACGTGGCCCTCGCCCAGGAGGGGAAGACCAAGCTACGCTACCTGGCCCCCACCTCGGAGGTGAAGGCGGGCGAGCTGGTGATGAGTTCCGATTTGGGGGGCACCTATCCGGCCGACCTGCTCATCGGCACCGTGCTGGAGGTGCAGATGGAGTCCTCCGGCATCTCCAAATACGCGGTGGTGCAGCCGGCGGTGAACGCGTCGGAGGTGACCTCGGTGATGGTGGTCAAAGCCTACTGATGCCGCCGGGCAAAATCGCCTGCAAGAACACCGATTTGTGAAGGGAAAGGGGGGCGAGAGATGCCCACCAAAAAGGGGAAAGAGCGCTTTCTCAAGTGGCTCTTTTACGCCCTGCTGCTCTTTTTCTGCTACATCGTGCAGACCACGCCGGGGCTGCTGGCCATCGGCTCCATCCAGCCGGTGCTGGTGGTACCGGTCTGCCTGGCGGTGGCCGTCCTCGAAAACGAGCTGGCGGGCGCCATCTTCGGCGCCCTGGCCGGGTTGATGTGGGACCTGTCCGCCTCCCGCATCTCGGGCTTTTTCGGGATCATCCTCTGCGTCCTCTGCGTGGCGGTCAGCTTCTGCTTCCTCTTCTGGATCCGGCAGAACACCGTCAACTTCACCCTCGCCTGCGCCGTCGCCCTGCTGGTGGCGGTGGGGCTGGACTACCTCTTCAACTTCTTGATCTTCTACCAGGGGGGCAGCCTCTACCTGCTGCTGCACACCCTGCTGCCCATGGCCGGGTACACCCTGGTCTACTGCCCGCCCCTCTTCTGGCTGGCCCGGCGGATCGCCCGCCGCTACGCCGTGGAGGAGTAAGCCCCGCCTGCCCGCCGGGCGCGCCAAAAGGAGGGACCTTCCTTGCGAAACCTGCTGAAAAACCGCCTCTTTTACCTGGCCATCCTCATCCTTCTCGTGGGGGGGCTCTTTTCGGTCTCCCTGTTTAAGACCCAGATCGTCAAGGGGGCGGAGTACGCCGAGCTCAACCGCTCCACCTCGGTCTACACCAACACCACCGAGGCGGCGCGGGGGGAGATCGTCGACCGCAACGGCGTGGCCTTGGCGCGCAACCGCATGTGCTTCAACGTGCAGTTCAACCGCCTCTACCTGCCCGCCGACCAGCTCAACGCCACCATCCTCGCCATGATCGAGATCTTAGAGCAAAACGGCGACAGCTGGAACGACACCCTCCCCATCACCCTCACCGAGCCCTTCGCCTTTGCCCCCTACCAGGTGCCCGACGGGGAGGATGAGCCCTCCGAGGAGAAGGTGGAGGCCACCATCGCCAAGGTCAAGCGGCAGAACAACCTCAACGTCTACGCCACTGCCGAGAACGTGATGGACAAACTCATCGACACCTACGACCTGCAGGAGTACGACCGGGCCACCGCCCGCAAGATCGCCGGGGTGCGCTACGAGATGGTGGAGCGGGGCTACTCCAACGGCACCCCCTACACCTTTGCCGAGGACGTGTCCATGACCACCGTCACCATGGTGCAGGAGAAAAACGTCACCTACCCCGGGGTGGACATCGTCGAGGACACGGTGCGGGAATACCCGGGCGGCACCCTGGCCCCCCACCTGCTGGGCTACATCGGCCCCATCTCCGCCGAGGAGTACACCGAGCTCTCCCAGCAGGGGTACAAGCTCAACGCCACCGTGGGCAAAGACGGCATTGAAAAGCTCTACGAATCCTATTTAAAGGGCACCCCGGGCAAGACCCAGGTCTCCCGTGACAAACAGGGCAACATCCTCTCGGTGGAGGAGGTGCAGCAGCCGGTGGCCGGCAACACCGTCCGCCTCACCATCGACGCCCGGCTGCAGGCCACCGTGCAGGAATTGCTGGACGCCAAAATCAAGGAGATCGCCGCCACCAAGGGGGTGGACAAGGGGCGGGACGCCAACGCCGGCACCGCCGTGGTCATCGACACCCGCACCGGCGAGATCCTGGCGGCCGTCAACTCCCCCACCTACGACGTGAACACCTTTCAAAAAAACTACACCGAACTGCTGGAGGACAGCCGCCGCCCCCTCTACAACCGGGCCTTTAAGGGCACCTACACCCCCGGCTCGGTCTTCAAGCCCGCGGTGGCCCTGGCAGGGCTCAGCGAGGGGATCATCACCCCCTCCTCCACCGTCTACTGCGGGCACACCTACACCTACTACAGCGACTACCAGCCCCAGTGCCTCGGCACCCACGGGAACATCAGCCTGACGAGGGCGCTGCAGGTCTCCTGCAACATCTACTTTTACGACGTGGCCCGCCGGGTGGGGATCGACCCCATCGGCAAGATCGCCAACCAGCTGGGCCTGGGGGTCAAGACCGGGGTCGAGTTGGCCGAATCCTCCGGCCAGATCTCCAGCCCCGACGTCAAATCCCAGCTCAACCCCACCGAGAAGTGGGGCCCGGGCGACGTGATCCAGGCCGGCATCGGCCAGGGCTACACCACCGTCACCCCGCTGCAGCTGGCCAACTACGCCGCCACCATCGCCAACCACGGCACCCACTACACCCCCCACGTGGTCAAGAGCATTGAGCGGCACGACGGCAGCGAAACGGTCTACGAGACCCCCGTTCAGTCTACCAAGGTGGACGTCTCAGAGGAGGACTTTGCCGCCGTTGAGGCCGGGATGGTGGCCGTGGCGAGGGTGGGCAGCGGCCGCTCTGGCTTTGCCAATTACACCTACACGGTGGGCGCCAAGACCGGCACCCCCCAGGTGCCCGGCGGAAGCCCCAACGCCGTGTTCATCTGCTTCGGGCCGGTGGGCGACCCCGAAATCGCCGTCTGCATCATCATCGAGCACGGCGGCGACAGCGTCTATCTGCCCACCCTGGCGCGGGACATCATGAACGCCTACTTCTTCCCCCCGCAGGAGGAAAGCGCCGCCGACAGCGGGCAGGAGGAGGCCCCTGCCGCCGACACCCAGCAGCCCCAGGGCTGACCGGGGTTTGGCAGGCGGTCCCCTTTTCCAGGGGGCGCGCAGAAAAATTTGACGGAACCAATTTCGCTATGCTACAATGCTAATAGGGCTTTTCTTGAAAAAATTGGGCAAAAGCCATAATTTTAAGGCAAAAAGGACAGGGAAGCGATGGGAGAACTGATGCTGGTCACCTCCGGCAAGGGCGGGGTGGGGAAATCCACCGTCTCGTTTTACACCGGGTTGACCCTCGCCCTGCGAGGGCGAAAGGTCCTCATCATCGAGCTGGACACCGGTCTGCGCTCTTTGGACGTGATCGCCGGCATCTCCGAGCAGACGGTCTACCACCTGGGGGACGTGACGGCCGGCCGGGTCAAGCCCAGCGAGGCCATCGTCTCCTCCCCCCTCTGCAAAAACCTGCAACTTCTCTGCGCCCCCTTCTCCCCGGAGGACCGCATCGAGCCCCACCGGCTGGCCTGGCTCTGCCAGGGGCTGGACCGGTTTTACGACTACACCTTTTTGGACGCGCCCGCGGGCATCGGCTACGGCTTCAAGGTGGGCTGTACCGCCGCCCGCTCGGCGCTGATCGTCGCCACCCCCGACCCCATTTCCGCGCGGGACGGGGGTGTGGTCTGCGACCTGCTGGCAGAGGCGGGCATCACCCGCCGCCGCCTCATCATCAACCGGGTGGACGCCAAGGCCGTAGCGCGGGGCCCCATCTCCGACCTGGACGAGGTCATCGACACCGTGGGGGCCCGGCTGTTGGGGGTGTTGCCCGAGAGCACCGCCCTGCACCTGGCGGCCGTGTCCGGCCGCGCCCTGCCGGAAGGGAAAGCCGCCACCGCCTTTGCAAACATCGCCAGGCGGTTGGAGGGGGAGCAGGTTCCCCTGGCAGTACAGTAGAGAATAATTAGACGGGAGGGTCTACTTTGAACATAGCGCTCATCGCCAACGACTCCAAAAAAGAACTGATGGTTCAGTTCTGTATCGCCTACTGCGGGATCTTGAGCCGCCACAACATCTGCGCCACCGGCACCACCGGCCGCCTGGTGGCAGAGGCCACCGGCCTGCCCATCCAGAAGTATCTGGCCGGGGCCCAGGGGGGCCAGCAGCAAATCGCGGCGCTGGTCGCCTCCAACGAGATCGACCTGGTGCTGTTCTTCCGCGACTCCATCACCCAGCGCAAGAACAGGGAGGGGGACGACAACCTCTTCCGGCTCTGCGACGTGCACAACATCCCGGTCGCCACCAACATGGCCACCGCCGAGGTGCTGATCCACGGCCTGGACCGGGGCGACCTGGATTGGCGCAACATCGTCAACCCCAAATAGGCTTTTCCCGCCGAGAGACCGCTTTTTTTGCCCCGGGGCCTTGTGCTTTTGCGGGGTTTGGATTATACTGAAAACCGACAGAAAAATGGCTGCGAACAGGAGCAGTAGGCGCGATCACGCCCGCCGAGAGAGTCCCCCCATCGGCTGCAAGGGGGACCGGGCCGCCGCGCTGAACGACGTCCTGGGAGCCGGTCCCCCGCAATCGCCCGCGGCGAGAGGGGGTCCCGTTTGACCCCCGTTACCGGGTCTTGAGTGGGAGAGGGCGCACAGCGTCCCCTCCAACAAGGGTGGCACCGCGAGTACGAACCTCGTCCCTTTGGGGATGGGGTTCTTTTTATTTTTGTTCGCCCCCATCAAACCGCCCGAGAGAAAGGAAGGAAACCAACATGGCAAAACTGATCACCACCGCCCCCCGCGGCACCCAGGACGTGCTGCCACAGGAGAGTTACAAGTGGCACTTCATCGAGGGCAAGCTGATGGACCTGGCCCGCCGCTACGGCTTTTCGGAAGTGCGCACCCCCACCTTTGAGCACACCGGCCTCTTCGACCGGGGGGTGGGCGACACCACCGACATCGTGCAAAAGGAGATGTACACCTTCACTGACAAGGGGGGGCGCTCCATCACCCTGCGGCCGGAGGGGACCGCCGGGGTCGCCCGCTGCGTGCTGGAACACGGCCTGCTCAACAACCCCCTGCCCCTGAAACTGAGCTATCTCATCAGCTGTTTTCGCTACGAAAAGCCCCAGGCGGGCCGCTTCCGCGAGTTTCGCCAGTTCGGGGCCGAGGTGTTCGGCAGCCAGGACCCGGCGGTGGACGCCGAGGTGATCGCCCTGGTGGCCGACATCTTCACCACCCTGGGCATCTCCGACATCGCCCTGGAGCTCAACTCCATCGGCTGCCCCCACTGCCGGCCCGCCTACCACGAAAAGCTGCGGGCCTATTTCGCCCAGCACATCGACTCCCTCTGTCCCACCTGCCGGGAGCGGCTGGAGAAAAACCCCCTGCGCATCCTCGACTGCAAAAACGACAGCTGCAAAGAGGTGGCCAAGGGCGCGCCGCTGGGGATCGACAACCTCTGCGACGAGTGCGCCGACCACTTCGCCTCCCTCAAGGAGCGGCTGACGGCCATGGGCATCCCCTTCACCGTCAACCCCCAGATCGTCCGCGGGCTGGACTACTACACCAAGACGGTCTTTGAGTTTGTCTCCACCTCCATCGGCGCCCAGGGCACCGTCTGCGGCGGCGGCCGCTACGACGGCCTGCTGGAGACCCTGGGCGGCCCCTCCACCCCGGCCATCGGCTTTGCGGTGGGGCTGCAGCGGCTGCTGGCGGTGATGGAGCAGGACGGCGCCTCCCTAGGCGCGCCCCCCGCCTGCGACATCTTCCTGGCCTCCATCGGCCAGGGCGCCTCGGTGGAGGCGCAGAAACTGGCTCTGCGACTGCGCCGGGCCGGGCTGCACGCCGAGAGCGACGTGCAGGGCCGCAGCCTGAAGGCGCAGATGAAGTACGCCGACAAGCTGGGCGCCCGCTACACGGTGGTGTTGGGGGACGACGAGGTCAAGACCGGGCAGATCAAACTGAAGCGGATGGACGACGGCCAGGTGGAGGAGACCACCCTGGAGGCCCTGCCCGCCCTGCTGTGTGAAAAATAGGAGGAATTGCTGATGGAGACCATTCACGGCTTTAAGAGGACCAGTTACTGCGGCGAAGTCACCGCCGCCCAGATCGGCCAGCAGGCAAAAGTCTGCGGCTGGGTGCAGAAACAGAGAGACCTGGGCAACCTGATCTTTATCGACCTGCGCGACCGCACCGGCATCGTCCAGCTGGCCTTTGACGACGGCACCGACCGCGACATCTTTGAAAAGGCCTTCTCTGCCCGGGCGGAATTTGTGCTGGCCGTCACCGGCACCGTGCGGGAGCGGGAGAGCAAGAACCCCGACCTGAAAAACGGCGACATCGAGATCTACGTCACCGAGCTGCGGGTGCTGGCCAAGGCCAAGACCCCGCCCTTTGAAATCAACGACTCCATCAACGTCAAGGACGAGGTGCGGCTGCGCTACCGCTACCTGGACCTGCGCCGCCCTGAGGTGATGGCCCCCCTGCTGGCCCGCCACAAGATCGTCAAGGCCGCGCGGGACTACTTTGACCGCAACGACTTTTTGGAGATCGAGACCCCCATGCTCATCAAGTCCACCCCCGAGGGGGCGCGGGACTACCTGGTGCCCAGCCGGGTGCACCCCGGCGCCTTTTACGCCCTGCCCCAGTCCCCCCAGATGTACAAGCAGCTGCTGATGCTCTCGGGCTTTGACCGCTACATGCAGGTGGTCAAGTGCTTCCGGGATGAGGACCTGCGGGCCGACCGGCAGCCCGAGTTCACCCAGATCGACTTGGAGATGTCCTTTGTCGAGGAGGACGACGTCATGTCGGTCAACGAGGGCTTTATGAAGTACGTCTTTCGGGAGATCCTGGGCCGGGACATCCAGACCCCCTTCCTGCGGATGCCCTACCGCGAGGCCATGGAGCGCTTTGGCAGCGACAAGCCCGACACCCGCTTTGGGATGGAGCTGTGCGATTTGGGCGGGGCGCTGAAGGACTGCACCTTCAAGGTCTTCTCCGGCGCGCTGGAGGCCGGCGGCCGGGTGATGGCCATCAACGCCAAGGGCCTCTACGGCGAACTGAGCCGCAAGCAGATCGACAAGCTGACCGACTTTGTCAAGACCTACCGGGCCAAGGGCCTCGCCTTCACCCGGCTGGGGGAGGACGGCACCGCCAGTTCCAGCTTTGAGAAGTTCCTCACCGAGGAGGAGGTGGCGGCTGTCCGCCAGGCGGCCGATCTGCAGCCCGGCGACGTGCTGCTGGTGGTGGCCGACCAGAGCGAGGAGACGGTGCAGACCGCCCTGGGCGCCCTGCGCTGCGAACTGGCCGAGAAACACGGCCTCATCGACCCCGAGCGCTTTGACTTCCTCTGGGTCACCGACTTCCCCCTCTTCGAGTACAGCGAGGAGGAGGACCGCTACGTGGCCAAGCACCACCCCTTCACCGCCCCCGCTTTGGAGGACGTGGACAAGATCGAGAGCGACCCCGCCCACGCCCGGGCCCGCGCCTACGACATGGTGCTCAACGGCTGCGAGGTGGGCGGCGGCTCCATCCGCATCTCCGACCCCGCGCTGCAGGACCGGATGTTTGCGGCCCTGGGTTTCACCGAGGAGGAGGCGCACCGCCGCTTCGGCTTCCTCATCGACGCCTTCTCCTACGGCGTCCCCCCCCACGGCGGCATGGCCTACGGCCTCGACCGGCTGGTGATGCTGATGCTGGGCAAGTCCTCCATCCGCGACGTCATCGCCTTCCCCAAGGTGCAAAATGCCAGCGAGCTGATGAGCGGCGCCCCCGACGCGGTGGACCCCAGCCAGTTGGAGGAGCTCTCCATCGCCCTGGTACAGCCCGAATAAATCCCCATTGCAACCAAAAAAGAGTGCCGGTCTTCGGCACTCTTTTTGCTTTTGTTTTATTGGGGGCAGGGGGGATCTGCAGCAGAAGGGGAGACCCCCTGTTTTTTGGCGTTTTTGACCCGGTACATCTCCCCGTCCAGCCGGCGCAAGAAGTCTGCAACGTCCAATCCGCCCCTTTCGCAGCAGAGGGAGCCGGTGCTGAAGGAGAGCTGCCCGCCCTCGCCGGACGACTGGCCGTTGAGGGCCGTTCGGGCCTGTTCCAGCCGGCGGAGCAGGTCGCCTATCCGCTCCTCCCCATCCCGCCAGACCACCACAAACTCGTCGCCCCCGTACCGGGTGGCCACCATCCCCTTGCGCTCACTCCGGCGGATGACCTCTGCCATCCGCACCAGCATCTGGTCGCCGCACAGGTGCCCGCGGGTGTCGTTGATGTCCTTGAGCCCGTCTAAGTCGATCATCACCCCGCAGACCTTCCCCGAACCGGCGCCGTCAAACCAGCGGCCCAGGTATTCGTCCAGCAGCCGCCGGTTGCCCAGGCCGGTGAGGGCGTCGGTGTAGATCAAGCTGCCCTGGGAGACCTGGTAGAGCATGAGGGTGGAGAGGGCGTAGGTGCAGATGAGGGAGACGCTCCGAACGGCGATCTGCACCAGTTCCGCGCAGAGGGGGAGGACGGGGAAGAGAAGAAAGGGGAGGAGGGTCTCCCGCTTGACCCAGTTGCGGTTTCTATAGAGGAGCAGCATCACCGCGGCGGTGGAGAGGTAGTTGAAGAGGGTGAACACCCACATCGCCACATAGCCGATGACGATGGTGCCCTCCTCTGAAATGGAGAACATCCACCCGCAAACACAGTTGACCAAGACGATGGCCGCGTCCGCGGCAAAGAGGGCGGTGTAGAGGGCGGAGTGCCCGCCCGCCGCGCCGGGGAAGAGGGTGTGCAGCACAAAGCGCGCCCAGGTCCAGACAATGGCGGCATTCACCACAAAGTAGGCGCTTTTGACCGCGGCAATGGCGGCGCGGGCCCAGGGGCGGCCGTAGAGGGCCAGATAGGCGACATCCAGGGACAAAAAGGCCAATACCAGCAAAATGATCTGGAAGTAGGCGCGGCCGGCCCTGTCGCTCCGCTCTCTTCCCCGCAGGCCAAACAGCAGGATGAAGAGGTTGGCCATGGACAGAATGTCCAGAGCAATGCTGCAGTCGATCTTCACTGGTTCTCCCCCCCCCTTTCGCCGCTCCCAGGCGACCGCCCCGAAGCCCTTTTATTTTACCATTATACCGCCGCTGTCCACCGCCGCGCAATCCACCCCGCCGATGCAAAAATGTTTTTGCGAAAATTTTCGCTGCCCCCTTGACCTTGCCCCTACGTCATAGGGTATGCTAAAGTCAGACCGGTCGAGACAGAACAGCAAAGAGGAGGCATATCTGGGATGGAGGACGAGACCCTGTGGACGGTGGCCCAGGTGGCCCGGCAGGCAGGAATCACGGCGCGCGCGCTGCACCACTACGACCGCATCGGCCTGCTGCGCCCCGGCCAGAAGACCGAGGCGGGCTACCGGCTCTACGGCCGGGCCGAGCGGGAGCGGCTGCAGGAGATCCTCTTTTTGCGGGAGCTGGACTTTCCCCTCGGCGAGATCGCCGCCATTCTGGATCACCCCGCCTACGACCGAAGGGAGGCCATGCGCCGCCAGCGGGAACTGCTGCTGCTCAAGCGGCAGCGGCTGGACGGGCTGCTGGCCCTGCTGGACCGGGCGGTGGAGGGGGACGCCTCCCTCAATTTGGAGGAATTTTCAATGGACAAAATCGATCGGGCCAAAGAGGCCTATCGCGAGGAAGCCCGCGCCCGCTGGGGCGACACCGATGCCTACCGGGAAAGCCAGCGGCGCACCGCCGCCTACACCCCCGACGACTGGGCCGCCCTCACAGCGGAGATGGAGGAGATTTTCGCCGCCTTCTCCCGCCTGATGGCAGAGGACGTTGCCCCAGACAGCCCGGAGGCCGCCGCCGCGGTGCAGCGCTGGCAGGACTTTATCACCGCGCACTACTACCCCTGCACCGACGAGATACTGGCCGGCCTGGGGGAGATGTACGCCGCCGACCCCCGCTTTGCCGAGAGCATGGACAAAGCCGGCGCAGGCACCGCCGCCTTTGTGGCCCGGTGCATCGCCGCCAAAAGCCGGTAGCCGCCGGATTGCCTAGATAAGAGAGGACGCTCCGCCACTGTGCGAAGCGCCCTCTCTTTCTCCCTTGCTGTCCTTTCGCGAGACGACGGCCGACAGTCCCCGACTGGACCGGAGAGAGCAAAGAAATTGTTGGAGCCAGGCGGCAGGCAAAGCGAGAAATAAACGGGAATTTGAATTACAACAAATTATGACCTCTTAACAGAGATTATAAATTATCAATAAAATCCTCCAAAAGCCTTGAAAACGAAGGATTTATCACAATGTGTTCGCCTTATCCCTTTATATGATTTCACACAAGTTTACTCTTTCCCTGACTGCTCATAAGGGCAAATTCAAGGGCAAGTAATCTGATAACAAGATATAAAAGAGTGTGGCAATCAGAGAACTGTGATGTATGTGCGGATATATTATAATGGAGGATTTATAAATGGACAAGCATATCTATGATGAAAACAACGAGCTGTGGTATGAGCTTAAAGGCGATTACTATATCCCATGTCTTGGATTACCAGCCGAAGAAGAAAGACCTATTGGCATTTGGGGACAGCGGCACAAACGCTGCCTGAAAGAGCATAAAAAAAGCGACCTACACAACGCTTTTAACCAATGGCAAACTCAACACTTATCTTACAGACATTGACAGCCAGGCGCAGGAACGCTTTGAAACGCTCACAGAGCAGATGAAACAGGCACAGGGTATTTAAAGAAAAGACTGAAAACGCTTTAGAATGGGTAGGGCGAATGAATAACATAAGGGCGTGTGCTATGGAGACTGTAAATAACGAGATAATCTACGCATAACTATTTTGGAGGCAGGGCTTTACTTCCTGCCTCCTTTATTATCTATTGACATTGTTAGGGAAATCAAACATAATTGAAATGTTACTAATAGTAATATAAAGGAGGGGCGTATGGATAACATTATTCTTGGCCTTTTGCTGTTGAGCAGCAGAACCATTTATCAGTTGCGTGAGAGAATAGATAAAGGGCTTAATATGATGTATAGCAGCAGTATGGGAAGTATACAGGCTGCTATAAAGAAATTGCTTAATTGTGAATATATTCAGTATAAAGAGGTCGTTGAGAATGGAAAATATAAAAAGATTTATTCCATAACGGATAGAGGGAAACAAAATTTTATTGAGTGGTTATCCACGCCAATGGAAATACAGAGTAGCAAAAATCCTGAATTGGCTAAATTGTATTTTATGGGTTTTTCAACAAAAGAAAAGCGTAAAGCAGTGTTACAAGAGTATGTATCAAAGTTAAAAGAACAGTATGACGTATTGAATGCTATTTGCAAGGAAGCAGAAAATGTCAAAATTCCTGATGAAAACAAGGACATTCTCCATTATCAGCTTGCCGCTGCCCGATATGGCAAAGATTTTATGAAATTCAATATTGAGTGGTATCAAAAACTTTTTGATGAAATAAGAGGAAACAAAATATGAAATCAATAAAGTTAGCTAATTCGCCAATTACATATTTTATCAGTGGAACAGAGCATACTGAATGGATACTTTTTATTCACGCCGCTTTTGTCAATCACAATATGTTTAAGGCACAGTTTGAGTACTTTCAGAACAAATATAATGTTATGGCTATTGACATCATTGGTCACGGACAGTCAACGGATACCCGAAAAGGAGATAGTATAGATAAGATGTCAGAATGGATATTCGACATCTTAAAGGTAGAAAATATTGAAAAAATACATATTGTAGGTGTTTCGTTGGGAGCAGTCTTGGCGCAGGATTTTGCTAATCGTTACTCAAACTTAGTGCGCTCATTGGCTTGCTTTGGAGGATATGACATCAATAATTTTGATATTAAAATGCAAAAGAAAAATGGTGCAAAACAGATGTTGATGATGTTAAAATCCATTTTTTCCATTAAATGGTTTGCAAAAGCAAATAAGAAAATTTCTGCCTATACTTCACAGGCGCAAGATGAGTTTTTTGATATGAATATACTTTTTTCGAAAAAGTCATTTATGTTTTTGACAACACTCAATAGTATGGTAAATAAGCATAAAACCGGAAAACGAAATTACCCTTTGTTGATAGGATGCGGAAGTTTTGATATTCCAATGGAATTAGAGGCAATCAAACAATGGAAAATAAATGAACCAAATTGCAGGGTAGTTATTTTTGAAAATGCGGGACACTGCGCCAATATGGATGTGCCACAGGAGTTTAATGAAACTATGGAGGATTTTTGGACAAGTGCAGAATAAAAAGACTGATTGTAAATTAGTAATTTACAGCAACAAAATATTTTTCCAGCGCGCAGTTGCCCGTTTACAGGCTGTGGGGCAGGTGATACAGGCGAAAAACTTTCCGCGCCTCTCGGGTGGCCTGTCGGCGTCATGCCCTTCTAGAGTTTGACTTACAGGTCCGCGCGCCGGAGGAGGTCGGCCATCTGCCGCAGCAGGGCCGCCTTCTCCCGCGCTCGCTGCAGCTCGGCGTCGCTGCAGCGCAGCCAGTCAAAGGCCTTGATTTCCTGGATGGTCCGCTCCAACCGCCGTTTTTCCGCCGCCAGCTCCTCCAGGGAGAAGGGGGTGACGGGCGCGGTCTCGTCCCCCTCCATTGCGGCGGCGAGGCGGTAGACCCCCGGCCGCAACAGCTCGATCTCTCCCTGTTCCTTCATCTGGTGCAGCACCGAGCGCAGGGCCGCGCTGTCCGACGGCACGGGAAAGCCCCGCCGGGCCAGTTCGTCCCTGACCTCGGCGTTTTCGTGCGCCTGGCCGTCGGCGTACACATGGCGGGCGGCCCGCCGGATCTCACCTGCCATCGACATGGATATCCCCCTCCCGCAAAAGGGCGTGGGTCAGCTGCTCCTGACTCACCCCGGCAAAGGCCGCCACCCTCTCCACCGTCGAGTGCAGCGGTTCAAAGGCCAATCCCTGCTCATAGCGGTAAACCTGTTGGCGGGAGAGCCCCACCTTTTCCCCCAGCTGCTCCTGCGACAGGTGCAGCGCTGCGCGGATCACCGCCAAATTCTTGCCAAAACACCCCAGCTCCCGCGCCGTCTTCTTCTCTGCCATCCGGCTTTCCCCCTCTGTTCGTTTGCCCCATTATAACGCCCCGTCCCCCCTCCGTCTACAACGCCCGTTTTACATTTTCTACGAATTCTTCCTTTTTTCGTTCTTTTTTTGCGCGGCTGTCCGCCGGGAGGCGCAAAAAAAGCCGGGCGATTTCGCCCGGCCCCAAAGGACAGCTGCTATTTGACAAACATGGCCCGGAGCAGTTCCACCGCCTCGTCGGCCGTGTAGCCACCGGGGGTGCGGTGAAAGTTGGAGACCGCCTCGAAGCGGCTGCGGCAGCCCTCCACCTCCTGCGCCGTCATGGTGCAGCCGGTGCGGCAAAACCGCTGCAAAAGCCGGCAGACCGCCCGCTCGTCCGGCTCGCCCAGGGCCTTTAAGAAGGGGCGGAACAGCTCCCGCGAACAGCTCTTGGCCCGCTGGATAAAGGCCGGCAGAAAAGCGCCCGACGCCGTTCCGTGGGGGATGCCGTAACGCTCGGTGAGCAGATAGCCCAGCCGGTGGGGGAAACAGGTGCCGCAGTGGTTGAGGGAGAACCCGGCACAGAGGCAGCCCTCGCTGATCTGGTCGCGCAGCTGGGGCTGGATCTCCACCGCCGCGCCCCGGGCGCTGTCCTCCCAGGCGTCGGCCAGACGGCAGAGCCCCTCGTAGAGCAGCTCGATCCCCCGCAGGGCGAACATCCGGCTCACCCCGTCGGCATTCTGGGCAAAATAGCTCTCCACCCCGTGGCAGAAGGCGTCCACCGCCGTGGAGACGGTCTGCCGGTAGGGGAGGGAATAGGTGTACTTGGGGTCGATGAGGGCCAGGCGGGGGAAGGTGTCCTCCCGCCCGACACTCTGCTTGCGGCCGATCTCGTCGATGGTCAGCACCGCCGTCTGGTCCAGCTCGCTGGAGGTGCCGGCGGTGGTGGGGACGCAGACCACCGGCAGGGCGGGGGCCTGCCACTCCCTGTCGTAGAGGGCGCTCTCGTCCAGTTGGGGGTTGGCGGCAAAGACCGCCGCCGCCTTGGCCGCATCCATGGCCGAACCGCCCCCGATGCCCACCACAAAGTCGGCGCCAAAGGCCCGGGCCGCCTCGCCCGCCCGCTTGCAGGTGGAGACAAGGGGGTTTTCCCCCACCTGGGAAAAGACCTCCCACTCCACCCGGTGCATCTTCAGGGCGGTGCACACGTCCTCCAGGGCGCCGCTCTTGACCGCCCCGCTCCTGCCGGTGACCAGCAGCGCCCTGTCCCCCAGCGACGCCAGCTGCTGGGAGTGCAGCAGCACGCACCCGCTCTCAAAATACACCTGGACCGGCATGTAAAAATTCACCGAACGCATCACAGCAGATTCCTCCCCTCGCCGCGCGCACCGCCCTGGAGCGGCGGCGCGGTCATTCGCGGCCATTGTATCGCAAGGTAAAATCGGACCGCCGGACAGGGACAACCGCGGCCCATCCACCCGACGGCCGGCCGTTTCGGCATAACGGCTGTACTGTGGCCACTATACCACAAGTGCCGAGCGAGCAGTGGGATTTGGCATGAGACAGGGAGCAAACGGCGTTTGCGCACCTGCGCGGCCACCCCGGCATGATCGCCACTTTGTGGCCATTATACCACATCCCCCGGCGCAGGAAGGGGAAATTTGGGAAAGAGCAGATCTTTCCCCTTTCTTTTTTTGAAAAGCCCCCGCCCCTGTGGTATCATAATAGCAGTCTGTTTTTGAAAAGGGGAACCGCTTTTGGAACTGTCGATCCTGCACTTTATCCAGCGCTTTGCCACCCCGCTGCTGGACAACGTCTTCCTCGCCATCACCGTTTTGGGGGAACCGGTAGCCATTCTGGTGCCCATCCTGGTCATCTACTACTGCTACAACAAGAAGATGGGGCTCTTTTTGGCCTTTTCCAGCCTCACCTCCCAGGGGGTAAACGCCGGAGTCAAGGCCCTTGTCGGCCGGGGGCGGCCCATCGGTCAGCCGGGGATCCGCAGCCTGCGCACCCAGACTGCCGGCGGCTCCTCTATGCCCAGCGGCCACACCCAGGGGGCCGTCACCCTGCTCTACTCCATCTACAAATTCGTCAAGCAGAAGTCCATGCTGGCGGTGGCGGTGGTGATCGGGGTGGCGGTGGCCCTCTCCCGGCTCTACCTTGGGCTGCACTGGCCCACCGACGTGGTGGCCGGCTTCCTGCTGGCGATGCTGGTGTCCGAAGTCTGCTACCGGCTCTTCATCACCACCAAGCGCCCCTGGCTCCTCTTTACAGTGGCGGCCGCGGCCCTCTTTTTGCTGGCCTGGCCCACCAAGGGGAGCGCCGCGTTTTACAAGCTCACCGGCGCCTTTGTGGGGCTGGCCGCCGGCGCCTGGTTTGAGGACGCGGCCGTCCGCTTCACCTGCGAGACCTCCCTGCTCAAAAAGCTGGCGCGGGTCCTGTTGGGGGCCCTGCTCCTCTGGCTGCTGGACTGGGGGCTCTCCCTGGTCCTGCCCCAGACGGCCGTGGGGGGCGCCCTGCGCTACGGCACGATGGTCTTTGCCGCCGTCGGCTTCATCCCCCTGCTCTTCAAAAAAATGAGTCTTTAGACCGCCAAAACAACTGACCGGAAAGGACGATCAACATGGGAATTCAAATCATCGGCACCGGAAAATACCTGCCCGACCGGGTGGTCACCAACGACGACCTGGCGCAGATCGTGGACACCAGCGACGAGTGGATCACCACCCGCACCGGCATCAAGACCCGCCGGGTCGAGACCGAAAAGGCCACCTGGCAGATGGCGGCCTGCGCCGCCAGAGAGGCGGTGGAGGACGCCGGGGTCGCGCCTGCCGAAATCGACCTGGTGGTCTGCTCCACCGTCACCGGCGACTACCTCACCCCCTCCACCGCCTGCCTGGTGGCGGGGGAGCTGGGGCTCGACAGCCCCTTCTGTCTGGACGTCAACTCCGCCTGCGCCGGGTTTGTGGCCGCCGTCGACCTGGCCCAGCACTACCTGGCCGGCGGCCAATACCGCTGCGCGCTGGTGGTTTCCAGCGAGATGCTCACCAAGCTGACCGACTTTTCCGACCGCGGCACCTGCGTCCTCTTTGGCGACGGGGCCGGGGCGGTGGTCCTGCGGGCCGCCGACGGCCTCTACGAGAGCTTTGCCGGGTCGGACCCCAGCGGCGGCCGCCATCTCTTTGCCCGGGGCGTCGCCCCCGCCAGCCCCTTCCGCCAGCAGCCCTTTGACCCCCTGGGCGACGGCTGGGGCCCGTCGGCGGGCCATGCCCTGCACATGAACGGGCGGGAGGTCTACAAGTTCTCCACCCGCGTTCTCCCCCTCTGCGTCAAGACCGTCTGCGAGAGGGCGGGGCTGCCGCTGGAACAGCTGGACTGGGTCTTTCCCCATCAGGCCAACCGGCGCATCCTCGAGACGGCGGCCCAGAACCTGGGGCTGCCCTTCGAGCGCTTCTACCTGAACATCGACCGCTACGGCAACATGTCCAGCGCCTGCATCCCCATCTGCCTGGCCGAGGCCAGCAGGGAAGGGCTCCTCAAGCGGGGGGACAAGATCTGCCTGGTGGGCTTTGGCGGCGGGCTGGTCTACGCCGGCTGCCTGTTGGAGTGGTAGCCCCCTCTCTCCCGCGCAAAAAGGGCGCTGGACCGTCTGGTCCAGCGCCCTTTTTTGTCGCCTGCGGCGATTTTTAGCGGCCGCTCTTTTTGCCGAGGGCGGCGAAGGCGGGTTTCTTGCCCGCGCTCTTTTTCTTGCCAAACTGCAGCTTGGCGGTGAGGATCTTGTCGCTGGAAAAGAGGCGCACAGCCAGGAACATGCAGACTGCGAAGAAGACCACCTGATACCCCAGCCCAAAGAAGAAGAGGGGGTAATTGCCAAACATCATGTTGGGGATGGCCATGAAGGTGTGGGTGAAGGGGATGGCGTAGACCAGGAACCGCGCCACCGTGGGCAGCCCGTTGACATCGGCCAGCAGGCAGATGAAGTAGGGGATCATCACCATCACCATCACCGGCATGATGGCCGTCTGGGCCGCCTTGATGTCCTGCGCCAGGGAGCCCAGGAGGATGGAGATGGTCAGCGCCGTGAGGATGGTGGCGAACAGCTGCACCCCGATGAGGAGGTACTGCCCGGTGGAGAGGGAGAGGCCCAGGGCCTTTAGCACCTCGCCGGCGGCGTTCTGGCCGCTGCCCCCCATCAGCTTGCCCATGTAGCCCGAATAGCCCACCATGAACACCGCCGCGTTGAGGAGGGAGACCAGCCCCGCGGCGATCATCTTGGAGGAGAGGATGCTGGTGCGCTTGATGGGGGCCGAGAGGAGGGTCTCCAGGGTCTTGTCATTTTTCTCATTGACGATGGTGGAGACCACCATCTGCGAGGCGAACATCAGCAGCAAAAAGACGATGATGGGGACCATCATGGTCTGGCTGCTGAGAAAGCCGGACACCGTGCTCGCCGGCACCTGCTGGGTGTGTTCCCCCACGGCGGTGTAGTCCTCTGCTTGCACCGGCTCCAAAATGGGGCCCGGGTCGGCGATGCCCGCCTTCTCCACCAGGGTGCGGGAGAGGATCGACCCCAGCTGCTGCACCACCTGGCTGTCCACCCCCGCGGAGATGTTGGCGGTGATGGCCGCACTCTTGATCTCGCTGTACAGCTGGATCTTCTGGGCCACCGGCTTTTCGGCCAGGATCCCCGCGCCAAACCCCTCGGGGATGACGATGGCGCTCTGCCGGCCCAGCTCCCGGGCGTAGTCGATGGGGTTTTCATAGGCCTTTGTGGTGCGGTGCACCACAAAGCCCGACTGCTCGATCCCCCCCAGCAGCGACCGGGTCAGCTCGCTGTCGTCCAGGTCGATGACGGCCACCTCGCCCGCGTTTTTGGCGGCCTCCTCGGTGACCGAGCCCATAAAGTTGCCCAGCAGCACAAAGATGCCCGCGCAGAGGACGATGGAGAGGACCGACTGCAGGGTGATCATCTCCCGCAGCTCTTTTTTCAAAAGGATCCAAAACTTTCTCATCGGCCGCTCACCGCCCTCTCAAATACCTCTTCCAGATTTTGCGCCTGATAGCGCTCCAACAATTCCTCGCAGTTGCCGGTGACGTGGAGGATCCCCTTGTCGATGATCCCCACCCGGTCGGAGAGGAACTCGATCTCCAACATGTTGTGGCTGGAGAGGAGGAAGCTCATCCCCTCGGCGGCCAGCCCCTTGATCATCCGCCGGATCTCCAGGGCGTTGATGATGTCCAACCCGCTGGTGGGCTCGTCGAGGATGGCCAGGGACGGGCGGGTCATCACCGCCCGGGAGAGGAGCAGTTTGCGGGTCATTCCCCGGGAATAGGTGCCGATCTTGTCGCCCAGCCGCTCGCCCAGGCCGCAGCGCTCCACCGCGTACTCGACGCAAGCCTTGGCCCGCTCCCGGTCGGCCACAAACAGCCCCGCCATGAACTTGAGGTACTCCATCCCGGTCATGGACTTGTAGGCCCCCGCCTCGTCGGGCAGGTAGGTGATGGACTCCCGCACCTTCTCCGGCTCGGCGCGCAGGCTGTGTCCGGCCACCACCGCGTCCCCGTCAGTGGGGGTCAGCAGGGTGGCAATCATCCGAATGGTGGTGGTCTTGCCGGCCCCGTTGGGGCCGATGAGGGCAAAGACCTCGCCCTTGCCCACGTCAAAACTGATGCCCTTGACCGCCTCTACCTGGCCGTACCGCTTTCGCAGTTGGCGCACTTCTAGTGTCTTCTCCATACGCTCTCCTTCTTCTCTTCTCCCCAGTGGGGCAAACATGCAATGGCCGCCTTGGCGGCTTCCATCTGCGGATGTAGAGACAGTATAGCATATCTGCCCCCTGCGGCGCCACCTTCAGCACTGGTCATTTCTCCCCTTTAATCCCTCTTTTTCTCATTTTTTTGCAAAGGGCAGGGGATGGGCGTATAATAGAGCCACCAAACTTCACATTTGGAGGAAACAAGAATGAAAAAGGCACTCTGCACAGCCCTGGCCTGCCTTCTGGCCCTGGGTCTTTTCGCCGGCTGCAACAAGGACGAGAGCGCGGTCGCCGCGGGCGGCTCCATCTCCTCCGCCCAGGTCGACCTGCGGCCGACCAACCCCCTCACCGGGCTGCGCGTCGACGACGACTACGCCACCACCCACCGGCCGGTGGGGGTGATGATCAACAACCTGAAGGCCGCCCTGCCCCAGTACGGGCTGGCACAGGCCGACATCCTCTATGAGGTGGTGGCCGAGGGGGGGATCACCCGGCTGCTGGCCATCTACTCCGATGCGCGGCAGGTGCCCAAAATCGGCTCGGTGCGCTCGGCCCGGCCCGTCTACATCGAGTTGGCCACCGGCCACGACGCCACCCTCATCCACTACGGCACCAGCACCCAGGCCGACGCCCTGCTGCAGAAAAACGGCATCAAGACGGTGGACGGGATGGCCCTCTCCACCGTGGCCTTCTCCTTTGACGAGGTGCGGCACAAGACCTACTCGCGGGAGCACTGCACCTTCACCTCGGGCGAACTCATCCAAAAGGGGCTGGACAAAAAGTCCATCAGCCTCTCGGGCGCGCCCCGCTGCGGCTTCTCCTTCTGCGAGCAGTCCAAGTTCAGCGGCGAGCTCTACGCCCCCAGCTACGGCAAGGCCGACGAGGTCTCCTTCCCCTTCTCGGGGTATGTCAGCGACACCCTGCGCTACAACGCCGCCACCTGCAGGTACGAAAAGTACCAGTTCGGCCAGCCTCACATCGACGCCGCCACCGGCGAGACCCTCTCCTTTGACAACGCCCTGCTCCTCTACACCTCCATCCGGGTCGTCGACCAGATCGGCCATGTGGACGTGGACCTGGACAGCGGGACGGGCTACTACTTCACCCGCGGCCAGTACGAGCCCATCCGGTGGAAAAAGGGCGGGGTCAGCGACCCCCTCACCTTTACCAAAGAGGACGGCTCGCCCCTGACCCTCAACGCCGGCAAGACCTATGTGGCCGTCGTCAGCGACAAAAACGAGTCCTCCCTCGACATCGCTCCCGGCAAGACAGAGGAGCCCGAAGCCACCTCCTCTGGGGCCTCCTCCGCGGCAGAATAATTGTGCCTCTCCCCGTTGCGCGGGGGAGAGCGGGGCATACTATCTCCAAAGAAAAAAAGGAGAGATGGTATGTCCCGTTTGCTTTCTGTCAACCACCTGACCAAAATCTACGGCTGCGGCCCCCGGGAGGTCCGCGCCCTCTGGGACGTCAATTTTGCCCTGGAAGAGGGGTCCTTCACCGCCGTGCTGGGAGAGGCCGGCTCCGGCAAATCCGCCCTGCTGGACATCTTGGGCGGGCTGGAGGCCCCCACCCACGGCCGCTACCAGTTCCGGGGGGAAGAGGTGACCCGGATGGGGGAGTGCTGCCTGGCCCGGCTGCGGGCGCAGATGGGATTTGCCCTGCAGTGGGCCCCCCTGGAAAAGGGGGCCAGCCTGTTGGAGGATGTCTCCCACCCCCTGATGAGCCGGGGCATCCCCACCGCCCGACGACGGGAGATGGCCCTGCGCGCCCTCGCCAAAGTCGGGCTTGAGGGGCGCGCCGGCAGCCTGCCGGACAGCCTGAACGACAGCCAGCTGCGGCGGGCCGTCATCGCCCGGGCCATCGCCGCCGAACCGTCCCTGCTGCTGGTGGAGGAGCCGGGGGAGAGCCACACCGACGCCCACACCGACGTGGGGGCCGTTCTCCGCCAGCTGGGGAGAGAGGGGCTCTCCATCGTCCTCTTCACCCGCGACCAGCAGCTGGCCGCCTGCGCCCCCCGGCAGCTCCTGCTGCAGGGGGGACGGCTGGTGGGGGACATCGCCACCCCCTCACAGCGCGGCACCCGGCTGGCCTGACCGGCCGCCAAACACCGATATAAAAAGGGCCTGACGGCCCTTTTTTTGCGCTCAGCCGCCGGGCGCAAAGGCAGGGGGCGCGCCCGCCGAACCGGCTGGGTGCGCCCCCTGTCATTGTTTCACTCAATCCAAAAAGTAGACGTCCAGCGCCCGCTTGCCGTGGGCGCAGCTCTGGGCATAGGTGGCGTAGAGCAGGTCGAAGTCCACCCGCCCCTCCTTCATGGCCGAACCGGTCTCGCCGGCAATGGCGTACCCGTAGACAAAGGAGCCGTCGCTGGAGACGATGTACATCCGCGTCCCATAGGGGATCTTGGACGGATCCACCGCGACGATACCGGGCACCGGCTTGCGCCCGCTGGCCGTTCCCTGGCCGGGCTTGACGCTGTAGCCGGTGGTGATGGCCCCCTTCATCACCCGGGAGTAGGAGAGGGGAATGCCGTCGTCGCCGATGGGCACGTCGCCAAAGCGCAGGGTCGAGACCATCGCCCGCTCCTTGCCCTTGAGCACCACCTCGTCCACCGGCTCCACCGTGACCTCCTCGGCCACCACCTGGGGCTCGCCCTCAGGCGTCCCGTCCACCAGGCGGGTGCGGGTGGTGACCAACTTCTCCCCGTTTCGTCCCTCTGACTGCAGCTGGGTGCGCCCCGGCCCCAGGAGAGAGGTCTCCTCGTACTGGGTGCCGTAGGGCACCTCTTCGGTGTGCTGGGCCTCGGCATAGGTCACCCGGGAGATGGCGATGACCGCCCCATCCTCCACCAGCTCGCCCCGGGCGGGGACGACCACGTCCTCCTCTCCCAGGGGGATGCCGGCGGTCTCCAACACGCTGCGGACGGTGGCCTCAGTGGTCCAGACCACCGTCTCGCCACCCTCGACCTGCACCGCCACCGGGAACGCCCTTTGGATGGTGATCTTCTGCAGCCCCCCTGCGGCGTGGGATTTGGCGGTCACCAGGTCGCCGGGCCCCACCGAGATGCCCTGCTTTTGCAGGATCGACTCGGGGGCGCTGCCCACACAGAGGACGGCGGTGGTGCGGCTGCTGTCCGATACCAAGACCACGTCGGTCTGCGCGGTGACGAAGGTCGAGACGATCAACAGTGCCAACAGAAGGCTGGCGCAGAACAGCGCCCGGCTGCTCTGGCCCACCCGCTTTATAATCATTCGTGCATTCTGTATCATAGATTCTCCTTTACCAAAGCAAATTGCTTCCTTTGCCAAAGTACGTCCTAGTATACCCGATGGCCAATTTCCCAGTCAAACCGGGCTTTGGGCCGTTTCTGAAGGAAAAATCTCCTTACCTGGAAGGATTCCCATTTAGCCCCCCAATCATTCTCGTTTCCTCTGCCATGGTCCGTTTTTCGCTGTAACCATTTTGTAACATTTAGCGCAAAAACGCGATTGTTAAGCCATTTTAAAAAAACAGACTGGTTTCTGTCGAACAGTTTTTCCGCCCTTTTGAAAGCCTGTCCCTCCCTTCTGCCTCTCTCTAATTATCCTAACAGGATATTTCCGTATTTATAGTACATATTGTTTTCTACTTCTCTGTTCGGCCCGTTTACATTCATATATAGGGAATACTTATTCATTTACACGCTGCCAAACAGGCGCAAAAAAACAGCACAGGCAATCTGCCTGTGCTGTTTGAATAGCGGAGAAAAAACTATCTCTTGGAGAACTGGGGAGCGCGACGGGCGGCTTTGAGGCCGTATTTCTTGCGCTCTTTCATTCTGGGGTCGCGGGTCAGGAACCCGGCCTTCTTCAGGTCGCCGCGCAGCTCGGCGTCGAACAGGAGGAGGGCGCGGGACAGGCCGTGGCGGATGGCGCCAGCCTGGCCGGAAACGCCGCCGCCGGAGACAGTGCAGACGATGTCAAACTTGCCTTCCAGGCCGGTGAGGGCCAGGGGCTGCTTCACGATGACTTTCAGGGTCTCCAGACCAAAGTAGTCGTCGATGTCGCGGCCGTTGATGGTGATCTTGCCGGTGCCGTTGTCGTAGACGCGCACTCTCGCAACCGAATTCTTTCTTCTGCCGGTGCCGTAGTAGTAGGGAGTTTTATCGTACATGGATGCGTTCCTCCTTGTTAACCGTTGTAAGCTTCAGGCTTCTGAGACTGGTGCTTGTGTGCGTCGCCCTTGTAGACGCGCAGACGGGTCATGGCCGCGCGGCCGATGGTGGTGTCGGGAACCATCCCCTTGACCGCCAGGGTCATGGCGCGGTCAGAGTGGGCCTTCATGAAGGTGCGGTAGTTGACCTCTTTCAGGCCGCCGACCCAGCCGCTGTGGTGGCGGTAGAACTTCTGGTCCAGCTTGTTGCCGGTGAGGATCGCTTTGTCGCTGTTGATGATGATCACGTGGTCGCCGCAATCGACATGGGGGGCAAAGGTGACTTTGTTCTTCCCTCTGAGCAGGTTGGCGGCAATGGCAGCGGTGCGGCCCATCGGTTTGCCAGCCGCGTCGATTACATACCATTTGCGGGTGATCTCGGCGGGTTTCGGCATGGTAGTAGACATGGTCTTTCCTCCTGAATTTTGGTTTCATTCGCTTGTATGAAATGGCCAATCGGCCGGTTACACAAACGTACAAGTATCATTATAGCCACCCGCACCGGCGCTGTCAACACCAAAATTCGATTTTTTCAATCTGCATCTGCGCACCTTCTGTTTTCGCCCTTATTCTCCCTCATCCTCTCGATTGCGAAACCTCCATTTCACTTTGAGAGCTGGTGGGGTGGAGAATCGCGCCCCTGCCTGCCCCGTTGGAGGGGGACTGCCGGCCACCCCGCAGCGCATGGCCTCTTTGCACCCCTATGCCACAGACGCCCCTCGACGCGGCGGTGGGGCGAGGGGACACGCGAAGGCCCGGCGGTAGGGCAGCGCCAGTGGAGCGGCCTGCTGCCGGGCAGGTCTTCTCCGGGCGGGAAGCACAGTGGCCGCAGCGGCAGGGCGGCAGTCCCTTTCCCGCGCCGCCCGCCGGACATCTCCCCTTGGGGGATGTGTCCAGCCCCTCTCTCTCGCCGCAGTGGGGGTAAAAAAAGCACTAGGAAAATCACGCCCCAGGCCTTATAATAGGAAGCGCCCGCAGGGGAGGAGCACCGCCTTCCCACACCGGCAGACCGACACAGGGGAGGGAGCGCTCATGCAAAAACTCATGGGGGCAATGCGCAAGGCCATTCAGGATTACGGGATGCTGTCCGACGGCGACCGGGTGGCTGTCGGGGTGTCCGGCGGCAAGGACTCGCTGGCCCTGCTGGCCGGGTTGGCCGGGCTGCGCGATTACATCGGCATCGACTACCGGGTGATGGGGATCACCATCGACATGGGCAACCCCAAAGTCCCCACCCCCGACTGGGGCAGGGTCGAAGCCTTCTGCCGCGCACTGGGGGTAGAGTATCAGGTCAAGCGCACCGAGATCGGGGACATCATCTTCAACGTGCGGCAGGAGAAAAACCCCTGCTCCCTCTGCGCGCGGATGCGGCGCGGCTCCCTCCACGACGCGGCCAAGGCCGCCGGCTGCAACAAGGTGGCCCTGGGCCACCACAAGGACGACGCGGTGGAGACCTTTTTTATGAACCTCTTCAACGAGGGGCGGCTGGGCTGTTTTCAGCCGGTGACCTATCTCTCCCGCAAAGACCTCACCGTCATCCGCCCCCTGGTGCTGGCCGATGAATTTCTGGTGAGCTCGGCGGCGCGGCGGCTGGACTTCCCGGTGGTCAAGAGCAGCTGCCCGGTGGACGGCCACACCAACCGCGAGCGGATGAAGGAGTACATCCGCCAGCAGGAGCGGCTGGACCACGGATTTAAAGACCGCATCTTCGGCGCCATCTGTCGGGCCCATCTGGACGGATTTTGATTTCCCATTTGCAATACCTTCATCTATTTATACTTTTTGTATTATTTTTTGTCTTTAGAGCCCTGCGGGCAGTTTCTGCCGCAGGGCTCTTCTTTTTTGCTCTTTTTTCGTGAGGGAAAGGGGGGCGCCCGAAAACTCCCTCTCCAGACGCCGCCCTCTCTCCTCCTATATATAGGAAAGAAGGTCGTCCTCTCCCTCGGCTTCGAGGAGTTGAAATCGGTTTTTGCAAAAATCGATCAGTCCGTCCCGCCGCATCCTCGACAGCTCTCGGGAGAGAGCGCTGCGCTCCACGTGCAGGTAGTCGGCCATGGCCGCCCGGTCCAGGGGCAGGGCGACGGCACTGCGTCCCGCCCGCGCTGTCTCCCGGCGCAGGTAGGCCAGCACCTTCTCCCGCACCGTTGGGCGGAGCAGGCAGTCGATCCGCTCGTGGAGCAGCAGCCCCTTCTCCGCAGCGATCCCCACGTAGTTGCGCAGCAGCCTGTCCGCGCCGGGACAGCCCCTTTGGCAGCCAGCAATCAGCCCCTCAAAGGGGAGGTGGAGCACCCCCGCCCCCTCGGTGACCCGCACCGTCACCGGACTCGGCCTTCCCGGCCTGGCCGCCAGGAGGATGCCGATCGCGTCCCCCGGTTTTAGCAGCGCCAGGATGACCGACCGGCCCTGGGCGTCCCCCTTCACCGCCTGGGCCCGCCCCGACAGCAGCAGCCCAAAGGAGGAGACCGCCTCCCCCTCGCCCAAAATCTGCGCCCCCGCCGGGTAGCTCCGGGGAATCGCCCCCACCCCCTGCAGGAGGGCGGCGAGCTCCCCCTCATCGACCCCCGCAAACAGTTCGGTCTCCGCCAGTGCGACCTCCATCTGTTACCGCTCCCTTTCGTTGCATGTGCAACATATCTTTATTCTCTATTGTAGTACAATGGGCCCAAAAAGGACAGACCCACAACCATTTGGAGGTACTTTTGATGGACAAAGCCGTTACCCGCATCACCCGAACCGCCCTATTCACCGCCCTGTTGGTGGCCCTGCAGGCCGCCACCCTGCCCTTCGGCAACACCCTGGTCACCGGCTCGGTGGTCAACCTGCTGCTGATCCTCGCCGCCCTCTTTCTGGACCTTCCCGCCGCTGCGGCGGTGGGCCTTCTCTCCCCGGCAGTGGCCAAATTTCTCGGCATCGGCCCCCTGTGGGCCCTCATCCCCTTTATTGCCCTCGGCAATCTGGTGTTGATCTTTGTCTGGCGGGCAGTCGTTCGCAGGTGGGGGCAGGGCTGGCTCGCACTGGGCGGGGCCGCCCTCCTCGCCGCGCCCGCCAAGACAGCCACCCTCTATCTGGGCATCGTGCAGTTCGCCATCCCCATCCTCCTGAAGCTGCCGCCCCAACAGGCGGCGGCGGTCTCCGCCCTCTTCTCCCTGCCCCAACTGGTGACCGCCCTGGTGGGTGGGGCGGCAGCGGTGGCCCTCTTTCCCATCCTGCGCCGGGCCGTTCCCGAGCCGCCCTCGCGCAGCTGACCCGACGCACCCCTATAAAAAAGCGGCGGGGTCCCATCTCCCGACGGGGGCCCCGCCACCCAAAAGGGGAGGGTCCCGCAGACATGCAGCCCCGCTCCCCGCTCCCTTGACCCTCGCTCTTTTCTCCCCGGGCCTTGGCCCTCAGCCCTCAGCCCTCCTCCGCCTCTTTTAGAGAAAGGGCTTTTGCCGCCCTTGTGCGGTAGATGGGCAGGTCTCGGGTGGGCATTCCCCTGAGAAACTTCCAAAACAGCACACAGGCCACCGCCGCCAGGGTGCACCAGACCACCCAGGGCAGATGGCGCAGGGCAGGGTTCTCCGCCAGGTCGTAGAGGTACCCCGAGAGAAAGTTCCCCAGCACCGTGCCCGCCGCTAGCGACGTGCCCTGAAAGCCGTAGTAGGCCCCCACCTTTCCCGGCTCGGCGAAGTCGGTCACCTGCATATTCCGCACCGGCTGGTAGATCATCTGCCCCAGGGTGAAGATGACCGTCCCCGCGTAGAGGGCGGGGAGGGCGGGCACGAACCCCATGATCGCAAGCCCCACCCCGTAGAGGATGTTGGCCAGGGCCAGCGACTCGTTGGCGTGCAGGTGTTGCTTGCACCACTTGACCAAGGGCAGTTGCACCGCCACCCCGACGACCGAGGCCAGGGTGTAGATAAAGCCCACATAGGCGTAGCTGGGGTCGATGGCCTTGATGCGGGTGGGGATGGTCAGGTCCTTCTGGCTCATGAGGCCGGTGGTGATGGCCGTGATCAGCAAAAAGAGGATGTAGGTCTTGTTTTTCAGGCAGGTGCGCACCGTCTCCATGGCGCTGGTCTGGGCGGGGGCAGCCCCGTTTTTCCCATCGGCCTTCAGGTCGGGGAGAAGAAAGATCGACAGGGCGATGGTCAGGGCAAAGACCCCGGCCGAGACGATACAGACCCAGCGAAAGCCCATCACCATCAAAAAGGTGCCCACGGCGGGGCCGACGATGTTGCCGCAGTTGTTGAGCATTTCCCGCATGGAAAAGAGGGCGGTGCGGTTTTGGTCGTTTGCCAGCAGGTCGTAGTAGGAGTAGCAGGAGGGGACAAACAGCGCGCCCCCCAGCCCCACAAAGAAGCTGGACAGAAAAAAGCCCCAAAAGTCGCTCATGAACCCGCAGAGGAGGAGGCCGAACATCCGGATGGCGGCGCCGATGACCATGGCCCGCTTGCAGCCGATCTTGTCGCCCACCGCCCCCAGAAAGATGCTGGTCAGGTCCTGCCCCAAAAACCGCACCCCGGTGATATAGCCCACCATGGCCGTCGCCATCCCCAACCCGTTGACCAGGTAGTTGTTGAGAATGGGGATCAGCATAAAAAAGCCGATGCCCATCACCAAGGTGTTGGCGTGCATCAGCAAAACCACGATCTTGTACCGCTTTTCACCCACTGTTTCCACTCCCTTTTTGGACGCTCTCTGCCCCTCTAAACTTGTATCAATTATAGCACAAGATTGTCTCTTCTCCCAGATGCAGAAGCCACAAATCCTGTATTATTTTTAATATAAGATGTGGAGAAAGTGCTGTCTGCGGAAAAGGCGGGGCAAAACAGAAAAAAAGAGAGGGCCCCGGCAATTGCGCCGGGGCCCTCTTGTTCGGTTTTTCTATTTAATGATGTGGATCTGCCCCACCAGCGGCAGCTCTCTGGCCTGCCCCTGGGCGGCGTAGATGATCCCCATGATGGAGAGCACCAGAGTGAAGATCCCCACGATGCCCAGGGCGAGGCCGGAAAAGATCCGCACCAGGGGGATAAAGTGAAACACCCTTTGCAGGATGCCGCTCCCCACCTCGACGATAAAGAGCACCAGCCCTTGGTTGACGTGAAACTTGGTGTAGGGCGACTGCTGGTACACCAGCAGCGGCACAAAGAAGAGAACACCCAGGTAGGACATCCAGGCCAGGCTCTTGGTCTGATTGACATCGGCAGGGGAAAATTGCTGATTCATAGCGGGATACCGCCCTTTCTCACAGTTGTCGCCCCGGGGGCCGGGGCCAAAATACTGTCACCAGTATAGCACTGTGCCCCCCTTTTGACAAACCCGTTTTGGTTGTGCACTCCACCTCCTTTCCCCTTTTGCACAGGAGGCGGCAAAAGAGGGCGCCCTCGGTGGGGACGCCCTCTCGTCGCTTCTTCTCTTTTGCTTACAGCCCGCGCTTTACGTAGGTGGTGTGCAGGATGTGGTGGGCCTTCTCGCTGCCCGGCTCGCCCAGGTAGGTCTCGTAGACCTCTTTGATGACCGGGTTGTCGTGGGATTTGCGGATGGTCTTGGCCTCGTCGGCGTCGTAGAGGGCCTTGGCGCGCAGGGCCTTCAGGTCCACATTGTTGCGGACCGAGGCGTGCTGTACCGGCTGACCGCCGCCGTTGACACAGCCGCCGGGGCAGCCCATGATCTCGATGAAGTGGTACTGCTTCTCGCCCGACTGCACCTTTTTCAGCAGCTCGTCGGCGTTCTTGGTGCCCGAGGCGACCGCCACGTTGATGTCCATCCCGGCCACGTGGTAGGTGGCCTCTTTGATGCCCTGGGTGCCGCGGACCTCTTTAAAGGCCACGTCGGCCAGCTCCTCGCCAGTCAGGGTCTCCACTGCGGTGCGCAGGGCCGCCTCCATCACGCCGCCGGTAGCGCCAAAGATGACGCCGGCGCCGGTGGACTCGCCCAGGGGGTTGTCAAACGCCTCGTCGGGCAGCAGGGTGAAGTTGAGGCCGGCGCGCTCGATCATCCGGGCCAGCTCGCGGGTGGTGAGGGCCACGTCCACGTCGGGGACCCCGGCCGCGGCCTGGTTGTCCCGGCCCACCTCAAACTTTTTGGCGGTGCAGGGCATGATGCTCACCACAAAGATGTTCTTCGGGTCCAGCCCCTCCTTCTCGGCGTACCAGGTCTTAGTGATGGCGCCGAACATCTGCTGGGGGGATTTGCAGGAGGACAGGTTCTCGATCATCTCGGGGTAGTAGTGCTCGCAGAACTTGATCCAGCCGGGGGAGCAGGAGGTGATCAGGGGCAGTTTGCCGCCGTTTTTCACCCGGTCGAGGAACTCGTGGGCCTCTTCCATGATGGTCAGGTCGGCGGAGAAGTCGGTGTCAAAGACCCGGTCAAAGCCCAGGCGGCGCAGGGCGGCCACCATCTTGCCCTCCACGTTGGTGCCGATGGGCATCCCAAAGGCCTCGCCCAGGGTGGCGCGGATGGAGGGGGCGGTGTTGACGATGACGGTCTTTTCGGGGTCGGCCAGGGCCTGCCAGACCAGGTCGGTCTGGTCCTTCTCGGCGATGGCGCCGGTGGGGCAGGCCACGATGCACTGCCCGCAGGAGATGCAGGCAGTGTCGCCCAGGTTCAGGTCAAAGGCACAGCCGATGTGGCTGTCGAAGCCGCGGTCGTTGGGGCCGATGACCCCGACTTTCTGCATCTGGCAGGCGGCCACGCAGCGGCGGCAGAGGATGCACTTGGAGTTGTCGCGGTACATGTGGGCGGCCGAATCGTCGATGTCGTACTCGACGTTCTCGCCGTCGTAGTAGCTCTCGTCCTCCACGCCCAGGTCCTTGGCCAGCTTCTGCAGTTCGCAGTTGCCGCTGCGCACGCAGGATAGGCAGGCGCGCTTGTGGGTCGAGAGGATCAGCTGCAGGGTCTTTTTGCGGGAATCCAGCACCTTGGGGGTGTTGGTGTAGACCTCCATCCCCTCGTTGACCGGGGCGCAGCAGGAGGCGACCAGGGTGCGGGCGCCCTTGACTTCCACCACGCAGATGCGGCAGGCGCCGATCTCGTTGATCTCCTTGAGGTAGCACAGGGTCGGCACCTGGATGCCGGCGAGGCGGCAGGCTTCCAAAACGGTGGCGTCTTTCGGCACCGACAGGGGCATGCCGTTGATTTTAATGTTCACGTTTTCCACTGTTTGCACACTCCTTCACTACTGAATCGAAATGGCGCCGAATTTGCACTTCTCGATGCAAGCGCCGCACTTCAAGCACTTCTGCGGGTCGATGACGTGGGGCTGCTTGACCGAGCCGGTGATGGCGTCGGCCGGGCAGTTGCGGGCGCAGAGGGTGCAGCCTTTGCACTTCTCGGGGTCGATGGTGTAGGTGAGGAGGGCTTTGCAGACGCCGGCGGGGCACTTTTTGTCCACGATGTGGGCCACGTACTCATCCCGGAAGTAGCGCAGGGTGGAGAGCACCGGGTTGGGGGCGGTCTGCCCCAGGCCGCAGAGGGCGTTGTCCTTTATGTAGTAGCAGAGCTCCTCGATCTTGTCCAGGTCCTCCATGGTGGCCTGGCCCTTGGTGATCTTGGTCAGCATCTCCAGCAGCCGCTTGGTGCCCACCCGGCAGGGGGTGCACTTGCCGCAGGATTCGTCCACCGTGAACTCCAGGAAGAACTTGGCGATGTCCACCATACAGGTGTCCTCGTCCATGACGATCAGCCCGCCGGAGCCCATCATCGAGCCGATCTCGATCAGGTTGTCGTAGTCGATGGCCACGTCGAAGTGCTGGGCGGGGATGCAGCCGCCGGAGGGGCCGCCGGTCTGGGCGGCCTTGAACTTCTTGCCGCCAGGGATGCCGCCGCCGATCTCCTCGACGATGGTGCGCAGGGTGGTGCCCATGGGGACTTCCACCAGGCCGGTGTTGTTGATCTTGCCGCCCAGGGCGAAGACCTTGGTGCCCTTGGAGCGCTCGGTCCCCATGGAGGCGAACCAGTCGGCCCCGTTGAGGATGATCTGGGCCACGTTGGCGTAGGTCTCAACGTTGTTGAGGAGGGTGGGCTTGTCGAAGATGCCCTTTTGCGCCGGGAAGGGGGGACGGGGGCGGGGCTCGCCGCGCTTGCCCTCGACCGAGCGCATCAACGCGGTCTCCTCGCCGCAGACAAAGGCGCCGGCGCCCAGGCGGATCTCCAGGTCAAAGCAGAAGTCGGTGCCGAAGATGTTCTCGCCCAGCAGGCCGTACTCGCGGGCCTGGTCGATGGCGATCTGCAGCCGCTTGACGGCGATGGGGTACTCGGCCCGCACATAGATGAAGCCGTGGTCGGCCCCGGTGGCGTAGGCGGCGATGGCCATGGCCTCCAGCAGGGCATGGGGGTCGCCCTCCAGCACCGAGCGGTCCATGAACGCGCCCGGGTCGCCCTCGTCGGCGTTGCAGGCCACGTATTTCTGGTCGGCGTGGTACATGGCGGCCAGCTCCCACTTTCTGCCGGTGGGGAAGCCGGCGCCGCCGCGGCCCCGCAGGCCGGAGCGCTTGATCTCCTCGATGACCTGCTCGGGGGTCATCTCGGTGAGGGCCTTGCCCAGCGCCTGGTAGCCGTCCATGGCGATGTACTCTTCGATGTTCTCGGGGTTGATGACGCCGCAGTTGCGCAGGGCCACCCGCTTTTGCTGTTTGTAGAAGTTGGTGTCGTTGAGGGAGATGACCCCGGTGTCGGTCACGGTCTCGTCGTAGAGCAGCCGCTGGACCGGGCGGCCCTTGAGCAGGTGCTCTTCCACGATCTCGGCCACGTCGGAGACCTGGACCCGGCTGTAAAAGGAGCCCTCGGGGTAAATGATGACGATGGGGCCCAGGGCGCACAGGCCGAAACAGCCGGTGCGGACGATCTTCACCTCGTCTTGCAAGTCGGCCTTGGCGACCTCCTGCTCAAATACTTTGCTGATCTCATCGCTGCCGGAGGAGGTGCACCCAGTACCCCCGCAGATTAGAACTTGGGAACGAAACATCCTTCTTTCCTCCTCACTTATTTCGCGTTGGCGCCGATGGTGTATTCCTTGACCACGTTGCCGCCCACAATGTGCTCTTCCACCACGCGGGCCGCCTTCTCAGCCGTCATCTTCACATAGGTGACCTTCTGCTCGCCGGGGACAAAGACCTCCACCACCGGCTCGTACTGGCAGATGCCGATGCAGCCGGTCTGGGAGACCATCACGTCCTGGGTGAGGCCGCGCTTGGCCACCTCGTCGGCAAAGGCGGTGAGCACCGGGCGGGCGCCCGCGGCAATGCCGCAGGTGGCCATCCCGACCACGATCCGCTTGCAGTTTTTATCCTCTTCGCGCAGACCGATGCTGCCCTTCATCTTCTCTTTGATAGCCTGCAGTTCCGCTAAACTTTTCATTCGTAAGCACCTCCGCTTATCTCTTCCGTATTCTCACGGATATAGTCCCGTATAAACGCCTGTACGTCCGGTGTCGAGAGGGGGACCCCCTCCAACACGGCCCGAAACTCCCGGCTGTCGGCCGTAAAGGAGCGGCCGTCCACTGTGTGGGTGTAGACAAAGTCGGTCCCCTCGGACACCATCACCAAGCTGCAGTAGGTGGCGGCCATGTCGCCCAGGGGCATGCGGTCCACATTGTCCCACTGAAAGGTGGCCTCCACCGCCGTCCCCTCGCCGGGGGCGGAGCGGATGGAGAACTGCCCCCCCGCCATCTCGCTGGCCATCTTGAAAAAGGGGACGCCCAGCCCCACCTTGCGGGTGGTGCGGGTGGTGTAAAAGGGGTCGACGACCCGCTTGAGCGTGGCCTCATCCATTCCGCAGCCGTTGTCGATGACGGCAATGCGCATCCCATTTTTCGCCCGGTCGATCTCGATTTCAATGCGCACCAGGGTGGCCCCGGCCTTGATGGAGTTCTGGGCGATGTCGAGGATGTTGAGGGAGAGCTCCTGCACCTTACCGGTTCTGGTAGTCGGCGATGATGCCGTCGATGTCGTCGGGCACCAGGCGGCCGTACACCTCGTCGTTGACGGTCATGACCGGGGCCAGACCGCAGGCGCCCACGCAGCGGCAGGCCTCCAGCGAGAAGCGGCCGTCGGGAGTGCACTCGCCGGAGGAGATGCCCAGGGTGCGGCTGAGTCTGTCGAACACGTCGCCCGAGCCCTTGACGTAGCAGGCGGTGCCCAGGCAGACAGAGATCTTGTATTTGCCTTTGGGGTTGAGCGAGAACTGTGCGTAAAAGGAGACAACGCCGTAGACCTCTTCCAGCGGCACGCCCATCTTCTCGGCGATGATCTTCTGCACTTCAATGGGCAGGTATCCGTAGATATCCTGCGCCTGCTGGAGAACCGAGATCAGCGCGCCCTGGGTGTCCTTGTGGGCGGCGATGACTTCCAGCAGCTTTTGCTCCTGTTCTTTGGTGCCGCTAAACGGCACCGGCGAAATTTTGTTGGCCATCAATCGTACCTCCTATGAATGATCCCCAAAAGAATTGGAAAATGCGCCGTCTGGCGCAGACCATTAGCTCTAAAAATTATAGCAAACTCCCGGTTTCAAATCCACCAAAACCGGCAAATCCTGGCAATTTTCTGAAATTTTGACGGAACCATCAATTTTTAAAATGGAATTTGGTTGTTTTGCTGATAAGAATCCGTTTCCAAATTGGCGCGCAATGGCTTATCATAGAAGGTACCAAGCGGGCGGCGCGCCCCCCTCCTCCGGGGGAGGGGAACCGGGCCTCCGCCCTTTTACAGGGAGGGAACAGCCTTGACCATTGCCGAGATTCAAACCATATTAAACGCCGACTTTATCTGCGGGGAGGAGTGGCGCGACCACGAGGTACAGACCGCCTGCGGCAGCGACATGATGAGCGATGTGCTGGCCTTTGTCAAAAACCAGTCGGTCCTCCTCACCGGGCTCGTCAACCCCCAGGTGATCCGCACCGCCGAGATGATGGACATGGTCTGCGTCGTCTTCGTGCGGGGGAAGGTGCCCGACAGCGCCATGATCGCCCTGGCCCAGCAGCGGGAGATCGCCCTGCTCTCCACCCCGGAGCGGATGTTCACCGCCTGCGGCAAACTGTACGCGGCCGGGCTGGGAGGCGGTGTGAAAGCCTAGACGGCTTTCCCTCCGGCTCCTTAAAACCGGCTCCTGGCGGGGCAGTCGCCACGCCTGCCGCTGTCGCGGCACCGGCCCCGATTTCCCGCCTGCAAAAATCGTCCGCCGGGTTGGGCGGCGGTGTGAAAGCCCAGACGGCTTTCCCCCGGCTCCCCGAAACCGGCCCCTGGCGGGGCAGTCGCCACGCCTGCCGCCATCGCGGCACCGGACCCGATTTCCCGCCTGCAAAAATCGCCCTCTGGGTTGGGCGGCGGTGTGAAGGCTCAACCGGCTTTCCCCCGGCTCCCGCACAGTCCCTCTCCGCCCCCCCCAGCGAGGAGAGGCGGCCCTTCTTTCACAGCTTTTATCCAGCCGGCAGGTCCTCCTGCCGGCCAGCGGCGCATCTGCCGCACGCCCGCCAGCGGCGGCTATTATGACGACAAGAGAGGTACACGGACATGGCAGCACTGCTGACCCTTCACTACGACGTGCCGGGGGACGACTTCACCCGGGCGGGAGAGGCCTCTTCCGACGTGAAGAAAAAACTCAAGGCCCTGGGGGTGGACCCCGAGGCCATTCGCAAGGTGGCCATCGCCATGTACGAGGGCGAGATCAACATGGTCATCCACGCCCACGGGGGGACGGTCACCGTCACGGTGGAGCCCGACCACATCCAGATGATCCTGGCCGACACCGGCCCCGGCATCCCCAACGTGGAGCTGGCCATGACCGAGGGGTACTCCACCGCCCCGGACGAGGTGCGCAACCTGGGGTTCGGCGCCGGCATGGGGCTGCCCAACATGAAAAAGTACACCGACGACATCCACATCGACACCGAGCTGGGGGTGGGCACCACCGTCTACATGACGGTGCGGATCTGACCCCCTGCCCGCGATTCGTTTTGCCGATTCAGCACATCAGGAGAGGAGGCGCCTTCATGGCCGAAGCGTTCTACCATTCGGTCTCCCTGGACCCGGAGAAGTGCCGCGGGTGCATCAACTGCATCAAGCGCTGCCCCACCGAGGCCATCCGGGTGCACAAGGGAAAGGCCCACATCATCAAGGAGCAGTGTATCGACTGCGGCGAGTGCATCCGCATCTGCCCGCACCACGCCAAACAGGCCACCTATGACTCGCTCTCCGCGCTACAAAGCGCCCCTTACAAGTACAAGATCGCCCTGCCGCCGCCGGCCCTGTTCGCCCAGTTCAACAACTTGAGCGACATGGACATCGTGGCCGGCGCCCTGCTGCGCCTGGGCTTTGACGGGGTGTTCGAGGTCTCCCGCGCCGCCGAGCTCGTCAGCGACGCCACCCGGCGGATCATGAAGTACGGCGACATCAAAAAGCCGGTCATCTCCTCGGCCTGTCCGGCGGTGACGCGGCTCATCCGGGTGCGCTTTCCCCAGCTCGTCAGCCACGTGCTCCCCCTCAACGCCCCGGTGGAGGTGGCCGCGCGGATGGCCAAGCGGGAGGCGTCAGAAAAGACCGGCATCCCCGAGGAGGAGATCTGCACCGCCTTTATCTCCCCCTGCCCGGCCAAGGTCACCGCCTCCAAGTCCCCCATTGGGGTGGAGCGCAGCGCGGTGGACTACGTGCTGGCCGTCAAGGACCTCTACCCGGCCCTGCTGGAACAGATGACCGAGGAGGGCAATCCCTCTGTCATCTCCACCGGCCGCATCGGGGTGGGTTGGGGCAGCAGTGGGGGGGAGGCCTCGGCCCTCCTCTCGGACAGCTACCTGGCCGCCGACGGCATCGAAAACGTCATCCGGGTGCTGGAGGATATGGAGGACGAGAAATTCGACCGCCTGGACTTCGTCGAGCTCAACGCCTGTTCCGGCGGCTGCGTGGGCGGGGTCCTCACGGTGGAAAACCCCTATGTGGCCAAGACCAAGCTGGCCCGGCTGCGCAAGTACCTGCCGGTGGCCTGCAACCGGCTCACCACCCCCATCCCCGACAGCTTCCGCTGGGAGAAGGAGCTCACCTACGAGCCGGTGATGCGGCTGGACCCCGACTTCTCGGTGGCCCTGGAGAAGATGGAGAAGATCGAGGCCTTCGCCGCCTCCCTCCCGGGGCTGGACTGCGGCTCCTGCGGGGCCCCCTCCTGCCGGGCTTTTGCCGAGGACGTGGTGCGGGGCTTCGCCCAGGAGGGCGACTGCATCTTCCGGATGCGGGAGGAGCTGGAGGAGTTCGAGAGCGGCGAGATGAAGAGCTTCGTCCCTCTCCCCTTTAGAAAGGAGGACCACTCGTGAAACTGACCACCCAAGAACTGCTGTCCTGCCCCTCTTTCTCCCCGGTCTGCGGGGGGGAGGAGCGGCCGGTGGAGGGCATTTACTGCTGCGACCTGTTGAGTTTGGTGATGGGCCGCGCCAAGGCCGGCGACTGCTGGGTCACCGTCATGGGCAACGTCAACGCGGTGGCGGTGGCCACCCTGGCCGACGCCGCCTGCATCCTCCTGGCCGAGGGGATGGCCTTCGACCCCGCCGCGGTGGAGCGGGCCCGCCAACAGGGGATCGCCCTGTTGCGGACCGAACTGCCCGTCTACGAGGCGGCCCGGCTGGTGGAGCAGCTGGGCGGCGGTCTCTGATGGGCCGCTTCTCCGCCCCCGCCTACAAGTACGACCTGCACCTGCACAGCTGTCTCTCCCCCTGCGGGGACAACGAGATGACCCCCGCCACCCTGGTGGGGATGGCCAAGGCCCTGGGGCTCGACTTCATCGCCCTCACCGACCACAACAGCTCCCTCAACTGCCCGGCCGCCCTGGAGGCCGGGCGGTTTTACCAGATACCGGTGCTGCCGGGGATGGAGCTCTGCACCGCGGAAGAGGTGCACGTGGTCTGCCTCTTTCCCACCCTTGAGGCCGCCCTCGCCTTTGGGGAGGAGGTCTATGCCGCCCTGCCCCCCATCCAAAACGACCCCGCCATCTTCGGCGACCAGCTGGTGATGGACACCGAGGACCAGGTCGTCGGCCGGGTGGACAAACTGCTCATCAACGCCTGCTCCATCCCCCTCTCCCAGGTGCCCCAGCGGGTGGCGGCAGGGGGCGGGGTCTGCTGGCCCGCCCACCTGGACAAGGGCGCCAACAGCCTGGTGAGCAACCTGGGGATCATGAGCGGGGACATGGGCTTTTCCATCGGCGAATTCGCCCGCATCGAGCGGGCGGGGCAGATGATCGCCGACGGGCTGGTGCCCGCCGACATCAAGGCCATCACCAATTCCGACGCCCACTACCTCAAGGACATCAAGGACCCCGCGCAGGGGGAGTACCTGCCCGGCGAGATCCGCTCCCTGCTGGAAACCGCCTGTGGCTAACTGGTCACAAACAGGCGTTTATAGTCCGCCTTTCGTGATACTTCGCGGAGTAAAAAGCGAGAAAAAATCGCATAGTTGCGCCGTTTTTTCGCCCGCTTAAAAAAATAGACCGAATTTTTCCCGAAAGAAAATTCCCCGCCAGGGCTTTTCTTTCGGGATTTTTTCTCTATAATGAAAATAGAGTACGCCTTTTCTTTTCGACCTGTTTTTTGTGCCTGTGCAACAAAAAAGCCAGCTTGCACACAGCGAGTCGGCAGTGCTGTTCGGAAAGGGCGGCGCTGTACGGCCCCGCGAAGACCCGCCTTTTCCAGCCTTTTGCCGTGCGTTCGGGCGGGTGTAATTTTACAGAAAGCGCATTTTTCTCGCGTTCACTCTATATCTCTTTAAAGATCGCTGTGCAGTCGTTTTACCCAGCGGCGGGATGGGTCTTGCCCTGTCACCGCTGGGATCGCCACTGGCAGCCGTTCCCGGCCGGCGGGAGCGCAAATTGCGGCAAGGAGGACAGATGGCAATGGAACCTTCAAAGTGCCTGACAGTCACCATGTTGGGATAGTTTTCCATTCGCTTCGGGGAAACCGCCCTCAAGTTGGAGCGAAACAACAACACCCGCGCCATGCAGGCGCTGCAGATGCTTCTGTACGACCGGGAGCACGGCCTTTCGCGCGCCGTGCTGATGGACCGGCTCTACGGCCGAGACGAGCGGGTGACCGACCCGGCCAACAACTTAAAAGTCACCATCAGCAACCTGCGCAAACGGCTGGCCCAGGCGGGGCTGCCGGGGACCACCATCCAGTTTTCCGGCGGCAGCTACCGCTGGCAGAGCAGCCTGCCCACCGAGGTGGACGTGGACTGCTTTTACCGGCAGGCCGCTGCGGCCCTGGCCGAGACCGGCCCCGGGCGGGAGGAGGCCCTGCGGCGGGCCTGCGCCCTTTACACCGGCGACTTTCTGCCCCACCTGCAGGGGGAGGAGTGGGCGGTGGCGGTGGCAGTCCACTGCCGGGAGCTCTACGCCCGCTGCGTGCGCGCCCTCACCGACTTGCTGCGGGCGAAGGGGGAGGACGCCCAGGTGCTGACGGTGGCCACCCGCGCCTCGGCCCTCTGCCCGCAGGAGGAGTGGGACGCCCTGCGCATCGAAAGCCTGCTGGCGCTGGAGCGCTATCAGGAGGCCAAGGACGTCTACGAGGAGACCGCCACCCGTCTGGAGGAGACCTTCGGCGTCAAGCCGTCAGAACAGCTCATCGACGCGCTGCGCAAGATCGAGCAGGTGGCCCCTGAGCGGGCGGTCTCGATGGAGCAGCTGCAGACGGTCCTCGCCGAGGACACCGCCGCCCACGGGGCCTACTACTGCCCCTTTCCCAGCTTTATCGACACCTACCGGGCCGTCGGGCGGATGCTCGAGCGCAGCGGCCAGTCGGCCTACTTGATGCTCTGCTGGCTCACCGACCGGCAGGGCCAGCCCCTGGGGGATAGGGGCCGCCTGGAAAAGGCCATCCCCCAGGTGAGCGCGGCCATTCAAAACGCCCTGCGGCGGGGGGACGCCTACACCCAGCCCTGCGCCGGGCGCTTCCTCATCCTGCTGCTGGGGCTCACCCGCGAAAACTGCACCCTCATCAGCGACCGCATCGACGCCCGCTTTCAAAGCGCACCCGAACGGGTCAGGGGCGTCGTTCTCCACTACAAATCCACCCCCGTGGGCAGCCCCGGCTGCACCCAGATGATGGGCGCCGACCCGGGCTGGAAATAGTCTCTTTTGCCCCTTCTGCGCCCCCGCGCCCTGTGCGCGGGGGCGCTTTTTGTCGCCTTGTCGCCGGTGAAGGGTCGAAAAATGTCACCCCGATTTTCCCTGTATTTTAACCGTTTTTTGACCTGCCGCTGCTATGGTAAAACCATACAGATAGAAAGGGGAGAGGGGAAATGCCCGCACCAGACATCAGCCGCGCAAAAAATGCCATCCGCATCTGCGTGGACGCTGTGGGCAGCGGCACCTTTCGCGGCCGACTCTACCACCGGTACGCGCCCACCCCCATTTTGTTTGCGGGCGCAGAGCAGTTGCTCCTCGCCGCAGAATCACTTTTTGACACCTGGAACTACCCGCAGCCGGGGCTGCTCGCCCGCAGCTTCTCCCCCCGGCCGGCAAAAAGGGGGAACACACGTATGGACAGACAGCCGATCGAGAGGTTGTCCGAGCACGCTGGGGGCCGCGCCACCTTTACCGTTCAGGTCACCTACCGGCAAAACGCCACCTGGCAGGGAACCGTCACCTGGCTGGAAGAGGGCAAGCAGAGCCACTTCCGCAGCGCGCTGGAGCTGATCAAACTGATGGACAGTGCCCTGGAAGAGACCTCTCCCCCCAGCGACAAGCCCTCCGCCGCCTTTTCCTGAAGCCGGCGTTCCAAAAGCCCCATCTACACCATCCCTTTAGGAGGCAGCAATGATGAAACGCAAACTGTTCAGCCGTTTACTCAGCGCGGCGCTCGCCACCGCCATGCTGGCAAATCTGGCGCCCGCCACCGCTCTGGCCGCCCCCGGCGACGGTCCTTCTCTGGACACCATCCAAACCGTGGACAGCGCCTCGCGGGGGATCCACCTCAACTTATTTGATTACAACGGCACCGAGGCCAACGAATACGACAACTACCTCTCCTTTGTCGGCTCCAATGCCACCCACATCGACGGCAGAAAACTCTGGAACGGCTGGAAGAGCGGCCGCGGTGTGATCCAAGGGGTGGTGCAGCCCACCATGCAAAACAGCAACACCGCCTACCCCCGCCTGGCCAACGGCACCAGTTTGAGCTACCTGTTTAGCCCCAAGGCCGTCAATGACGGCGAGGGGATGGTCTCGGCCCGCACCGGACTCAACCACCTGTTCTACCAGGACGGCGAGGGTTACTACATCTACGATGCGGCCAAGAACTTCGCCACCATCGTGGACAATAACGACAAGAACTTCAAGGTCTATAGGACCCCCTACAAGCCGGGGGACACCGCTCCCTCCACCCCCAAGTTCCTGCCCCTCAACGACCTGAAAAACAGCCAGACGCTGAACAGCAACGCCAACTACCACTTCGGCCTCTCCATGGACTTCAACTTCATGCAGCCGAAAAACGGCAAGATCGGCAGCCGGGACATGGTCTTTGAGTTCACCGGCGACGACGACGTCTGGATCTACATCGACGGGGTTTTGGTGCTGGACATGGGCGGCATCCACGACGCCATGAGCGGCTCCATCAACTTCGCCACCGGGCAGGTCGCCATCGACCACGTCTACACCCAAAAGGGCGGAAATCAGGTGGTCACCAAGAGCCTCTACGAAATCATGAGAGCGGCCAAGGGCCAAGACTACGTAAACAAGAACTTCGTCAAGAAAAACGGCAACTGGATCTTTCAGAACTACAGCTCCCACTCCTTCCGCTACTACTACATGGAGCGGGGTGCCGGCGGCTCCAACTGCCGCATCAAGTTCAACCTCCAGTCCATCCCCGACGAGACCATCCTGGTGCGCAAACAGATCACCGAGACCAACATGGCCGACTTTGCCGACGCCGACTTCCAGTTTAAAGTCGAGCTGAAAGACGGCGGCCGCTACACCCCCTACACCGGCCGCTACACCGTCTACACCGATGTGAACGGCAGCGCCCAGAAGGTGCGGGAGGGGACCACCAGCGACGGCACCTTCACCCTCAAACACGGACAGTATGCCGCCCTGGCCGACAACATCAAGGCAAATACCGTCTACCGCGCCAGCGAGATCGGCGCCTATTCCGACAAGTACGAGGTCATCGTCAACAGCACCACCGCCAAGGCGGAGGGACCCGACGGCTCCACCCAGGTCTACCAGTCGGAGGACCTGGTGGTGGAGGAACGGCCCGCCGTCACCTTTGAAAACCGCTGCCTGGTGCAAAACCTCTACAACCTCTCAGTGGAAAAGGTGATGCAGGGCGCGTCCTCTGACGAGAGCTTTGACATGCAGGTGCAGATCGGCGGCAAGGCCTACGCGGGCGAGTACTACCTGATGAGCCGCGAGGACAGCAGTCTCGATCTGGACAGCGGGGTGAAAAAGAGCACGTCCAACGGCGTCATCCCCCTGAAGGCCGACGAAAAGGCGGTCATCCCCGGGGTCATCTGGGGCAGCAGCTTCCAGGTGGTGGAGGTCTCCCCCGGAGACAACTACCTGGCCCCCCAGTACCAGGTCAAAAACGCCACCTCCATCGACACCGACGGCAAGGGCGCCGGCAAGATCCCCGAAGGGGTGGTGCAGGCCGAGCGGGTCAGCGCCGTCACCGTCACCAACCAGTTAAAAAAGGCCGACCTCACCATCCGCAAGGTGATCGAAGGGCCCTTGAGCGACCAAGAGCTGGCCGCCCTCAAAAAGTCCCTCACCTTTACCGTCACCGACGGCGACGGCGAGACCGCCTTCACCGTCAAGGGCGACAACCCCAGCGGCCATTGGGACGGCAACACCTTCACCTATACCCAGCAGTTGCTGCCCGGACAGTACACCCTCTCCGAGACGGGGGAGGAGGTGGAAGGATACGACGTGAGCGTCGACTCCTCGAAGGCCACCGTCACCCTGCGCCCCGGCAGACCCGCCACCCTCACCCTGGTCAACAGCTACCGGCAAAACCACGGCACCCTGCGCATCTACAAGCAGCTCGACCAGGTAAATCTGGAAAAGGGCGACCCCGTCTTTAGCTTCAAACTCACCGGCGAGGACGGCGTGACCCACTACTACCACATCGACATGAGAAACGCCGCCGGGAATGGCCGCCAGCTGGTGGCCGAGATCGCGGTCCCCATCGGCAGCTACCGGGTGGAGGAGCTGGAAAACCTCAACTACACCCTGGCCGGCATCACCGCCGACCGCCCCGGTCACTTTGCCCAAAACGGCGCCGCCGCCACCCTCTGTGTCGGCTTTGACGACGGCGACTGCCGGCAGTACAACGCTTTTGCCCTCGACCGGGAGGTGACCTTCCAAAACCGGTACAGCGGCGGAGACATCCCCACCGACAGCAGCGCCACCCGCAACGTCTTCAAGGTGGAGGACGGGAAACTGGTCTTTATCGTCCCCAAGCAGGACGACCTGATCCCCTCCCCCGACGACCGAGACGAGAACTAGTGCAGAAAGGAGAAACCCATGAAGGCATTTTGGAAAAACCGCAAAAAATTGCTGCTCTCCCTTCTGACGGCGGCGCTGGTCTTTGGCATCGGCTCGACCCTGGCCTATGAGGCGTCGGGCACCGGCGCGGTCACCAACCGCTTCTCTCCCGCCGACATGACCACCGAGATCGAGGAGGACGACTCCCTGGGCAACAAGACGGTGTCCATTGTCAACACCGGCAAGTCCCCCGCCTATGTGCGGGCCCGGATCATGGTCTCCGGTGTGGCCGAGAGCGATCTCCTGTTTGTCCCCAAGGGCAGCTCGATGGAAGATGAGAGCAAGGTCTACATCGAGATCAACCGTACCGACTGGGGCCGGGTGAGCGGCGACACCTCGAAATCGGGCTTTTTCTACTACTGTGCCCCCCTCCCCGCTGGAAGCGCCACCCCGCCGCTGATGTACAGCGTGAAAATCGGCAAAGACCTCTACGGGGACGAGGGGCAGCCCAAGACTTTAAGCGACTTTCTGGAGCAGACCGGCTTTTCGGTCACCATCTACCAGGAGAGCGTCCTCGCAGAGCCCGGCGGCCTGACCTCCCTCCCCGCCATCGCGGCCCTGTTCTAGGGCGCGGGGGAGAAGACCGATGGCAAAAAAAATCTGCAACACCCTCTCCGCCCTGCTGCTGGCCGCCCTGGCGGCGGTGGCACTGGCCATCCTGATCCCCATGCTGCTCGGCTACCGGGAGATGGCCGTCCTCAGCGGCAGCATGGAGCCGGCCATCCCGGTGGGCAGCATCGTCTGTGTCAAGCCCACCGAGGCGTCCCAACTGCAGGCCGGCGACGTCTGCACCTACCTGCTGCCCGACGGCAGCACCTACGTCACCCACCGGGTCCTCAGCGTGGACAGCGAGGCCCGCACCCTGGTGACCCAGGGGGACGCCAACGACGCCCCTGACGGGGAGATCGCCTTTTCCCAGGTGTTCGGCCGGGCCGCCTTCCACCTCCCCCTGCTGGGCTATCTCACCACCGGCATCAAGACCCCCACCGGCATCTTTGCCGCCTGCGGCCTGGTCATCCTCATCATCCTTCTCAACTTCGTCCCCGCCATCATCGCCGCGGGGGAGGCGGAGAAGGCAGGCGCCCCCAAATCGGGCGACGCCTGATCCCCTATCGGAACGCGGGGCCCCAGCGCCCCTCACATAAACCGTTTCAACGCCAACTTGAAAAGGAGCAACCGAATATGAAAAAGAAAAACATCCTCGTCATGACCCTCTCTCTGGCCCTGGTCGCCGTGGTCGCCATCGGCGCCACTCTGGCCTACTTCGTCAGCACCACCAACAAGGTGGAAAACGCCTTCTCCGCCAGCGACGGACTCGCCATCGACCTCAACGAGCACAACTACATTCAGAACACCAACCAGCTGGGCACCGACGAGGTCAAGGCCAACACCTACAAGGACATCTACCCCAACAAGGTCGTCCCCAAAGACCCGTTTGTCTCGGTCGACACCGTCCCCACCACCGGCGCTGACATCTTTGTGATCATCAGCGGGGCGGACGACGATCTGATGAGCCTGAACATCGACACCGCCAACTGGACCAAGATCACCGCTGAAGAGGGCACCAACGGCGTCTACAAGTACAACGATTCCGTCAAGGCCACCGGCGACCTGACCCCTGTCTTCAGCAAGGTCACCTTTGCCAATTACAGCGAAAAGCCCGCCAGCATTCCCTCCATCTCCCTCTACGCCTACGGCATCCAGTCCGAGGGGATGAGCGGCAACGACACCACCAGCGCCCTGGCCCTGACCGCCCTCAACGCCAAGGCCGGCACCAACTTCACCCTGGCCTAACGCCAGGCCAACCACACCAAAACAGCAAAGGGGTTTGAATGATGAAACGCAAAAATGCACTGATTGCCGCCGCCAGCCTGCTGCTGGTCGCCGTTATTGCCGTGGGGGGGACCCTGGCCTACTTCACTGACACCACCGCCCAGCGCGACAACGTCTTCACCACCGGCAAGGTGGACATCGGCATCGTCGACGCCTCGCCCGCCGGCACGGTGGACGGCAAAGAGATGGTCACCGCCGTGAACGACAACGAGGGCAAAGGCCTGGGCTATGTCGACATCATGCCCGGCGACCTGATCAGCAAGACGGTGGGCGCCACCGTGGAGGAGGGCTCGCAGCCCTGTTACCTGGCCATTCGGGTGACCGCCCAGGCCGAGGTCCCCAACAGCCAAGACGCCAACATCAACAGCGCGTCGGTGAGCAGCCAGCTGCTGGACCTGGTCGCCGCTGAAATCGACACCGACAAGTGGATCGTCAGCCGGGACGGCGACGCCCTCCTCTGCTACTACAAAGAGGCCGTCAGCTACACCGCCCCCGCCGCCGGCGAGACCGTCAACCCCGCCAACCAGGTGACCCTGTTTGAGCACTTCGCTATCCCCGGCGAGGCGTGGGACAACAACTACGCCCAGGCCGGTTTCTCCCTGAATGTCTCGGCCGCCGCCGTGCAGCAAAAGAACCTGGAGGCCCCCAGCCTCACCCCCGCCGCCAACACCGCGGCGATCCAACTCCAGGGCCTGTTCAACTAGTTCCACCCTTTGCCCCGTCCCCGCGGATGGGCAGAGCAAACCAATTGAAGTGAGAGAGGAGGGAAGGCCGTGAAGGCAAAGGTTCTCAGCGCCACGGCAGCGGCGCTGCTGATCGGCCTCTCCCTTCTCACCCTTCCCCTGGTTTTGCCCCGGCTGCTGGGCTTTCAGGTCTACTCGGTCCTCACCCCCAGCATGGTGCCGGCCCTTCCGGTGGGCAGCGCCATCTACACCAAGCCCTGCGCACCGGAGGGGCTTAAAGAAGGGGCGATCATCACCTTTTCCCTGGGCAGCGCCACCGAACTGGTGGAGGTGCACCGGGTGGTGCAAAACGACACCCAGAAAAGGGAGATCACCACCAAGGGCGACGCCAACGCGCAGCCCGACGTGACCCCGGTCGCCTACGGCCGGGTGACCGGTGAAGTCCTGTTTTCCATTCCGCTTTTAGGCGCCGTCTCCACGGCTTTACACTCCGTCGGCGGCATCGCGGTCTGCATCACAATCTTCGCCCTGGCGTGCCTGCTGTGGGCATTTGCAGACAAGATCAAGAAGAGGGAGCGTTTCAAGTGAAAAAGAGATTTTTGCTGATGGGTGCGGCGCTGGTCCTGGTTGCGGCAACCGCCGTCGGCGGCTCTCTGGCCGCCGGCCAGATCGAAGGCGACCGGGCAGTGGGCGCCCCCTTGGCCGCCACCACCCTGCAGATCGGCTGGGCCGACGGCCAGACCCGATCCCCGGCCGCCGAGTACCAGTTGAGCCAGCCGGTGATGCCCGGCGACACCGTCGCCCTGGCAGACGCCACCGGCAAAGCCGGGGTGTACAGCGTGCAAAACACCGGCTCGGTGGCTGCCTACGTGCGGGTCACGGTGACCAAGTACTGGGCAGACGAAGAGGGCGAAGGGAAGGGCAAGCGCACCGATTTGGACGGCTCGGCCATCCAGGTGAGCGCACCGGCCGACAGCGGCTGGCTGGAGTCCAATCCCCCCTTCTCCAGCGGGGAGACCCAGACCTTCTATTTCCGCCGCCCCATCTCCCCCCAGGAGGCGAGCGAGGACCTTCTCCAGTCCCTCGCGGTGGACGCCGCGCTGGGCAACGAGTACACCGACAAGACCATCCGCTTAGAGGCGGTGGCCGAGGGCGTCCAGTTCGCCGGGGCCGCGCACGGCGATGTCAACCAGAAGGGCATCCTCACCAGCTGGGGCGTTTTGGCCCAGCTGGACGAGAGCGGCAACATCACAGCCATTGAGCAGTAACGGCAGAAAGACAGGTGACAAGAGATGAAAAAACGAATGGGCGCAGTGAGCCTTATCCTCTCCCTGCTTCTGGCCGTGGCTGCGCCGGCGACCGGCTTTGCCGCCGAGCGCGGCGAAGTCGCCTACACCGGCGACGCGCTGGTCTGCACCGGTCAGATGAGCGGCTTCTCCTCCATCCTTCCGGGGGTGGAGGCAAGCGACACCCTCCTGCTCGAAAACAAGAGCGGGGCGACCGCCAACTTCTACATGAAGACCGACGTTCTCAACACCCTTGAGAAGGCCGGCGCCGCCGGGGCGGGGTACACCGTCCGTCTCACCTGCAAGAGCGGCGAGACCACCAGCGTCCTCTACGGCTACGACCCCGCCACCGGCGAGACCACCGGCGCGCTGGTGGGCGGCCGCGACAGCCAGGAGTTAAAAGAGCTCAACAGCCAGCTGGAGGGCTACCGCCTGGTGGCCACCCTAAAGGCAGGGGAGCGGGCCGAAGTGACCCTCTCCCTCCTCCCGGACGCGGCTTCGCTGGGCAACCCCTACCAGGCCAGTGAAGGGCTGATCCAGTTCACCTTCCAGGCCGCCGAGGTGACCCCCCAGACCGAGACGGTGGTCAACCGGGTGCCGGGCGAAACCATCTTCACCGGCGACTACGCCCCCATCTTTCTGCTGGCAGCGGCCACCATCATCGCCCTGCCTCTGCTGATCATCCTGAAAAAGAAACACAGAGAAGAGGAGTGAACGAGATGCGCAACCTGACCAAGCGGCTCTGCACCCTGGCGCTGGCCTTTCTGCTGTCGCTGATGGCGCTGCCCGTTCACGCCGCCGGCAACAAGGGCTATGTGGTGACCTTCCGCCCCGGCGAGTACGGGCGGTTCTCCCAGAGCTACCTGCAAAAAATCGAGGCCACCGGCTATTCCTACCAGCTCAGCAAGGCCACCGGCAGCCTCTCCATCCTGGTGCCGGTCGGGGCCGCCCTGCCCGACGCCCCCAACCCCAGCGAGATCCAGCTGACCGAGACCCGCTATGAGGTGCTCGACGCCGCCCCCGGTTACCAGAACGGACAGTCGGCCACCGGCGACATCACCACCGTGGCCAGCTATGGGCTGACCAAGCAGGGCGACACCTACGGCTACACCGTCCGCTTTGTCGACCGGGAGACCGGCGCCGAGGTGGCCCCCGCCCTGCAGGGGGTGGCCAGCAACGCGGCCACCGTCACCTTCAGCGCCCCCACCGTGGCCGAGTTCACCGCCCTGGCAGCCAGCCAGACCCTGACCATCGGCGCCGACAGCAGCGCCAACGTCCTCACCTTCTACTACGATTCGGTGGTGCACACCAACACCGTAACCGAAGAGGTGCCCCAGTACCAGCAGGTGCCGGGCACCACCCCGGGGACAACGCCGGGCACCACGCCAGACACCACCCCCGCCGCCCCCGAGGGGGAGGAGATCCCCGAGGAGGAGACCCCGCTGACCCCCAGACCCGGCGATGAGACCCAGGGGGAGAATATCCCCGACCCCGAGGTCCCCGAGGCCCAGAACCCCGGCGGCAGCCAGCTCTCCCCCGTGGCGATCGCGGGGATCGGCGTGGGTGCCATCGCCCTGACCACCCTGGCCGTCGTCTTGATTTTCAAGCGCCGCGGGCGCAAAGACGCCGCGCAGTAGCAAGACCCCTTTGCAAAAAAGAGAGCGCCCGAACACCGGCAATGCCGCGTTCGGGCGCTCTTTTTGTCTGTCTCTGCAGGGGGTCAAACGGGGTATCTGCCCAGGTCAAAGTCCCTGTCCAACCGGTAGAGGGCGGCGCTCACCAAACGGCCCACCTGCTCCAGATCGCCCAGGTCCACCGTCTCCATGGGGGAGTGGCTGTAGCGGTCGGGCGCCCCCAGGTCGATGCAGGGGATGCCCTCGCCCTCCAACTGCAGGTAGGCGGTGTCCGAGAGGGCGCCCCTTGCGGCGTGCCGCTGGATGGGGATGCCGGTCTCCTCGCCCGCCTCCCGCAGCAGTTTCAGCAGGCCGCGGTGGGCGATGTTCCCGTTGAGGGTCCCTTTTCCGTGAAAGTTGAAGAGGGTGACCCCGGGGCCGCCGCCCATGGCCACGTTGCTCACCGCCCCGCGCTGGTCGGGAGTGTCGGCCGCCCCCGGCCCCAGCAGGGAAAAGGCCAGGTCGGTCTTGACGGTGCGGGCCGCCATCATCGCCCCCCGGGCCGAAAACTCCTCCCAGACGGTGCCCACCAGGTGGACGGTGGCGCGGGCCGGCTGCTCGGCCAGGGCCGAGGCGATCTGCACCAGGTTGGTCAGCCCAGCAGCCGCATCGATGTAGGAGCCGGCGATCCGGTCGCCCACCAGCTCGATGTAGCGGGGGGCGTAGATAGCGGGGCAGCCCACCTGAATGCCCATCGCCAGCACCTCCTGCCGGCTCTTGGCGCCGATGTCGATGAAGAGGTTGCCGATGGGGTCGACCTTGCTCTTTTGCTCGGGGCTCTGGATGTGGTAGGCCCGGCAGCCGATGATGCCGTGGTGAAAGCCCCCGTCCTCGTCCCCCACCTCGACGGCGATGCCGGGGAGCACCTTTTCCGGCACCCCGCCCATCCGGTCGAAGAAGAGAAAGCCCCCCTCGTCGATGCGGGTGAGGATAAAGCCGATGGTGTCCAGGTGGGAGAGGACCATGGCGCTGGGCGCTTGGGGGTCGGTGCCGGGGAAGGTGGCGATGGCGTTGCCCAGCCGGTCGATCTGCACCGAGTCGGTGTATTTTTTCATCTCCTCGCAGAAGCGGCGGGCCATCGGCCCCTCAAAGCCGGAGAGGCGGGGGGTCTCCATAAACTCCCGCAGGATCGGTCTCATCTCTTGTTTGTCAAGCATGTGCGCACCCCTTTCAAGTCTCGCGTGGCCGGTTCTGCTCCCATTATACTAAACTGGCGCCAGTTTGCAATTGCCCTGTTTTCTTTTTTCAACATTCCCAATTGCGGGGTCAAAATCTCGACAAATCGGCCGCTTGCTCTCTTTTTCCCCGAGACTGTGAAAGTTGCTGCCTTTTGTTCCTGCAATTTCGTCAATTTGATAGGCGGTAAAAGGGTTTCGCCCGCTTTTTTACAGGAGTATAATAAATGACAAATCAACCAAACGCCCTGCGGGGCCTGTCTGTGAGGAGGAGTTTCATGTCCTGGGTCAAAGAGCTGTTTTCCACCGAAAAGCCGATCATCGCCATGTGCCATGTCCGCGCCCTGCCGGGCGACCCCTATTTCGACGAGGAAAAGGGGATGGACTGGGTCGTCGAGCGCGCCCGGGAGGACTTCCTGGCCCTGCAGGAGGGCGGCGTTGACGCGGTCATGTTCTCCAACGAGTTCTCCCTGCCCTACCTGACCACCGTCAAACCCGCCACCACCGCCGCCATGGCCCGGGTCATCGGCGAGCTGAAAAAGGACATCCACATCCCCTTTGGGGTCAACATGCTGTGGGACCCCTTCGCCTCCCTCGACCTGGCCGCCGCCACCGGCGCCTGCTTTGTGCGGGAGGTCATGTCCGGCGTCTACGCCGGCGACCTGGGACTGTGGAACACCAACACCGGCGAAATCGTCCGCCACCACCGCAACCTGGGGCTGAGGGGGAAGGTCAAACTCCTCTTCAACATCTTCCCCGAGGCCGCCGCCTACCTGGGGGACCGGGACATCGTGGACATCGCCCGCTCCACCAATTTTAACGACAAGCCCGACGCCATATTGGTCTCCGGCCTCACCGCGGGCGAGTCCACCGACACCCAGGTGCTCAAAAAGGTGAAGGACGCCCTGCCCGACACCCCGGTCTTCTGCAACACCGGCTGCAAGAAAGAGACCATCGAGACCCAGCTCTCCATCGCCGACGGCGCGGTGGTGGGGACCACCTTTAAAAAGGACGGGAAGTTTGACAACTTCACCGACTACGACCGGGTGGTCGACTTTATGAATACAGTCAAGGCATTCCGGAAATAGAGCTCGCTTCCTGCGCGCAAGTGGCCGGCGGCGAACTTGCAGTTCGCCGCCGGCCCTTTTGGTCTCTGCCCGCGCGTCACGGCGGGCTTGCGAAAGGGGGACTTTGATGAAACAGTACGTCATGGGCATCGACGGGGGCACCGGGGGGATGCGGGTGGGCATCTACGACCTGCAGGGGAACCCCGCCTGCTTTGCCAGCACGCCCTATCCCACCACCCACCTCCACCCCGGCTGGGCCGACCAGGCCCCCGCCGACTGGTGGCGGGCGCTGGTGCAGTCGGTGGGGGAGGCGCTGCAGAAAAGCGGCATCTCCCCCCGGCAGATCGCCGCGCTGGGGGTGGACACCACCAACTGCAGCGTCCTCCTCTGCCAGCGCGACGGCACCCCGGTGCGCGACTGCCTGATCTGGATGGACGTGCGCAGCGCCCCCCAGGCCGAGCGCATCCGCGCGCTGACGGGGGAAAACCTCTCCCCCGAGTGGATGCCCTCCAAGCTGCTCTGGCTCAAGGAGAACGAGCCCGAACACTACGAGGGGGCCCAGGTCTTCTGCGAGTACCAGGACTGGATGACCTACCGCCTCACCGGCCTGTGGAGCATCAACGTCAACTGCAGCTGCAACTGGGGGTACGACGCCCGGCTGGGGGACTTTCACCGGGATTTCTACCGGGCCATCGGCCTGGCCGACGCCCTGGACAAATTCCCCGACAAACGCGTCTTTCGGGTGGGGCAGCCCATCGGCGGGCTCACCGAGGAGGCGGCGACCCAGTTGGGTCTCTGCCCCGGCACCCTGGTCTGCCAGGGGGGGATCGACGCCTCTATCGGCATTCTGGGGATGGGCGCCTGCCGCCCCGGCCAGGTGGCGCTGATCACCGGCTCCTCCAACCTGGCCATGGTCCTCACCCCCGACCCGCCCCCCTTCGGCGAGGCCACCGTCAACGCCGGGCCGGACAACCTCATCGAGGGCTACTACACCGCCTACCGGGGCCAGGTCAGCTCCGGCTCTATCCTCAAGTGGTTCATCGGCGAGTTCTGCAAGGACTTGAGCGCCCGCTGCGAGGAGAGCGGCGAGTCGGTCTACGCCCTGCTGGACCGGGAGGCAAAGGACCTGCCCATCGGCAGCGGCGGCCTCATCGCCCTGGATTACTGGCAGGGCAACCAGCACCCCTACCTGGACGGGAACGTGCGGGGGCTGGTCTACGGCTTCTCCCTCCACCACACCCGGGCCCACCTCTACCGCGCCCTGCTGGAGGGGATCGCCTACGGCACCGAAAACCTCCTCTGCCAGCTGCGGGAGAACGGCTTTGCGGTGGAGCGGCTGCACATCAGCGGCGGCACCGCCCAGAGCGACCTCTTTTTGCAGATCCACGCCGACATCAGCAACGTGGAGATCCTCGTCCCCCGGGACAAACAGGCCTCCTGCCTGGGTTCGGCCATCTGCGCGGCGGTGGGGCTGGGGGCGTACCCCGACCTGCCCACCGCCTCGGAGGCCATGGTGGCGATGGAAAAGCGGATCCTCCCCGACCCCGCGCGCCACGCCCGCTACCAGGCGTTTTTCGAGCAGTACCGCAAGCTCTACCCCCAGTTAAAGGACTGGATGCACGACACCACCGCCCTGGCGGCAGACGACCAGTAAACCCCACAGAAGGAGCGAGAGCGCCGGCTAAAAAGCCGGCGCTCTTTTTGTCATGGGTTGCCGTTGCACGCCTCCACAAAGGCGCGCTCCCGGGCGGTCATCTCCACCCAGGCGGGGCGAAACCCGCTCTTGATGGCGTTTCGCACCGAGCGGATGTTCGACCACGCCGCGCAGTAAAAGGGCACCTTGCCCCGCTGCAGGGTCTCTGCCGCCAGCCGGCTGGTGAGGGCGGCAGCGATCCCCCGGCGGCGGTAGCCGGGCAGCACGTCGATGCCGATCTGCCACATCTCCTCGCAGTCGGCCGAGCAGCCGGCCAGCCCCACCAGTTCCGCCCCGTCGTAGGCCCCCACCGCCAACACGTCCAGCTCCCGCCGCTTTTTGCAGAGGGCGTTGCTCCACCGGGGCAGGTAGAGGGGGGCCAACTCCTCCGTCCCCAACAGCCGGGTGGGCAGGGGGGAGGGGAGGGGCCGCAGCGCCCGCAGGTCGGGGAGAAAGTACTCGGCCATAAAGCAGATTTGCTGCCCGTGGGGTGCCAAGGCGTCGTTCAAGACGTGCAGGTTGGGGGTCTCAAAGCAGTGGACGGGGTCAAACCGGTTCAGGTAATCGGCCACCAGCCCCTCCAACCCGCCGCTGACCGAGGCCACCACCCCGCCCCCGTAGGAGACCAGGTTGCAGGAGAAGGGGAGGGTGAGGTACCGCCGCGCCCTCTCGTGGGGGCGGGAGGGGACGATCCGGTTCTCCCCCGACAAAAAGTCCTCCGGCCGGCAGCTGCAGTCGATGGCCGACTGGCGCAGGGCTGTCTGGTAAATCTGTTCATTGGTCACCCGCTCCCCCTCCTCAAAGCAGCTTTTCACAGAGGTAAAACCACTTGAGCCCCGGGATGCCCAGCCCCAGGTCCACCCGGGTGCGGCGCTCAAACCCCTTCTTTTCGTAGAGGGCGATGGCCGGCGCATTTTCTTCAAAGACGTCCAGCCGCAGCGCCCGCATCCCCGCCCGGCGGCCCTCCGCGGCGGCGAAGTCCAGTAGGGCAGAGGCGATCCCCTGCCCCCGGCAGGCCGGGTCCACCACCAGGGTGTGGACGCAAAAGACCTCGCTGTAGGGGCAGTCGACAGCCCACTCGCCCTTTTCATAGGCCCCCTCGTAGAGGTGGTTGAGGATGACGGTCCCCCCGATCACCCCCTCTTTTTGGGCGACGTAGAGGGTCCCGGCGGCGACCCCCTCGCGGGCGGTCCCCTCGCCGGGGTACCCGCCCCGCTGCCAGCCGGTATAGTTGACCCCCTCCACCAGGGCGTCGATGGTCCTGGCGTAGAGGGCGGCGATCTCCTTCACCTGTTCTTCCCGCCCCTTGACGATCTTCCAATCCATCTCTCGCGCCTCCTCTTTCCTTCTTGTTTTTCCACTATACCACAGGCAGGGGGAAATCCCCTTGCTCGGCGGTGCAAAGAGAGGGGGGCAGTCGGTTGGCACCGGCCGCCCCCCTCTGGGAATGCTCTCTTTTTTCGCCTACTGGACCGGCAGAGCCTCTACCTTGTCGTAGCCGCTGAAGTTGCTCTTGACATAGGCGGCGACCTCCTGGTCGCTCTCCACCCGGTAGGAGATGTTGGACCCGCTCACGCTGGCGTCGGTGGCCGAGAACTGGTCGTTGATGGGGCCGACCTTCACCATGTAGTAGTAGACCTTCTCGATGTCCTCAAACTCCTCCTCGGGGTAGTAGGAGGTCTGCTGCTGACCCTTGACGGTGATGGCGTAAACCAGCACGATCTCGTCGTCGGAGTAGCTGCCCGGCTCGTCGTGGACGAAGTAGGAGCCCACCAACTTCTGCCCGGCGATGGTTTTGTCCTTTTTGTAGGAGAAGCCGTAGGCGCTGCTGAGGATCGAGCTCTTCTTGGAGGAGAGGAGCGACTCCGCCTGGTTCTTGGCGGCGCTCACCGTCTCGGCGGGGATGCTGGCGGCGCTGTCGTACCGCTCGGTCAGGCCGGTGATCTCGATTTCGCGCACGTCTTCCTTGATTTTGATGCGCATCCGCTTGGCGGTCTCTTTGGAGTAGACTGCCCGCACGACCACCTTGTCGCCGTTTTTCAGGCCGTCGCTGGGCTCAAACTGGTAGCTGATGGAGGAGACGAAGTTGGCCACGTCGCTGTCGTTGTAGTCGTAGTCCACATTGGCGCGGTCGAGGAGGATGTAGGCGTCTCCCGACTCGCCCTCCAGGGTGTACTCCACATTGGAGACCAGGTCCAGCCGGGTCTGGGTGAGGATCGAAATGGCGATGCCCCCGCCGATGAGGAGGACCAGCGCCGCCGCCACCCCGATAAAGGTGAGCTTGCCGGCTTTGCTCTTGGCGAATTCTTTAAATTTCTTCAGCCCCTCGCCCTTGGGCGCCTGGGGAGCCGGGGCGTATCCGCCCTGGGGAACGGTGTACCCGCCCTGCGGGGGGACAGGCGCGCCCGCCACAGCGCCGGCAGCAGCGGCAGCCGGCATCTCGCCGACGGCGCTGGAGCCCTGGGCGGCAGCCGGGTGCTTCTTCGCCCAGACCATCAAAAACACCTGGTAGCCGGCGAGGGCGATCTGCAGGAACATGCCGAACTGCAGCAGTCCCAGCCGCAGCGAAAGGGTGGTGATCAGGCTGGCGCCGCTGCCCAAAGCCCCGTAGACATTGCCGGAGAAGAGGCTGAAGCAGAACCCGATGACCCGGAAATTGAAGCAGAGAAAGAGCAGGTTCAGGCAGGCCACGGCAAAGGCGGCAATGGTGAAGGGGCGGCGGTCCTTCCAGGCAAACAGGCGGATGCCATTGCCCGCGCCGGACACGAGGGTGGCCAGCAGGGAGATAAAGAAGGCCACCATCAGCACCAACAGCAGGATCACCATGAGGCCCAAGCCCTTTTCGTTTGCGCCAAAGCTGGTAAAGTAGCTCTTGATGCTGCCGTAGACGATGCCCAGGGCGATCCAGCAGAGCAGAGCGCCGCCGCCCATGCCGATGGCCAGCCAACCGGTGGCCTTCGGCGTCAGATACTTTTTCAATTTTTCCATCTGCAAAATGTCCTCCTTGCGTGGGAGCGGCCGCCGGGGCGGTCCCGTCAGCCGAACAAATTGATTTTCTTTCGGCCCCCGCCCTGCGAAGGGTGATGTTTTTCCGGGCAGAAAGGGGGTTCATTGCCCTTATTTTAACATATATTCACGTTTTGTGCACAATTTGTTCTTATTTTTTCTGTTTTTTCCGCCGTAATGGGACAAAAATCTTCCAAAAACAGCCGTTTTTTCAGTTGCGGGGCCCCTCGACCGGGTGGGAAAAGAAGAGGGGGAGAAGAAAAGAAAAGGAGAAGGACCTCCTCGAGAAAATGTGGTAAAATAGGGTATCGCACCGCAAACACCTATTGGGAGAGGGGCCTTTATGCAGTACACCGCCACCTATCGATCCCCCCTCGGGGGGATCACCCTGTCAAGCGATGGGGAACACCTCTGCGGCCTCTGGTTCGACGGGGGAAAATATTTTGCCGCGACCCTGGCCGCCGAGCACCGGCCGCGGGAGCTGCCAGTCTTTGAGGAGACCCGGCAGTGGCTCGACCAGTACTTTCAGGGGGGCGTTCCGGGCTTCACCCCGCCCCTTGCCCCCAGCGGCTCGCCCTTCCGCCTGGCGGTGTGGGACATATTGCTGCAGATCCCCCGCGGCCAGACCGCCACCTATGGGGAGCTTGCCGCCGCCCTCGCCCGCGCCCAGGGGCGGGAGCGGATGTCCGCCCAGGCGGTGGGGGGCGCGGTGGGGCACAACCCCATCTCCCTCATCATCCCCTGTCACCGGGTGGTGGGCCGGGACGGCAGCCTGACGGGGTACGCCGGCGGCATCGCCAAAAAGGCGGCCCTGTTGGCCCTGGAGGGGGTGGAGATGGGCGGGCTCTTCCTCCCCAAAAGGGGGACGGCGCTGTGACGGCAGCCCCTTCCGGGCGGGCACAAAAAAGGGCGGGGCATATCTTCCGATATGCCCCGCCCTTTTGCGCGCTGGTCTGCCGGCCGGTCAGCCCTCTTCCCCCTCCATGGCGGAGAGGACGAGCTGGTAGATGTCCGGCCGGCGCTTTTTTAAATTGAGGGGGCGCAGGTCGGGCCCGGTCCAGCCGTGGGTGGTGCTGCCGGTGTTGATGGGCCGCTCCTCCCCCTCCTTAAAAATCTGGTAGGCAAAGACCACCCGGGCCGGGGTCAGGCGTTCGACCCAGACCTCGACACAGAGGCGGTCCTCGTAGGTGCAACTGCCCTTGAAGTGGCACTCCAGGGCGCTCAAGGGGGTGAGGACCCCCTCCTCCTCCATCTGGGAGTAGGGGAGGCCCAGGGCGGCCACAAACTCGCTGCGGGCTTGCTCATACCAGATGGGGTAGACCGAGTGGTGGGCAATGCCCATCCGGTCGGTCTCGGCGTAGCGAACGGCGATTTGGGTGCGATAGCGCACAGGCAACTCCTCCTCTACTGTTGGCCGGCAGGGGCGCCGGCCGGTTTTTTGCCCGTCTCCCCCTCGGGGGGAAGGCGGGTGATGCGCACCAGGGCGATGCGCCGCTCCTCGACCCGGGCCACCTGGAAGTGGTAGCCCCCGCAGTCGACAAAGGGGGTCTCCCCGTCGTCGGGGATGAAGCCCAGCCGGTCGGTGAGAAAGCCCGCCACCGTGTCGTAGAGCGAGTCGTCGTAGTCGATCTCGATGCCCAGCTCCTCGCAGAGGTCGTCGAGATCGGTGGAGCCGTCCACCAAGTAGGCGTCCTCCCCCTCCCGGCGGATCTCCTCCTCCTCGCGGTCGTACTCGTCCTGGATGTTGCCGACGATCGACTCCAGGATGTCCTCCATCGAGACCAGCCCGGCGGTGCCGCCGTACTCGTCCACCACGATGGCCAGCTGGGCGTGTTTTTGGGTGAGGGACTGAAAGAGGTCGCGGCACTTGACCGAGCCGGGCACGTAGGGCACCGGGCGGACATAGTCGGCGGCCCGCTGCCCAGCGGCGTCATTTTTCTCGACCAGGGGGAGCAGGTCCTTGACCATCACCACCCCGACGATGTTGTCCAGGTCGCCGTCGTAGACGGGGATGCGGGAAAAGCCGGAGCGGATGGCCGCCTCCACCAGGTCGTGAACGGTGGCCGTCCGCTCCACCGCCTCGATTTCGGTGCGGTGGGTCATGATGTCCTCGGCGGTGGTGTCGTCAAACTCGAAGATGTTGGCGATCATGTCCTTCTGGCTCTGCTCGATGACCCCGGTCTCGCCCCCCTCGTCCACCATCATCAAAATCTCCTCTTCGGTGACCGTCTCGGCCCCCTTGGGGGTCCTGGCGCCAAAGAGGGCGGCCAGGGCCCGCCCCAGACCGGCGGCCAACAGCCCCAGGGGGAGGGCCAGCAGCGAGAGCAGCCGGTAGACCGGCAGCAACCCCCTGGCGCAGGCGCGGCTGTACCGCTGCCCCAGGGCGGCGGGGAAGAAGCGGCAGAGGGCGGCGAAGAGGGCGCTCCAGACAAGGGCGGCCCCCAGCAGCCAGACCGGGGCAAACCAGGCCCCGCCAGCGGTCACTGCCTCCAGCGCCCGCTGGGCGGGGCGGGCGGCGGCCAGTGCGGCCAGCAGCCCCCCAAAGCCCAGGGCCAGGGTGCCGGTGAGCACCGCCGCCTCCGTCCGGCGGGGGGCGCGCATCAGCCGGGCCAGGGCCGCGTCGGCGCCGGTGAGGTCGGTCTGTTTGCGCAGCCGGTCATCCCAGTCGGCGAGGGCGCCGTGGTAAAAGGCGGTGAGTAGGGCCGCCCCCAGCGCACAGCCAAGGGCGAGAAATAGCCAACAAGTCCCGTCAGGGTCCATTCTGTTTTATCCTCCTCTATGAGCGCCCTCGGCGGCAGCCCGCCGGGGCGGTGATCGCGTTTCCCCCGCCCCGCCCCTTTGCAGGGCAGGAGAGACCCCTCCCCTCGAAAAAGGGGGAGGCGGCGCGTTCGGCAGCGCGTTTCCCACCCCCTTTCGCGCGGCGGGGCGGGCTCCCTCTCAATTTGTGTGGATTTTTCGCCGCGGCAAAAAAGGGGGGAGCGAGGGCATTTTTGGCAAGATATATATCTTTTATCATACCGGCATCGGCCGCCCTTGTCAAACGGGGGCGAACGCCGGGAAAAAAGCCTGTCCCGCCGCCCCACAGGTGGAATTTTCTTTTTCCGCCGGGGGGAAGATTTGTCCCGCTTTTCCTTTACAATAGGGGATAAACGTGTTAGAATTTTGAAGTAAAGAGGGGAGAAAATTCCCCTTCTTTTGCCCGCCAAAACAATAGCTTCCGCAGAAGAAGGCCTTCTCCGGCCTTTTCGTCGCGCTCTTTTGCGCCTTTGCGAGGGGCCAGGGCCGGGCGCAGCGCATCTGCGCACTTGTCCGGGCCGGGCGGCCCAGCGGGCGTGCCCCAGCAAGCAAAGAGGTTCTCTTTAATCAAAAGGAGGAAACACAATGGCAAGAAAAATGAAGACCATGGACGGCAACAATGCCGCCGCGTATGTGTCCTATGCGTTCACAGAAGTGGCTGGCATTTACCCCATCACCCCGTCCAGCCCCATGGCCGACTACGTTGACCAGTGGTCTGCCCAGGGCCAGAAGAACATCTTCGGCGACACCGTCAAGGTCGTCGAGATGCAGTCGGAGGCCGGCGCTTCCGGCACCGTGCACGGCTCGCTGAACGCGGGTGCGCTGACCACCACCTACACCGCCTCGCAGGGCCTGCTGCTGATGATCCCCAACATGTACAAGATCGCCGGCGAGCTGCTGCCCGCCGTCTTCCACGTGTCTGCCCGCACCGTGGCGTCCCACGCGCTGAACATCTTCGGCGACCACTCCGACGTCTACGCCTGCCGCCAGACCGGCTTTGCCATGCTGGCCGAGACCAACCCCCAGGAGGTCATGGATCTGGGCGCTGTCGCCCATCTGGCCGCCATCAAGGGCCGGGTCCCCTTCATCAACTTCTTTGACGGGTTCCGCACCTCCCACGAGATCCAGAAGATCGCCATCTGGGACTACGAGGACCTGAAGGACATGGTGGACATGGACGCCGTGGCCGCCTTCCGCCAGCGCGCCCTCAACCCCGAGCATCCCACCATGCGCGGTTCCCACGAGAACGGCGACATCTTCTTCCAGCACCGCGAGGCCTGCAACAGCTACTACGACGCCATCCCCGAGGTGGTCGAGGAGTACATGGGCAAGGTCAACGAGAAGCTGGGCACCAACTACCACCTGTTCGACTACTACGGCGACCCCGCTGCCGAGCGCGTCATCATCGCCATGGGCTCCATCTGCGACGTGGCGGAAGAGGTCATCGACTACCTCTGCGCCAAGGGCGAGAAGGTCGGCCTGGTAAAGGTCCGCCTCTACCGGCCCTTCTCCGCCAAGCACCTGCTGGCCGCCATCCCCGAGACCGCGACCAAGATCGCCGTTCTCGACCGCACCAAAGAGCCCGGCGCCTACGCCGAGCCCCTGCACCTGGACGTCATGAGCGCCATGGCCGAGGCCGGCCGCAAGGCCACCATCGTCGGCGGCCGCTACGGTCTGGGCTCCAAGGACACCACCCCGGCCAGCGTCTTCGCCGTCTATGAGGAGCTGTCCAAGGACGCCCCCAAGGCCCGCTTCACCATCGGCATCAACGACGATGTGACCCACCTGTCCCTGCCCGAGCACGAGGCCCCCAACACCGCGGCTGAGGGCACCATCGAGTGCAAGTTCTGGGGTCTGGGCGGCGACGGCACCGTCGGCGCCAACAAGAACTCCATCAAGATCATCGGCGACCACACCGACAAATACGTGCAGGCGTACTTCCAGTACGACTCCAAGAAGACCGGCGGCGTGACCATCTCCCACCTGCGCTTCGGCGACAAGCCCATCAAGAGCCCCTACTACATCAACAAGGCCGACTTTGTGGCCTGCCACAACCCCTCCTACGTCATCAAGGGCTACAAGATGGTGCGGGACGTGAAGCCCGGCGGCGTCTTCCTGATCAACTGCCAGTGGGACTTCGACGAGCTCAACCAGCACATGCCCGCCGAGGCCAAGCGCTACATCGCCAAGAACAACATCCAGCTCTACACCATCAACGCCATCGACAAGGCCATTGAGATCGGGCTGGGCAAGCGCACCAACACCATCCTGCAGTCGGCCTTCTTCGCCCTGGCCGGTGTTCTGCCCAAAGAGGACGCCATCACCTACATGAAGGACGCCGCCACCCGCAGCTTCTCCAAAAAGGGCGAGGCCATCGTCAAGATGAACCACGACGCCATCGACGCCGGGTTTGACTACTACGTGAAGATCGACGTGCCCGCCGACTGGGCCGACGCCGCCGACGCGGTGGACGAGACCGTTCTCGCCGGCACCAACGGCAAGCTGGTCAACATGGTGAAGAACATCCTCCAGCCCGTTGGCAAGATGGACGGCGACAGCCTGCCGGTCTCCGCCTTCGTGGAGCACGCCGACGGCACCTTCGAGCAGGGCGCTTCCGCCTACGAGAAACGCGGCGTGGCCGTGACCGTTCCCCAGTGGGATGCGGACAAGTGCATTCAGTGCAACCGCTGCGCCTATGTCTGCCCCCACGCCACCATCCGCCCCTTCGCCCTGAACGAGGATGAGGTGAAAGCCGCTCCCGCCGGGCTCAAGAGCGCCAAGATGGTCGGCAAGGGAATGGAGAACTACCAGTTCACCATGTCCGTCTCCCCCATGGACTGCATGGGCTGTGGCGTCTGTGTCGGCGTCTGCCCGGCCAAGGAGAAAGCCCTGACCATGGTCGCTCAGGAGAGCCAGATCGACCAGCAGCCTGTGTTTGACTACCTGGTGGAGAAAGTCGGCAAGAAAGAGGGCATGCCCGCTGCCGAGACCGTCAAGGGCAGCCAGTTCGAGAAACCGCTGCTGGAGTTCTCCGGCTCCTGCGCCGGCTGTGCCGAGACCTCTTACGCCCGCCTGATCACCCAGCTGTTTGGCGACCGGATGTACATCTCCAACGCCACCGGCTGTTCCTCCATCTGGGGCGGCCCCGCTGCCACCTCCCCCTACACCGTGAACAAAGAGGGGCACGGTCCCGCCTGGGCCAACTCCCTGTTTGAGGACAATGCCGAGCACGGCTTTGGCCTCTACCTGGGCCAGAAGGCCATCCGCGAGAGCCTGATCGCCAAGGTCGCCGAGATGGCTGCCAACAGCGAGGACGAGGGCTTCAAGGCCGCTGCCAAGGCTTACCTGGACAGCAAGGACAACGGCAAGGCCAACAAGGCCGCCACCGCCGCCCTGATTGCCGAGCTGGAGAAACATCCCACCTGCCCCGACTGCCAGGACATCCTGAAGAAGAAAGAGTACCTGGCCAAGAAGTCGGTTTGGGCCTTTGGCGGCGACGGCTGGGCCTACGACATCGGCTTCGGCGGCGTTGACCACGTGCTGGCTTCCGGCGAGGACATCAACATCATGGTGTTCGACACCGAGGTCTACTCCAACACCGGCGGCCAGGCCTCCAAGGCCTCTCAGATCGGCCAGGTGGCCCAGTTTGCCGCTGCCGGCAAGACCATCGCAAAGAAGAGCCTGGCGGAGATCGCCATGTCCTACGGCTACATCTACGTGGCGCAGATCGCCATGGGCGCCGACATGAACCAGACCATCAAAGCCCTGGCCGAGGCCGAGGCTTACCCCGGCCCCTCGCTGGTCATCGGCTACGCCCCCTGCGAGATGCACTCCATCAAGGGCGGCATGGTCAACTGCCAGGCCGAGATGAAGAAGGCTGTGGACTGCGGCTACTGGAACATGTTCCGCTTCAACCCCGCTCTCAAAGAGCAGGGCAAGAACCCCTTCATCCTGGACAGCAAGGCCCCGACCACCGATTACAAGGAGTTCATCATGAACGAGGCCCGTTACTCCTCCCTGACCCGCTCCTTCCCCGAGCGCGCCGAGAAGCTGTTTGAAGAGGCCGCGGAGAACGCCATCAAGCGGTACAACCACCTGCTAAACCTGCAGAAGATGTACGAGGCCGAGTAGGCTCACCAAAGCTACATAGACTGCTAAAAAAAGAGAGCTGCCGAGAGGCAGCTCTCTTTTTATGCCAGTGGGCGGGGCAGAGGGGGGCACTGCTCCCGAGCGACGGCGGCGAGAAGGCCCTCTATCTCCCGGCGCTCCTCTGCCGACAGCTTTTCTCCGCCCGCCGGCACTGCTTGGCTGCCCAGCTGCTCGGAATAGGGCGCGCGTTCGCTCCCCCCAGTATTGGAAGGCGCGCCAGCGATTTTCCACGCCCAGTTCCGCTATGGCCTGGACCACGGCGCCTGTCGAAGAAGTGCTCCCGCACACCCGAATACAGGAGACTTGCCTGGCCTCCTCCTCACCCTTTGAAAGTCCTCTGCCCCGCCAAGGACTGCCGCAAAAAAGGCGGCAAACAGAGACGTCGAAATTCCCCCGAATAAAATCTCCTCTTAAAAGCAAAGGGCGGCGGCGAGATGGGGGGCACCATTCCCGCGCCGCCGGCGGACAAGGCTCGCTTTTGCAAGGTTGAATGTCCACAGGGCGCGCACATGGAAAGAGGGCGCAGCAGAGGCAATCCTCCGCCTGTTCATCCTTGCGCGGCTCGACAGCAGGAATTCCTGCAAAGTCTTCTCTTTCCTCTTTGCCAAAATAGAGCCTGCAAGTGTACATTCTCCGTCCCCCTCTCCGCTCTGTATTGTTAAAGGCAAGACGCCGCGTCTCTGTTGGCAACCGCCAGTGCCCAGATGATGAGCCCGTGATTTTTGTAAGGGCGCACGTTTCCGTTCGCCTCTCCCTTTTCCCAAAACGGCGCAGAGCTGGGGGAGGCGATGTTTTCCCTTTGGGGACGTCGGTGTCAGCCCTCTTTTTCTGCAAATATTTATGCCCTTTGGGCGGGAGCCCTCCCTTTGCGGGGCGGATGCTCAAGGAAAGAGCGGCAGAAGGGGGGTGCGGCGGGTTGGGGAAAGAGGAGGGCGAGCCGGAGAGGAGGAGGACAGGCGAAAGCGAGCCGAGGGCGACAGGAGCAACCCGAAAAATAGGAAAACAGGCCGGGAATGAGGAGAGCAGCCCGGAGAAGAGGAGGGGGTGATGAGAGGAGAACAGGCCAGAAAAGAAAAAAGCAGACTAGAAGAAAAAGAGAGCAATCTAGAAGGAGGGAACGCGGGGCTTAGAGAGAAAAGAGCCCACCGGCCAAGCCGGGATAAGGCGGAGTAAGACAGGGAAGGCGGAACGGCGCATTTTTTCCTCCCCGCCGGTCTGAACGGGGGGCAAAACGGCCATCCTCCCTATTAGAAGAGAGCCACACCCCAAAGGGTGCGGCCCGCAAAAGGAGGAACCAATATGGCGAGAAAAACCATGACCATGGACGGGAACACCGCCGCGGCCTATGCGGCCTACCCCTTTACCGAGGTGGCGGCCATCTACCCCATCACCCCCTCGTCACCCATGGCGGAGGTGACCGACCGCTGGGCCGCCGAGGGGCGGGAGAACTTTTTTGACCAGCCGGTGCGGGTGGTGGAGATGCAGGCAGAGGGGGGCGCCGCCGGGGCGGTGCACGGCTCCCTGGCGTCGGGGGCACTGACGGCCACCTACACCGCCTCCCAGGGGCTGCTGCTGATGCTGCCCAACCTCTACAAGATGGCGGGAGAACTGCTGCCGGGGGTGATCCACGTGTCTGCCCGGGCGGTGGCCAGCCACGCCCTCTCCATCTTCGGCGACCACTCGGACATCTACGCCTGCCGCCAGACCGGGGCGGCCATGCTCTGCGCCCAGAACCCCCAGGAGGTGATGGACCTGGCGGCGGTGGCCCACCTCTCGGCCATTGCCGGGCGGGTGCCGGTGATCCACTTCTTTGACGGGTTTCGCACCTCCCACGAGATCCAGAAGGTGGCCGTCTGGGAGCGGGAGACCCTGCGGGAGATGGTGGACTGGGAGGCGGTGGACGCCTTTCGCCGCCGGGCCCTCAACCCCGAGCGGCCGGTGCTGCGGGGGAGCGCCCAGAACCCCGATGTCTTCTTCCAAAACAGGGAGGCGTCCAACCCCTTTTACGACGCCTTCCCCCAGGTGGTGGAGGCGCAGATGGAAAAGGTCAACCGGGCCGCGGGCACCGACTATCACCTCTTTGACTACTACGGCGCCCCTGACGCCGAGCAGGTCATCGTGGCCATGGGCTCGGTCTGCGACACCGCCGAGGAGACGGTGGACTACCTGAACGCCCAGGGGGAAAAGACCGGGGTGGTGAAGGTGCGGCTCTACCGCCCCTTCTGTCCCGACCGGCTGGTGGCGGCCATCCCGGAGACGGTGAAGGCCATTTCGGTGCTGGACCGCACCAAGGAGCCCGGTTCGGTGGGGGAGCCCCTCTGGCTGGACATGGCCGCCGCCCTGCGGGAAAGCCCTTTTGCCCACATCCCCCTCTACTCGGGGCGCTACGGCCTGGGCTCCAAGGACACCACCCCCGGGCAGATCGCCGCCGTGTTCGCCAACGGCAAGCGGGGGGAAAAGCCCCGCTTCACCATCGGCATTGAGGACGACGTGACCCACCTCTCCCTCCGGGAGATCGAACTGCCCGACACCACTCCCCAGGGGACGGTCAACTGCAAGTTCTGGGGGCTGGGCTCCGACGGGACGGTGGGGGCCAACAAAAATGCCATCAAAATCATCGGCGACCACACCGACCTGCGGGTACAGGCCTATTTCAGTTACGACTCCAAGAAATCGGGCGGGCTGACCATCTCCAACCTGCGCTTCGGCAAGGCACCCATCAAGTCCACCTATCTGGTGCGCAAGGCGGATTTTGTGGCCTGCCACAACCCCGCCTACCTGGGCCGCTACCCCATGGTGGAGGACCTGGCCGACGGGGGGACCTTCCTCCTCAACTGCAGCTGGGGCCCCGAGGAGTTAGAGCGCCACCTGCCCGCCGCCGACCGGCGGTATATGGCCGCGCACAACATCGCCCTCTACACCATCGACGGGGTGAAGATTGCCCGGGAAATCGGCCTGGGGGGGCGGATCAACACCATCCTGCAGGCGGCCTTTTTCAAGCTGACCGAAATCATCCCCGCCGAGGAGGCCATCGGCTACATGAAGGCCGCTGCCGAGGCCTCATACGGCCGCAAGGGGGAACAGGTGGTGGCCATGAACCAGGCGGCCATCGACCAGGGCTTTGCTGCGGTGCGCCGCGTCGAGGTTCCCTCCCACTGGGCACAGGCCGCAGGGGAGGAGAGGGACCAAAACAGCCACCACGCCGGGGCGGAGATGGAGCGCTACCTGCGGGACATCCAAGACCCCATTGCCGCCCAGCGGGGGGATTCCCTGCCGGTGTCGGCCTTCCTCGGGCGGGAGGACGGCACCCTGCCCCAGGGGTCGGCCGCCTTTGAAAAGCGGGGGATCGCGGTGGACGTCTCCACCTGGGTGCCGGAAAACTGCATCCAGTGCAACTTCTGCTCCTACGTCTGCCCCCACGCCGTCATCCGCCCGGCGGTGATGAGCGCCCAAGAGCTGGAAGCGGCCCCCGAGGGGATGGAGGCGGTGCCCATGACGGGGATGCCGGGGCTCTCCTTTGCGGTGACCATCTCCCAGCTGGACTGCACCGGCTGCGGCTCCTGCGCCAACGTCTGCCCCGGCAAAAAGGGGGAGAAGGCGCTGGTGATGCGCCCTCTGGACAGCCAGCGGGAAAAGCAGCCCTATTTCGACTACGGGCAGGAGCTGTCCCCCAAGCCGGAGGTGTTGGAGAAGTTTAAGCCCACCACCGTCAAGGGCAGCCAGTTCCGGCGCCCTCTGCTGGAGTTTTCGGGGGCCTGTGGCGGCTGTGGGGAGACCCCCTACGCCAAGCTGGTGACCCAGCTCTTCGGGGAGCGGATGGTGATCGCCAATGCCACCGGCTGCTCCTCCATCTGGGGCGGCAGCTATCCCGCCACCCCCTACACCGTGACCGAGGAGGGGCGGGGCCCGGCCTGGGCCAACTCCCTCTTTGAGGACAACGCCGAATTCGGCTACGGCATCTACCTGGCCCTGGACACGGTGCGCCGCCGCCAGATCAGCCGGGTGGAGCAGTTGCGGCAGCAGGCCGCCGGACCGCTGGCAGAGGCCTGCGAGCGCTATCTGTCCACCCTGGAGCAGGGGGCGGAAAACGCGGCCGCGGCCCGCGCCCTGCAAAAGGCCCTGCAGGGGGAGGAGAGCGAACTGGCCAAGGCCATTTTGGCCGAGGGGGATTTTCTGGGCAAAAAGTCCTGCTGGGCCTTTGGCGGCGACGGCTGGGCCTACGACATCGGCTTCGGGGGGCTGGACCACCTGCTGGCCTCCGGCGCGGATGTAAATGTGCTGGTCTTTGACACCGAGGTCTATTCCAACACCGGCGGCCAGGCCTCCAAGGCGACCCCCACCGGGGCGGTGGCCCAATTTGCCGCCGCTGGAAAAGAGGCCCAGAAAAAGGATCTGGCGGCCATGGCCATGAGCTACGGCAGCGTCTACGTGGCCCAGGTGGGGATGGGGGCCGACTACAACCAGTGCGTCAAGGCCCTGGTGGAGGCGGAGAGCTACCCCGGCCCCTCGCTGGTCATCTGCTACGCCCCCTGTATCAGCCACGGCATCAAGGGCGGGCTGGTGAACGCCCAGAGCGAAATCAAGCGGGCGGTGGAGACTGGGTACTGGCAGCTGTTTCGCTTTGACCCCCGCCGGCGGGCGGTGGGGGAGAACCCCTTCGCGCTCGACAGCAAGGAGCCGACCCTCACCTACCGCGACTTTTTGGAGGGGGAGATCCGCTACACTGCCCTGCAAAAAGCCTTTCCCGAGCGGGCGGAGGCCCTGTTTGAGCGGGCCGGGGCGGCCGCCGGGGAGAAATACCGCCGCCTGCTAGGGCTGCGAGAGCTCTATGCGCCCAAAAACTAAACCGTCTTTCCCGACAGAGGGAGCTGCGCTGACCGGCGCAGCTCCCTCTGCTTTTGAGAGAAAACAGAGACTAGGGAACAATAAAAAAAATTTATTGTTCCCCTTTTTTTCTTGATCGTATCTCGACATTTTCTGTTCTATATGTTGAGAGCGCGTCTCTTTTCTCCACCCATCAAGTACAATAAAAGGGAAGGGGCTTTGGGTTTTCCCGCCGGGTATTCTTTTCCACCAGAAGTGCGGTAGAGCTTATTTTGACACCATTCGACAAAACCTGCTAGACAGATTACACCATTTCTTAAAACGGGCGAAAGGGGAGAAGCACACTTCTCACAAGGTGAACGCATAGTTCGTGGTAAAGGCGGAAAAACAAATATAAACTTCCTTTATAGGGGAGGTCGTCGTTTTGTCTTTGAAATCTGCCTTTTCGACCCAAATCCTGCACGCCCGCAGCGAGCGACGCCTCACCCAGGCGCAGGTCGCAGAGGCCGTTTGCATCTCTGTGCGGTGGTACCAAAAAATTGAAAAGGGGATCGCCCTTCCCAACTCTGAAATCCTGCTTCGGCTGATTCTGTTTTTGCAACTCGACGTCGAGGTGTTCCGGGAGGAGGTGGGTTTGCGTGTTCCAGTACGCAGTGGTCAAAGAGACCCTACAACACTGTGAAATCGGTCCCTACACCGGCTACGGCATCCGGGCGATGAAGGTCTCTTCCAGCGGGAGCGAGGAGGTGGCCTTTGTCTCGGACGTCTCCTGTGAGCAGGCGTTCGTCGAGCAGTTGGCCGCGCTCTGCACCCAGTTGCAGCTGTACTCCTGTCATCTGTATGACGTCGTGCTCGACGCCATCTCCTGACCGGCCGGTCTCTCCCTTTCCCTGGCAGGTTCTGCCGGGGTCTTTTTATTTTCTGCGCGGGGATACAGCGGCAAATCGGGGAAAAATATCGGCCCCGCGCGGGTGAAAATCGGGACGGCTGTGGTATACTGGTAGGGTAAGACGATCTGCTGGAAGGGGGCGATTTGACTGAACCTGCTGCATCTTCGCTACGCGCTCGAGGTGGAGAAGACCGGCTCCATGACCCAGGCGGCCGACAACCTCTACACCACCCAGCCCAACTTGAGCAAAGCCGTGAAAAAGTTGGAGGCCGACCTGGGGATGGCCATCTTCAAGCGCACCCCCAAAGGGCTGCTCCCCACCAAGCAGGGGGCCGATTTCTTGGAGCGGGCCCGCTCGATTTTGGAACAGGTGGACCAGTTGGAGGCCCGCTACCGCCCGGGGGAGACCGAGCGCATCTCCTTTAGCGTAGCAGTGCCCCGGGCCAGCTATATCACCCACGCCTTCACCAAGTTCGTCCACTCCCTGGGGAGCACCGGGGGGATGGAGATCGACTTCAAAGAGACCGGTTCCCTGGACGCCGTCGGCTGTGTGGCGGGGCGGGACTACCGGCTGGGCATCCTGCGCACCTCGCCGGAGCAGGAGCAGTACTTTCTCCGCCTGCTCTACGAGCGGGAACTGCAGCACCACCTCCTCTGGGAGTTTGAACCCCTGCTCCTCCTCTCCCAGGACCACCCGCTGGCCCGGCAGGAGACCATTTACGAGCGGGATCTGGCCTCCTCCATCCTGCTGGAACACGGGGACTTGAGCCATCCCACCGCCGTCCGGTCGGCGGGAAGAGAGGGGGAGCCCCTCCCCGCGCGGCGGATCGCCCTCTACGAGCGGGGGAGCCAGTTTGACCTGCTGCAGGCCGTCCCCTCCTCCTACATCTGGGCCTCCCCCGTCCCCCAGGATGTGCTGTCCCGCTGCCGCCTGGTGCAGCGGCGCTGCCACCGCAAGAGTGAGCGCTACAAGGACCTGATCGTCTACGCCAAGGGCTACCGCTTCAGCGAGTTGGACCGCGCCTTTATCGCCAAGCTCACCGCCACCATCCGGGAGCTGGGGGAGACCGAATACCACTGAAAAAGAGGGACCGACCCCGTCGCTGTGCGACGGGGTCTTCTCTGCGCTACGGGCCTATGCACCGGAAGGCATACCGCCATGCCACGAATTCATTTCCCATTTGAGGGGCGGAGTGTTAAACTATTAACGAAGCGAGAAAGGGGCGGCCGGGAGCAGGCCATCACCCCTGACCACCCCTCTTCCTTGCTTTTAACCAACCAATTTGATCCACCTATTTCAAGGAGGTATTTTTTATGGCACGGTTTACACTGCCCCGGGACCTGTATCACGGAAAAGGCGCTCTGGAAGAGCTGAAAAACCTGAAGGGAAACAAGGCCATCGTCGTGGTCGGCGGCGGCTCCATGAAGCGCTTCGGCTTTTTGGACAGGGCGGTCTCCTACCTGAACGAGGCCGGGATGGAGGTCAAGCTCTTTGAGGGCGTCGAGCCCGACCCCTCGGTGGAGACGGTGATGAAGGGCGCCGCCATGATGCGGGAGTTCGAGCCCGACTGGATCGTCGCCATGGGCGGCGGTTCCCCCATCGACGCCGCCAAGGCCATGTGGGCCTTTTACGAGTACCCCGAGATCACCTTCGAGGACCTGATTACCCCCTTCTCCTTCCCCACCCTGCGGCAGAAAGCGCATTTCTGCGCCATCCCCTCCACCTCCGGCACCGCCACTGAGGTGACCGCCTTCGCCGTCATCACCGACTACCAGAAGGGGATCAAATACCCCCTGGCCGACTTCAACATCACTCCCGACGTGGCCATCGTCGACCCGGATCTGGCCGAGACCATGCCCCAGAAGTTGACCGCCCACACCGGGATGGACGCCATGACCCACGCCATTGAGGCCTACGTCTCCACCCTGCACTGCAACTACACCGACCCCCTGGCCCTGCACGCCATCAAGATGATCCACGAGGACCTGAAAAAGTCCTACGACGGCGACATGGAAGCCCGCGACCGGATGCACGACGCCCAGTGCCTGGCCGGGATGGCCTTCTCCAACGCCCTGCTGGGGATCGTCCACTCCATGGCCCACAAGACCGGTGCGGCCTACAGCGGCGGCCACATCGTCCACGGCTGCGCCAACGCCATGTACCTGCCCAAGGTCATCAAGTACAACGCCAAAAACCCCGAGGCCTGCGCCCGCTACGCCGAGATTGCCCGCTTCATCGGCCTGCAGGGGGAGAGCGACTGCGCCCTGACCGACGCCCTGATCGCCGAACTGAAGGCCATGAACGCCTCTCTGAACATCCCCACCTGCATCAAGGACTACGAGGGCGGTATCATCGACGAGAAGGAGTTTAACGACAAGCTGGCCGACGTGGCGGCCCTGGCCATCAGCGACGCCTGCACCGGGTCCAACCCCCGCATCCCCACCCAGGAGGAGATGGAGAAGCTGCTGAAGGCCTGCTACTACGATTTGGAGATCGACTTCTAACAACTGCACACAGAAAAAGGGCGGCCCCTCGGCGGGGCGCGCGCTGGCGCGAGGGGGGCTTGGCAAAAGTCCCCCTCGCCTGCTGCCCCGGAGGGCCGCACCTTGTTTTTTTGCCGATATCGTGTATAGTATTAGAAGTGAGAAGAGCCAACCAATCTGCCGCGCCCGGCCAACTGCCGGGGCCCGCGAAAGGAGCAGCGACACACCTATGTACAAAATTGTCAAAAAAGAGGTGCTCAACCCCACCGTCACCCGGATGGAGATCGACGCGCCGCTGGTGGCGAAAAAGGCCCAGCCGGGCCAGTTCATCATCCTGCGGGTGGACGCCGAAGGGGAGCGCATCCCCCTGACGGTCGCCGACTACGACCGCGAAAAGGGGACGGTCACCATCATCTTTCAGATCGTGGGGGCCACCACCGAAAAGCTGAACCACCTGGAAGAGGGCGAGTGCCTGCAGGACTTTGTGGGCCCCCTGGGCACCCCCTCCCACACCGACGGGCTGCACAAGGTCGCCGTCATCGGCGGCGGGGTGGGCTGCGCCATCGCCTACCCGATCGCCAAGAAACTGCACCAGCAGAGGGCGGAGGTCCACTCGGTGGTGGGCTTTCGCAACACCGACCTGGTGATTTTGCAGGAGGAGTTCGAGGCGGTCAGCGACAAGCTGGTCATCATGACCGACGACGGCTCCAGCGGCCGCAAGGGGCTGGTGACCGACGCCCTGAAAGAGCTCATCGAGAGCGGGGAGCAGTATGACGAGGTCATCGCCATCGGCCCCCTGGTGATGATGAAGTTCGTCGCCGCCCTCACCAAAGGCTACGGCATCAAGACGGTGGTGAGCATGAACCCCATCATGATCGACGGCACCGGGATGTGCGGCGGCTGCCGGCTGACGGTGGGCGGCGAGACCAAGTTCGCCTGCGTGGACGGGCCCGACTTTGACGGCCACCTGGTGGACTTTGACGAGGCCATCGAGCGCTCGAGCATGTACCGCGATTTTGAGAAGCAGGCCCGGGAAGAGACCTGCAACCTGTTTGCCAAGGAGGTGCAGTGACCGTGCCCAACATGTCTTTAAAGAAAAATGAAATGCCCTCCCAGGCGCCCGACGTGCGCAACAAAAACTTCTTGGAGGTGGCCCTGGGCTACACCGAGGAGCAGGCCGTGGACGAGGCAAACCGCTGCCTGCACTGCAAAAACGCCCCCTGCGTGGGCGGCTGTCCGGTGGCCATCGACATCCCCGCCTTCATCGACAAGGTGAAGGAGCGGGATTTTGAGGGGGCCTACCAGGTGATCGCCCGGCAGAGCTCCCTCCCCGCCGTCTGCGGCCGGGTCTGCCCCCAGGAGACCCAGTGCGAGGGGAAATGCGTGCGGGGCATCAAGGGGGAGCCGGTGGCCATCGGCCGGTTGGAGCGGTTTGTGGCCGACTGGCACAACAGCCACAGCACCGAGGCGCCCCAGCGCCCCGCCCCCAACGGGCACAAGGTGGCCGTCATCGGCTCGGGCCCCTCGGGCCTGACCTGCGCCGGCGACCTGGTGAAAAAGGGCTATGACGTGACCGTGTTTGAGGCCCTCCACCTGGCCGGCGGGGTGCTGGTCTACGGCATCCCCGAGTTCCGGCTGCCCAAGGCCATCGTACAAAAGGAGATCGACGGCCTGAAGGCCCTGGGCTGCAAGGTGGAGACCAACATGGTCATCGGCAAGGTGCTCTCCATCGACGAGCTGTTCGAGCAGGGCTTCGAGTCGGTCTTTATCGGCTCGGGCGCGGGGCTGCCCCGGTTCATGCGCATCCCCGGGGAAAACCTGAAGGGGGTCTACTCGGCCAACGAGTTCTTGACCCGGGTCAACCTGATGAAGGCCTACAAAGAGGGGGCCGACACCCCCATCGAGCACGCCAAAAAGGTGGCCGTGGTGGGCGGCGGCAACGTGGCCATGGACGCGGCCCGCTGCGCCAAGCGGCTGGGCGCCGAAGAGGTCTACATCGTCTACCGCCGCTCTGAGGTGGAGCTGCCCGCCCGCCGCGAAGAGGTGGAGCACGCCAAGGAAGAGGGCATCATCTTCAAGCTGCTGTGCAACCCGGTGCGGATCCTGCCCGACGAGAACAAGCTGGTGGGCGGCATCGAGTGCGTGGAGATGGAGCTGGGCGAGCCCGACGAGTCGGGTCGCCGCCGCCCGGTGGTAAAAGAGGGCTCGGAGTTCGTGCTGGACGTGGACTGCGTGATCATGGCCATCGGCACCTCCCCCAACCCGCTGATCAAGTCCACCACCGCGGGGCTGGAGACCCAGAAGTGGGGCGGCATCATCGCCGACGAGGAGACCGGCCTCACCTCCCGCGAGGGGGTCTACGCCGGGGGCGACGCGGTGACCGGTGCAGCCACCGTCATCCTGGCCATGGGGGCGGGCAAAAAGGCCGCCACCGCCATTGACGAGTACATCCAGGGGAAAAACAGCTGAGTTTCCCCCGCAAGAAATAGAAGAGGGCGCGACTTCCTGGGAGAGGAGGCCGCGCCCTCTCTTTTTGCCGCAAAAGGGGGCAGGGAGGAGGGGAAGGGCACTTTTTGAGAAAAGAGGCTGGAGGGGAGCTGCCGGAAGAGCGCCCCTTTCTCCCCCAGCGGCCTCTCCTCCCCCAGGCCATTGACAGGCGAAGTTGGGTGGGCAGTTCAGGGGGCCCTACGCCGCGCAGGACCGGGTTTGCCGGAACGCCTCCTCGCCACCCCCTTCCATCGCTTCTCTCCACCCCTTCCGCCCTCCCTTGCGCCCTCCTCGCCGCCACCGGCCCGCCCAAACCGGCGCGGCCCTGTCTCTCTTTCCCATCCTCGCCCGCGGGCAAAACCGGTCAAGAAAATATTGGAAACTGAATATTTTCCCTTCTGCACAAAAGGGGGAGAGAATCTTCTCTGTTTTTCGGACCGCCAGATCGGTAACAGATATTGCCCCTGTACCCCAGCAGTGATACAATATATGGTGTTATGGCCGGCCGGCGGTTTTCTGCGGGGCGGCAAAGCCCCGGATCGAAAAAAGAGGAGAGAAGCGAGATGCCAGTTTCAAAGAACGCAGAGACCGTCCTGGAGCGGCGGTATTTGATACGCGACGAGAGCGGGAAGGTGACCGAGACGGTGGAGGGCCTGTTTCACCGGGTGGCCGGCTCCATCGCCGGCGCGGACAAGCCCTATACCGGCGGCGCCTCCACCGAGGCGCTGGAAAAGGAATTCTACGAGGCGATGACCAACCTGGAGTTCCTGCCCAACTCCCCCACCCTGATGAACGCCGGGCGCCCCCTGGGCCAGCTGTCGGCCTGCTTTGTGCTGCCGGTGGCCGACTCGATGGAGGACATCTTCGAGGCGGTGAAGCAGGCGGCCCTGATCCACAAATCGGGTGGCGGTACCGGCTTCTCCTTTTCCCGGCTGCGCCCCTGCGGCAGCGCCGTCAAGTCCACCGGCGGGGTGGCCAGCGGCCCCATCAGTTTTATGCGGGTGTTCAACATGGCCACCGAGGCGGTGAAGCAGGGCGGCACCCGGCGGGGGGCCAACATGGGGATCTTGCGGGTGGACCACCCGGACATCCTGGAGTTCATCGACTGCAAGAAGAACAATGCCGACATCACCAACTTCAACATCAGCGTGGGCATCACCGAGGAGTTTATGGCCGCGGTGATCGCCGACGGCGAGTACGACCTGGTCGACCCCTCCACCAAAAAGGTGGTGGGCTCCCTGGGGGCGAAGATGGTCTACGACAAGATCGTGGAGGGAGCCTGGAGAAACGGCGAGCCCGGCATCATCTTCCTGGACCGGCTCAACCGGGACAACGTGGTCCCCGGCCAGGGGCCGATCGAGAGCACCAACCCCTGCGGCGAACAGCCCCTGCTGCCCTACGAGAGCTGCAACCTGGGCTCCATCAACCTGGTGAAGATGCTCAAACAGGGCAAAGACAAAAACGGCTGCGAGGTGGACTGGGAGAAGCTGGAGAAGACGGTACGCACCGCCGTCCACTTTTTGGACAACGTCATCGACGTGAACAAGTACCCCCTGGACAAGATCGACGAGACCACCAAGGCCACCCGCAAGATCGGCCTGGGGGTGATGGGCTTTGCCGACATGCTGCTGCTGCGGGGCATCTCCTACAACTCCGACGAGGGGGTGGAGGCCGCTCGGGAGATCATGTCCTTCATCAACCGGGTGGGGCACGAAGCCAGCGAGGAGCTGGCCAAACAGCGGGGCGCATTCCCCCTGTTTGAAGAGAGCATCCTCAAAGACGGGGCGGCCCGCCGCAACGGCACCGTCACCACCATCGCCCCCACCGGCACCCTCTCCATCATCGCCGGGTGCTCTTCGGGGGTGGAGCCGGTGTTCGCCTATGTCTTTATCCGCAACGTGATGGACGGGACCGAGCTCATCGAGGTCAACCCGGTGCTCAAGCAGCTGCTGGAGGAGCGGGGCCTCTACTCCGACGAGCTGATGCGGCGCATCTCCAAGGAGGGGACCATCGCCCACATCGAGGAGATCCCCGAGGACATCCGCCGGGTGTTTGTCTGCGCCCACGACGTGACCCCTGAATACCACGTGAAGATGCAGGCCGCCTTCCAGGAGTACACCGACAACGCCGTCTCCAAGACGGTCAACTTCGGCCACACCGCCACTTTGGAGGACGTCTCCCAGGTGTACATGCTGGCCTACCGCCTGGGCTGCAAGGGCGTGACCATCTACCGCGACGGCAGCCGGGACAGCCAGGTGCTCAACATCGGCAAGGTCAACGACGGCTCCAAAGAGGAGGAGGTCCCCGCCCTGCCCACCCGTCAAATCGGGCCCCGGCCCCGGCCGGAGGTGGTCAACGGCTTCACCGAGCGGATGAAGATCGGCTGCGGCAACCTCTACATCACCGTCAACTACGACAAAGAGGGGATCGTGGAGGTGTTCACCAACACCGGCAAGGCGGGGGGCTGCCCCAGCCAGTCGGAGGCCACCGCGCGCCTCACCTCCATTGCCCTGCGCTCCGGCATCTCGGCGGACGAGATCATCGACCAGCTCAAGGGGATCCGCTGCCCCTCCACCATCCGCCAGCAGGGGATGAGCTGCACCTCCTGCCCGGACGCCATCGCCAAGATCGTCAAGAAGGTGGACGACTTCTTGAAGAGCGGCGGCGCGGAGCAGGGGGCCACCATCCCCAGCTCCACCCGGCACCCGGAGGCCCCCGCCAAGCGCACCGAGACCCCCCACGCCGAAAAGGCCTGGATCGGCTACCACCTGCCCACCCACGCCCTGCGCACCTGCCCCGAGTGCGGCAGCGCCCTGGAGCATGAGGGCGGCTGCGTGACCTGCCGCAACTGCGGCTTCTCCAAGTGCGGCTGATGCCGCGGCATTTCACCGCCGGAGAAGCTGTGATGGCAACTTCGCCCCTTTCCCCCCTCTGACGGCGGGGGGAAAACCTCTGCAAAAGAAAAGCGGCCCGCGCACTCGAGAAATCGGTGCGCAGGCCGCTTTTCCCTGTAATTGGACAAGGGACGCCGGGTTTTCAACCTTTTCCACATAGCCAATGTGGATTTCTTGCCAAACGCCCTGGAAATGCCTTCTCTCTTTTCGACTCATCACGCTGTCAAAACGCTTTTTCCATGGGCTTTTTCCCCTTTTCTCCATTTTCCCCAAACACCCAACAGGGCAGTTTTCAACACCTGTGGAAAACCCTGTTGAAAAACAAAAATTTAAAAATAGTGTTTATATATTATTCACTATATAACACAAATACAGACATATTGTTCATATATCTTAAAGATAGAAGCCATCCATCGATTGGGTCAGGAGGGAAGTATGCGCACGATTTTTCATGTGAGCGACGCGTCCAAGTGGGAACTGGCAATCAAAAATGCCATCCACATGCTCAACTACGGGAAGGATACCAAGACCGACATTGTCATTGAGTTCATGGTCAACGGACCGGCTGTCACCCCGCTGAACCTGCACGACGAGACGGGAGAGCCGATACGGACCGCCCTGCAGGACCTGGTAAAGCGGGGGGTCAATGTGGCGATCAGCCAAAACACCCTCCGTCACCTGGGACTGGGGAACAAAGACATCCCCTCCTACGCGGTGGTGGTGCTGTCAACAGCTCTGGAACTGACCCGCAGGCAGAGCGAGGGATACGCCTACATTCGCCCCTAGGGCTACATATACGGCAGAGAGCCGCCGGACTTCGGTCCGGCGGCTCTCTTTTTTTCTTTGAGTACAGCGCCCGTCTCTCCTAGTCGTAGGACTTGCAGGCCTTGATGAGCATCTCGACAAAGGCGTCGCGGTCGGTGGAGACGCACCAGTAGTTTTTCTTGCTGGGCTCCTTGTAGACCCGCATGTCCACGTAGGTAAAGCCGTAGGTGTGCTCGCCCTCGTACTCGACGGTGATGTCGCGGTGCTCCACCTGGAACATCTCGGGGGCGATGGTGTAGGCCACCGGGCAGGCGTCGTGGATGGGGCAGGCCTTCATGCCGTTTTTTTCCTGGCAGCGGTAGAAGAAGGTCAGCAGCTGGGAGACCACCTTCCCCACCTTGCCGCCCTCGGCGGCAAAACGCTCAAACTCGGCCGGGGTGACGCAGGTCTGGTAGGTCATGTCCAGGCCGAACATGGTCACCGGCACGTCTAAATCAAAGACGAAGTGGGCGCTCTCGGCGTCCTGCCAGATGTTGAACTCGGCCCCCTTGCAGGGGTAGTCCTTAAAGTCGACGGCGCGGTTGGCCCCGCCCATGACGTTGATGGCGGCCACCTTTTCCACCAGCTCGGGGTGGCAGTAAAAGAGGGTGGCGATGTTGGTCAGGGGGCCGACGGCGAGGATGGTGACCTTCTCGCTGCTCTCGCGCAGGATGTCGGCGTAGAAATCGACGAAGTTTTTGTCCAGCACCTGGGTGGTGGGGGCGGGGAGAGAGGGGCCGTCCAGACCCGACTCGCCGTGCACCTGGGGCACCGGCACATGGGCCTTGCGCATGGGTTTGGCGCTGCCGGCCACCACCGGCACGTCGGTGCGGCCCATCAGCTCAACGGCCTTGAGGGCGTTGACGGTGACCTTCTCCAGCGTCTGGTTGCCAGCGACGGTGACAATGCCCTTGACGTCCAGCTTGTCGCTGGCCAGGGCCAGGGCCAGGGCGATAAAGTCGTCGTGGCCCGGATCGCAATCAATGATGACAGGAATCTTGCTCATGTTCGTTTTCCCTCCCGTTTATTTGTAGAATTTGACCATGTCCACGCACAGCTGCATGTACTTCTCCATATCCACGTCCTGGATGTCGTTGCAGTTGTGGGGGGCCTCTTCGCTGATGACGTAGTTGGGCAGGGTGGCGCCGTAGCCGCCCATCTTGCTCTGGCACTCCATGTCGATGTGGCAGGGCTTGTAGGTGACCATGTCGGGGTCGATGAGCATCAGAAAGGGGATGGCGTCGTGGATGATGCTGGAGAGTTTGCCGTTGCGGTCGGGCTTGACGTCCTTGTAGCCCTCCACCAGCCCGGCGAGCACGTCGCTGACCCGGCTCTCCATCTGGGAGAGCTCGGCCAGAAAGTCCAGGGGCAGGCCGGTTTTGAGGGTGACGTTGAGGCCGGCCATGTTGACCAACAGGCCGGATTTGAAGACGATGTCGGCGGCGTGCACATCCACCAGGATGTTGAACTCGGCCGTGGGGTTGGCGTTACCGGTGGTGGTGGACCCGCCCATGATGTAAAAGCCCCCTATCATCTTGGGCAGCTCGGGGTATTTGAGGAGGGCGATGGCGATGTTGGTCAGGGGGCCGGTGGCGACGATGACCAGTTCACCCTTGCACTCGACTGCCTTTTCATAGATAAAGTCCCAGGCGGGCTTGGGGTAGACCGGGTTTTTGGCCGGGGGCAGGGTGACCGGGCCCAGGCCGTTGACGCCGTGGGTGCCGGAGGCGGGGCGATAGATGTCGTAGGAGAGGAGGGGCTTCTCGGCCCCGTAGGCCACCGGGCAGTTGATGCCCAGGTACTCGGACAGGTCGCGGGCGTTGCGCCGGGTGTGTTTGGCCTCGACATTGCCGGCCACCGGGGTGATGCCCAGGATGTCGAACTTCTGGGTGGAGTGGGCCAGCATGATGGCGATGGCGTCGTCAATGCCGGGGTCACAGTCGATGATAATGGGGATTTTCTTGGTGTTTTCCATGACTTCGGATACCTCCATCTTCTATTTTGATACGGCGTTTTGCACATAGATCCGCATATTACAAAATCATTGTACCCTACCCCCCGGGGGTTGGCAAATAGAAGTTTTCCCCCTTTTTCTGTGAGATGTGAACAATTTCCAGGGGCTAAACTTTGCCCTGTTATCGCGAAAAAGCGAATGGCCATAAAAAGAGCCGGCCCATTCGGGCCGGCCGAAAGAATGTGTTTCAGGACAAAACGGCGGGCAGAGCGCCCACTGTCGGGCGTCAGAAAAACCGCAGCTGGTCGTCCACCAGCGAGACGGCCTCCCTCTTGGCGACCTGGTCGCCCGGGGCAAGGGCGGAGCAGAGCAGGGGGCTGTACTCGTCGTAGCGCTCGTACCGGCGCAGGGCCGACTGGCCGCCCCCGCCGGCGTAACAGTAGCGGCAGCCGTTCAGGCAGCTGTCGTAGACGCCCACATCCACGCTCTCACAGCAGCCGCAGCCGGGGCGCTGTCCCCGGTCGGGCAGGTGGCGCAGGGGGATGCCGGAGATGGCGGCCAGTCGGCCCGCGTCCACACAGCGGCCGTGGGAGATGCCCCATTGGGAGAGGTCGACGCTCTCGCAGCAGGTGGAGAGGGCAAAGCCGCAGGCGGCGGCCGTCTCCGAAAAAGCGGGGGCCAGCTGCTCGATCTCGGCCCGGTTGGGGGCCCGCAGCCCCAGGTCGCGGCCGGCGCGGCCGGTCTTTTGATAGGAGTCGAGAAAGCTGATGACACAGCTGTCGGCGGCCCCGGCCAGCCGGCGGGCCATGGCGTCAAAGGAGCGCAGGTGGTAGGCCACCGTGTAGGTGGGGCTGATAAGGATGGGGTCGTAGCGCCAGACCACCTGTTTGGGGGAGGTGGCCCGGGAGAGCTGCCAAAACAGGTCGATGAGCTGCCGCTTTTCGGGGAGGCCGGGCTCCAGATCCCTGCCGTAGGGGGTGAGGGTGAACTGAAAGTAGAAGGGGTAGGGCACCTGCCCCAACAGGGGGAGGAGGGGGGCGGGGTTTTTGCTCCAAAACACCACCCCGTCCACCACCTGGGGGGAGAGGGAGATCTCGCTGATCTGGCGGGGGTGAAAGGGGTTTCGCACCCAGACCGAGCCGGCCTTGATGCGGTTGATGAACCAGCGGCTGTAATAGCAGGGAATATCGGTGCGGCGGCTGGCGCTGACGATCACGGCTCTGCACCTCCTGACGGCCGGCGGCGGGAAAAGGCCCGCGACGGCAAAACGTTTATTTTCTACCCCCATTGTACCGCAAAAAAGGGAACAGATGCTAGCGCTTTTGCCAGAAAAAACAGAAAACAGTCTCCTTTTTTAGAAAAGAGGGGAAACGCTTTACCGCTCCTCCACCGCGACGGTGCCGCTGGAGCGGTTGCCCAGCCGGTCTTCCGCCCGGATGCGGTGGTTCCCAGCGGGGAGGGAGAAGGCAAAGGCGTCCCCCTCCCGCCGGAGGGGGGCATACTCTGCCCCCTCCTCCCCGCAGACCAGGGAGGCCACCCCCGCCGGGTCCTCCATCACCAGCCAGGTGTACTCCCCCTCCTGCCGGCACTGGGCGAGGGCGGGGCCCTCCCGGTCCACCTCCTCCACCGAAAAGGTCTCTTCCGCCCGCGCACCGGTGACCCCCACCGCAGTGAGCAGGTAGAGGCCATTGCGGGTGACCGTTCCCCGGTAGTGTTTGCCGTCCCTCACCAGGGCCACAGCCTCCCCCTCGGGGCCGGTGAGGGCGAGTTGCCGCAGGGGGAGGGAGCTCTCGACCCGAACAGAGATCGTCTGCTCCCGTGCGGGCTCCGTCCCCACCTCCACCCCAGCGATCTCCACCGGCACGGCAGCCAGTGAGACAGCCGCCACCGCCGCCGCGCAGGTGACGGCCGCCCCGATCCCCACCCGGCGCGCGGGACGGGGCCGCCGGGGGGCGACGGCAGCGGGCAAAGCACCTGTATGGGGCAGCGCCAGGACGGGCACCACTGCCGGCAACACCGTCAGGCGGAGTTTTTCCAGCGCCGCCCGGAGAAGGCGGTGCACCGTGCTGGCGGACTGGTGGGTCTCCTCGCAGATTTCCCGAATGGTCTTTCCCTGAAAATAGCGCAGCTCCACCGCCCGCCTCTGGGCGGGGGAGAGGGTTTTCAGGGCCACTTGCAGAGATATCTCCCAGTCCTTTTGGGCGGCCGGGTCCTCGGCGGGTGGGAGGTCGTCTTCCCGCAGGGCGTATTGGGGAGCAATGGCCTGTCGCCGCCCCTGCAGGCGGCGCTGGTTTTGGCAGAGGTGGTAGGTGGTGCGGTTGAGGTAGGCCACCAGCGCTTCGGGGCGCTGGATCTCGGGCAGGTGCTTCCAGAGGGTGAGGTAGACCTCTTGCAAGAGGTCCTCCACCCCTTGCGAGGTGCCCATATACAGACAGATCTGGCTCGGAGCGGTGGCGCGGTAGAGGGCGTCAAAAGCGGCGCTGTCGCCCTGTTGGGCGCGCACGAGGAGCTTTCCCAATTGCTGGTGGGACAAAAGCTGCACAAAATTTCCTCCTTTTTCCTGTCAAAAGAAGCTTCTTTTAACAGCAAATATGCGGTATCATCTAATGGTATTTTAGCATTTTTTGTCGAATATTTGGGAGAAATAAATATTTCCAAAAAAGATGACAGACTTTTTGGGGGTGGCGACCCTTACCCTTTTGAGTGGGATTTTATTTGTAGAGCTGTTCACATTTTTGCCGATGAGGATTGAACTGCACTGTGCAAAGTGCCAAATAAAGGGAGGTATATTTTATGAGACAGAAAAAGAGGCGGGTATCCATTCGCATATCCGCACTACTGCTGGCGGCGGTGATCGCACTGGCCGCGATACCTCGAGGGGCCGTAACCGGCGTAGCGGCGGGCGAGGGTCCCCTGCGGTCGATAGGGACCACCGATTACAGCAAAATTTTCAATATTCACCAGTGCTGCGGCAGTCCGGCGGCATTCAACGGGAGCAACATCATTTTTGGGCGAAATAGCTCGCCCTCTTACTATGGGACAGACCAATTCGGGCACTACCTGAGTTGGGGAGGGATCCAGAGCAAGCAAAAGGTCTCTCTCCTCTGTGACTGGACCCTCGAGGGCACATATTACACCTCCGCTCCCTATCAAGACCCCTCCAACCGGTATTTTGCCTATATCTGTGGCTTTTCTTTCAATTCCAAACCCGGGCCGTGTGATACAAAACCGTATGTATGGTTCCGCTTCCAACGCGAGTTTAATACTTCGACGGCCACCATGATGAGCGACTATATGCCCACCAGTGGCAACAACCTACCGCTACACCAAGAACCACTGGCCTCTTGGTATCTCAATTTTAACAGCGGCAGCATCTCCTGCTCATACGACTATTCCAGCGACACCATGACGTTCACTGTGGGGGGCTACTCCATTCAGGAAACGCCGTTTCGCCAAAACATGGCAGCCACCATGGGGGGTACTTCATTCTACCTGGGGTTTCTCGGCAGTATCTGCTGGGACCCTGCCATGACCAACGATATGCCCGATAACCTGCAGATATCGGCTTCCTTTGACGCATTTCAATACAACGATTTTGACCCCCAGTTGGTCAATATGACCCTCTACGACGGGACGAGCAACACGGTGGTCACACCGAATGCGGTGGTCGCTCCGGGCACGGTCTTGCGGGTGGAATCGGTTATCAAAAACAAGAGCAGCAGTTGTGCCGGACAGACGTTCAATCTGCACCTCAAGAACTCGGACGACGCCCAAAACTACCCCACCCAGGGCATCAACTTTCTCAACGACAGCACCTACCCGGTGACCGTCAACGGCACCAAAGTCGGCCAGGCAATCAACGGCAGCGGCGGCATCCCCCTGACCATGGTGGGGAACACCGAGTACAAGGTGGTCTACTATGTCAAGGTCACCGAGAGCAACGGCCAGGCGGTGAAGCTGGGCCAGATGTTGGAGGACGATGTCTTCCAAAACAAGGATTATATGGGCAAGACCCTCCTCAACGAGCGGCCCCTGGAGCCGCTGGACCCGGACGACCCCGCCTCGAACACCCAGGCCCCCGGCAGCGACTACCACTACACCCGGCTGCCCAAAGCCAACGAAAACGGCTGGAACAAAGACGACGTGACGGTGCAGTTCTTCGCCGGGGACTTCGACCAGTTCACCATTACCCCCCAGACCGGCTCCGCCGTCACCCTGGCGGACCGGGAGAGCCAGCTCTACGACCAGGAGCAGATCTACAGCCCCACCACCTACCAGGCCAAGGACACCAGCACCGGCGCCGTCTCCACCAA